>DAOTVS010000018.1:0-6137 GCA_034436375.1 Anaerolineae bacterium | reverse complement strand
GAGAGGGCAATCTGGCCACAGTCAAGGTATACGACCTGCCGGGCCAGCTCGTCGAGGCAGGCATCATGGGCGGCAACGAGGGCAAAGCGGGGTGTAGTGCGGGTAGAGGAGGCATAGAGGGTGAGCTCGGCGCGCAGCGTCTGCACGGCCTCGGCGTCGAGCGCGCGCAGGGGCTCGTCGAGGATCCACAGGTCGGGGTTGCTGAGCTGGCTCTGCGCCAGCAGCCACCGGCGGGCTTCGCCGGTAGAGAGTCGATCCAGTCGCCGGGCGCGCACCGGCCACAGCCCCCAGCGCGCCAGGAGCGGCTCGACGTCGCGCCGCCCACTGGGCCGGCCGCGCACGGCCGCCAGGTAGCGCAGGGCATCGGCGCAGGAGAGCGTCTGCATCAGACGGCCGTCCTGCGGCACGTAACCGATACGCGCGCGCAGCCGGTCCAGGCTCCCCGGGCCGGCGTTCTCCCACGGGTAGCGCACCTGGCCCCGGTCAGGAGAGAGCAGCGTCGCCACCAGGCGCAGCAGCGTCGTCTTGCCCGCCCCGTTCGCCCCGTGGATCACGGTCACGCCCGGCTGCAGGGCGAGCGAGAGATCGCATAGGGCCACGCGCCCGGGAAAGCGAACCGAGATCGCATCCAGCTCGATCATCACCATCCGCGCACCTGCCTGGCGCCACGGCCGGCCTCAGCGCGCACAACGGCAAAGAGGGCCAGGGTTGCGCCCAGCGCCAGCGCCTGCACGAGCATGGCGCTGCCCGCCGCCGGGGGGGCGAAGAGGTCCCAGCACCCCAGGCTGCCGCCCCACCACGTCAATCCGCCCCACAGCAAGAGCGAAGCGAGGGCGCCGCCTACGGCGCCGAACGGCAGCGCCCAGGCGAGCGCCCAGGCCACGGCCAGGAAGAGGGGCGCCGCGCGCGCCAACGCCAG
Organism: Anaerolineae bacterium; assembly: GCA_034436375.1. GTDB lineage: Bacteria > Chloroflexota > Anaerolineae > SpSt-313 > SpSt-313 > DAOTVS01. Next base: position 5,218 of record DAOTVS010000018.1, on the reverse strand, counting down.
CAGGGCAGGGGATGCACCCTGCCCCTGCCACAGGCCCAGGCCAAGCGTCGCGACCACCACGATCAGTGTGGCCACCGCAGCCCGCGCCAGGAGCCGCGTGGCGTTGGAAAAAGGCGACAGAGCTTCCAGGTCCGCCCAGAGGCCGCGGCGCCAGGGCAGGACGGCAAAGAGCGCCGTCAGCATGCCCAGCCAGGGCGCCAGCAGCGTGATGGCATCCACCGAGCGGCCCAGCGCATCGCGCCACAGGGCGCGCGCCAGGAGGTCGTACGTAGCCCCCGGCGGCCCAGCCAGCAGGCTCGGCCCGGCAAAGCCAGTCAGATAGCGGTTCGCCAAGAGGGCTACGGCCAGGAGCGCTGCCTGCAACACAAAGAAGGAGAGGGGCAGAAAGCGCGCCTCGGCCCAGAGGAGCGCCAGCAGTGGGCGCAGGCCCTGCCCCGGCCGCGCTGCCGGCAGCCGCTGCCCGGCCAGGGCCTCTCGCGCCAACACGGCGCGCAGGGAGGGCACGAGGTCCGCCGGGGCCTCTTGAGCGGTCTGCAGCAGGCGCGCCAGGGCACGAACATCCTCCAGGCTCGGCTCGGGCTCGCCCGCCTGCCGGGCGCCTGCCGCCAAGCCGGCCTGCAGTGCGCGCAGCCGGTCATCCTGTGGCTCTACCATGGGCATCGCCCCCTTTCTCCTCGGGTTTCCAGCCCGCCAGCTCGCGCTCGAGCAGCCGGTAGGCGCGGAAAAGGCGCGATTTGACCGTCCCCTCCGGCACACCGACGATGGCTGCAATCTCCTTCACAGGCTGGTCCTCCACAAAGCGCAGATGGATCACCTGACGCAGCTCCACGGGCAACTGGCGCATGGCTTGGCTCACGGCAGCGCTGCGGTCCGCCGCCTGTAGGCTTGCGAGCACGGTGTGCTCGGTATCGTGACCATCGGCGCCGGCGAGCGACTCCAAGTCGTCGCACAGCAGCACGCGCTGGCGGTAGGCGCTGCGGTGATCGTCGTGCGCCAGGTTGGTGGCGATCTGGAAGAGCCAGGGCAGAAGGCACTCAGGGTGCGCGCCGGCCCACAGGGCCTTGACGGCGCGCAGCAGGCATTCCTGCGTCATATCGCGCGCCATCTCCGCATCCGGCGCCAGGCGAGCCAGGTAGCGGTAGAGCCGCGGGCCGCAGCTTGCCGCCATCTCATCCAGCGCCGCGGGGTCGCCGGCGCACAGGCGCACAGTCAGATCGTCCGCCCCGTCCGCAGCAGCGGCGCGATCCCGCCCTCTGGCATGTCTCCACTCATCCACCCGCGCGGTGATGGCCGTCTCCTTCTCTGTACTGTGGCTCGCGACACGTCCCACTCTTATGACGGATAACCTCCCCCACTGGTTCACGGCGCCGCTGTGCTGTAGAAAGGTGGATGCGCGAGGGGTCTGGAGCGAAGGTCGCGTGATTTCGACCTTGGCGCTCCAGACCCCTCGCGCATCGGATTCTTGGCTGTCAGCCTGTGACTGGAGGAATCGGTGTGACCGGTCTCGGCTCTAGAGGTAGAGCACCAGCGCCCCCAGGAGCACCGTCACGAGTACACCGGTGAGGGAGGCAGCCACATTGACCCAGTCGTTGTCGAGCCAGTGCCAGCCCCGGATGTGGATGGGCTGCCGGCCGCAGCGGTGTATGGGCTGCTCGGTCTCTTTGCCGCACTGCGGGCAATAGTAGGTGCACTGCACTGTGGCGCCCAAGAGGCTATCGACCAGGGAGCCGGCTACACCGCCCAGAGCGGCCAACAGTGGTAACCAGACCACGCGCAGGGTCAGCAGATCGCCCGTCAGGGCGTATTGCCCCAGCACCAGGGCAAAACCCAGAAAGCTGATCGCCCAGGCGCCGGCAACGGCGGCGGCCAGCCCCAGGGAGGAAACGCCCCCAGAGGAGCCGCGCTCCACCCGCTCGCCCGTCGTGATCAGACGCGGCTTTTCGGGGCTGAGCACGCCCAGCTCTGTAGCCCAGGTATCGGCCGTCACAGCGGCCATGGCGCCGACAAAGGCGAAGAAGAATATGATCTGATTGCCGCCTGTGAGCGCAAAGGCGGCCGCCAGGAGCGCGCCGATGCCCCCATTCGCCAGCACCTGCCCCAGGTCGCGGCGGCCCGTCTTGGCTGCATGGTCGGCCAGGGCCTCTTTCCGGCGCTGCTGGTAGTGGGTAAAGATGCTGGAGGTGACGAAAAAGGCAATCAATAACAGGCCCCAGGGCAGACCCCCCAGACCGAAGATGATCGTACCAATGAGGACCGCCCCCCAGGCGCCGCTCTGAGAGAGAGATTGGCGCCGGTAGGCCAGCAGGGCGATGACTGCGCTAACCAGGAGCCCGATTGCCAGCCGCAGGCCGACCGTCGGGATATCGGCATAGGGGCCTATGGCCCGCGTGAGCAACTGTAGCGGATTCAAAGCTCTTTCGAACCTTCCTTACGTCGTGCAGCCCTGTTGTAGGGGACTATTTACTGGAATATGGGCGACATAATAGTAGTACAAGTCGACAGTAAATGCAAGCGACTTGCATCTTGTTCACCCTATCTCAAGGTGAACCTGGTCGGGAGCGCAACTCAGGCTGGGGGCAGGCCGCACCCGATTGTTTTCCTGGTGCGACAGGATTGCATACGTCTTTGACATACCCTTCCCATGTATGGTATAATGGTATTGTCGCTCCGCGGGGATTGTGCCGATTTGCACAAAAGCTATGCCCGTGGCATAGTGCAAGGGCAGGCATTTCTTCTTGGCCGTCTGGCCAGTTGAAGTTGGAGATAGGCAAAATGGCTAGGGATCTCAAGGAACTCGCAGAACTCAAGGAACTATTCCCCGGGCGCGTGACCTTTGATGCGCTGGAGCGGCGTATCCACAGCCACGATGTGGGCTCCATGCCCAAGATGGTGCGCCCCCTGATCGGCCCCGGCGTTGCGGACGCTATCGTCAAGCCCGAGAGCGAGGAAGAGCTGCAAAAGCTCGTGAGCTGGGCCGCGGAGCACCAAGTGCCCCTCACCCCCCGCGCCAAGGCGACCTCTGGCTATGGCGGGGTGATCCCCGTCGAGGGCGGCATTGAGGTAGACCTCAATCGTCTGCGTGCCATCGTCAATATTGATGCGGAGGCCCTCACCGCCACCGTGCAGCCCTCCATCGTCTGGCAGGACCTGGAGGCGGAGCTGCGCCGGCAGGGGCTGGCCCTGCGCCTCTACCCCTCCAGCGCGCCCTCGTCCACGGTCGGTGGTTGGCTGGCCCAGGGCGGCGCGGGCTATGGCTCCTATGAGTATGGCTGCTTCCGCGACAATGTCGTCTCGGCGCGGGTGCTCCTGCCCAATGGCGAGGAGCGTACGTTCACCGGCGAAGACCTGGACCTGGTCAGTGAGGCCGAAGGCATTACCGGCATTATCCTTGAGGTGACCCTGCGTGTGCGCCGGGCCGTGGAGGAAAAGATCTATGGCGCTGAGTTTGGCTCGGCGCAGGATTTGGCCGGGGCCATCCGCCTGGTGGCTATGCAGGGTGCGCCCCTGTGGTCGGTCAGCTTTATCAACCCCAAGATGGCTGAGCTGAAGAATCAGCTCAAGCCCAAGGCGACCCATATGCACGATGCCGGCGCCCACCGGCCCAAGCTGCCCCCAACTTGGGTGGCCATATTCGTCGGGCCGGCGGAGCGCGCGCCGGAGATCGAGCGGGCCCTGGGCACGGCCTTGATGGCCCACAACGGGCGCCTGCTACCGGCGGAGCTGGCCGCCCACGAATGGGCCGAGCGCTTTGATATTATGCACGTCAAGCGGCTGGGGCCCAGCCTGGTGCCCGCCGAGGTCACGGTGCCCCTGGAGGGCCTGGGCGATGCGCTGGACGATATCCTGGCGGCCGTCAAGCAGCCGATTGTGATGGAAGGGCTGCTGGCCCGGCGTGTACAGGGCGGGTTCGAGTCGACCCTCCTTGGGTTTATCCCCCACGACGAGCGGACGCTCACCTACAATCTCGCTTTTGGCCTGGCCCTGAGCGTGCTCGCGGCCGCCAAGAAGCATGGCGGGCGCGCCTATGCCACCGGGCTCTATTTCCGAGGCGAGGCGGCGCAGGTGTTCGGTTCCGCGCGCCTGAGCCGGCTCAGCTTTTTCAAAGCCCAGGTGGACCCCAAGGGCATCATGAACCCCGGCAAGATTCTGGGCGCGAGCCTCCTGTCGACTTTTATGACCACGGCGCAGGTTTTCGAGCCCATGGTGCGCCTGGTGGCCAACGAGGCCAAATCGCCCATCGGCGAGCGGCCCCAAGGCCAGGGCAAACGCGATGTACCCGATGCCGTGGCCTGGGATTCCTGGTCCTGCGCCCAGTGCGGTTACTGTGTGGATCAGTGCCCTCAGTATACCAGCCGCACCTGGGAGAGCCAGGCCCCACGCGGCAAGTTCTTTACCTTCCGCGACTATATGGAAGGCAAGATCGAGTCATCGCAGGAATTCTCCGATGCCGTCTTTAGCTGCACCCTGTGCGCGCGCTGCGCCGAGGTCTGCCCGGTCGGCCTCGATACCCGCGACCATTGGATCGCCATGCGCGAGCAACTGGTGGCGGCGGGCCATTTCCCGCAGCCCCTGGCCACGCTGAAGCAGAATATCACCACCCGGTACAACATCTCTGGGGAAGATAACGCCGGGCGTATGGGCTGGAGCCAGAACCTGCCCGTCGTGCCCGAGGGGCTCGCCGGCCGGCAGGCCGAGATGGTCTACTTTGTCGGCTGTGTGGGCGCGCTCTACCCGCAGGCCTATGGCATCCCCCAGAGCATGACGCAGATCCTGATGAAAGCCGGCGCCGATTTCACGACCCTGGGCGCCGGCGAGTGGTGCTGCGGCTATCCCCTCCTCATTGCCGGTATGCGCGAAGAGGCCAAGGCGATGGCCAAGCACAACGTGGAGGCCGTGCGCGCCCTGGGCGCCAAGACGGTCGTCACCACCTGCCCCTCGTGCCTGCACATCTGGAAGCACGAGTACCCGCGCATGATCGGCGGCGAGCTGGGCTTTGCGGTGCGCCATGCCACCGAAGTGCTCGCCGACCTGGTGAGCGAGGGCAAGCTCAAGCTGGGCCCCTACCCCAAGGCCGTCACCTATCACGACCCCTGCGACCTGGGCCGCAACAACGGCATCTACGAGGCCCCGCGCCAGGTCCTGCGCGCCATCCCCGATATCAAATTCACCGAGATGCGCGACAACCGCGAGCTCTCGCTCTGCTGTGGTGGCGGCGGCG
>DAOTVS010000017.1:0-10260 GCA_034436375.1 Anaerolineae bacterium | reverse complement strand
GGCGTCAGGATGTGGATGAGGCTTTACCGTGGTAGAGAGCCTCGCGGATAGCCAGGAGCTCACGGCGCATCTGTTCATCCTCTTCGATCTGTTCGGTGACTTTGTCGCATGCGTGCAGGACTGTGGTATGATCGCGCCCTCCCAACTCGGAACCAATCTGAGAGAGCGAGAGCCCCGTTTCCTCGCGCAGCAGGTACATGGCCATCTGGCGGGGCACGACGATTTCACGGTTGCGGCGACGATTGACCAGGTCCTCGCGGCGAATCTCATAAAAGCGGCAGACGGCCTCGATCACCTGTGTTGGCTGCGCCGATTGCGTTGGTACGAGCACATCCTGCAGCGCCTCCGCGGCTGTCTCCTCAGTGAGCGGCAGGCCCATCATGCGGGCATAGGCTACGATGCGGTTTAGCGCGCCTTCCAGCTCGCGGATATTGCTCTGGATCTTGCGTGCCGTGTACTCGAGCACATCGGGCGACAGCTGAGCACCCAGGCTCTCGGCCTTGCCGCGCAGAATGGCGATGCGCATTTCCAGATCGGGCGTCTGAATATCCGCCAACAGGCCCCACTCGAAGCGCGACCGCAGCCGCTCCTCCAGGGTAGGAATGGCCTTGGGCGGGCGATCGCTGGTCAGCACGATCTGGCTATTGGCCTGGTGCAGGGCATTGAAGGTGTGGAAGAATTCCTCCTGGGTCGATTCCTTGCCAGCGATGAACTGGATGTCGTCGATCAGGAGGACGTTGTTATTGCGGTACTTGCCGCGAAAGGCTTCGGTGCTTTGAGTGCGGATCGCGTTGATCATCTCATTGGTAAAGGTCTCCGAAGAGACATAGAGCACCGAGCGGCCTTTGTTCAGGGCGCGATGACCGATGGCGTGCAGCAGGTGGGTTTTGCCCAACCCCACACCGCCATAGAGGAACAGAGGGTTGTAGGATGCAGCCGGGTTCTCGGCCACGGCCAGGGAAGCTGCGTGGGCCAGGCGATTGGCATTGCCGACCACATAAGTCTCAAAGGTGTAGCGTGGGTTAAGCATCGGCGGCGAGGTCGGTGCGGGAGGCGGGGCCGGCGCCGCTATGGACGAAGCAGAGGCAGGCGGGCATGCTTCGTGACGAAGATCGGGCGTATGCAGCAGGTCGAACCGTTCTGGCGAGGCAGGCGCGGGCTCTGGCTGGGGGTTGACTACAAAGCGCACCTCGATGGTGCGGTTCATGATACTGGCCAGGGTACGTGAGACGTGCGCATAGAGACGATTCTCCAGCCAGTCCTTGGCATAGGCGTTGCGCACGCCGACTACAAAGGCGCCGTCTTCGTAGGCGATGCCCGTAGTGTCTTTCAGCCAGGTATCAAAGGTTGCCCTGGTCAGTTGCAATTGTAGCTCACCAAGGGCAGTCTGCCATATGCGTTTTGCATCCATCCTTCAATACCTCACCCACATTGCCTCTCGGTTCGGTCGAGAATGGCTGGCAAGCGGCCAAACCGGGAATGCACTACAGCCAGGACTTTTTGCCAGAGACAAAGAATCCTGCGACAGGAGCCGTGCTCGTTGCCTTGGGCGGAGTTTGTGCTAGAATAAACCGTTCCAGAATCCTGAGACGCCGGGTATGCTTCGGTCGCTGCCACAGCGGTCTAGTGGGCTCTCAGCAAGGTCCTGACGGGGTGGAAGCTCCACCCTCTACCACAACTGGATATCTGGCAGGACCTGCGTAGGGAACCGCTAGATACCACATGCGACCGCTGGTCTTGGGTAAGAGGAACCCAGACTTCACGGCCCCTTGGGGGTAGGGCATAACCGATAACCAGGGTGGGCGTCTGCCGGCTGACCCATTGTGTTTGCTCTGCCTCCTCTTCATCAGCCCGGCGACTGTATCCGATTCTAGCAAAGTTTGGCTCTTTTGGCAATAGCGCCGCGAGTCTGCGTCAACCCCAACGGGTAGGGGTTCAATAGATGTGCTGCCCCTAGCAGTGGTAGTCAGGGACTACTTATGTTAAAGATTCGGCCTAACCTTAAATATTGGCGCTTTCCAGGAGGTAAAATGGCCTTGCAGCCCCCCTATGTCGTTTCCTGCAGCCGGCGTACGGATATTCCAGCCTGCTACACCGGATGGCTGGCGCAGGCGCTGCGGGCCGGCGTGGTGGAAGTGGTCTCACCCTACGGCGGACTCGTGCGCACTGTCTCCCTTGCGCCCCGGGATGTGCACTCGATTGTCTTTGTGTCGAAGGACTATGGACCGTTCCTGCACAATGAGGATGGGGTACGCGAACTCCTGGCCAGGTATGAGCAACTTGCCTTTCAGCTCACGATCACCGGCCTGGGCGGGAGCAACCTCGAACCGCATGTGCCCCCCTGGGTCGAGATAGCAGCGCAGCTCCCCGCGCTGGTGGCCTGGGCGGGCGACCCTCGGCGCGTCAGTGTGCGCTTTGACCCGATCGTGCACTGGCGTGATGGGGAAAGCGTGCGCTCGAACCTGCCCTACGCGCATGCGGTATTCGATGCGGCCGCGGCCAATGGCGTGCAATCCGTGCGCATCTCGATCGCCCAGGTCTACCCCAAGATGCGCCGGCGCGGGATAAAGTGGTACGAGCCAGCGCCGGCGGAGCGCGCGGAGATCGCTGCTTACCTGCACGAGCTGGCCCGGGCGCGCGGGCTCACCCTGTATGCCTGCGCAGATCCGCCGCTGGTTGAGGCTGGCATCCAGGCTTCCGCCTGTATTGATGGCGCCCTCCTCGCTGCCCTGCACCCGCGCCGACTCCCTTTGCCCACGCACAAAGACCCCGGCCAGCGCCCCGCCTGCGGCTGCACACCGAGCGTGGATATCGGCAGCTATCGGATGAAGTGCCCGCACGCTTGCCGATACTGCTATGCACAGCCGAGTGTAATAAGTAAAGCGTAATAAGTAAGGTCGCCATTTCCGCAGATGTACTGCTCAACAGGGCATTCTTGCCTAGCACCTTCCGGTGAGCAGTCGATGTGCCACGATAGCGACCTTACTTATTACGCTTTACTTATTACGAGTCGATCCCATACTTGTCTTTGAGAAAGGCCAGCAGGTCCGAGTACCAGGGAGAGCGAGCCATGGGGGCGTTGATGGCCTGCCAGGTAGTGCGCTGCAGGGCAAAGGGGGGCGGCAGGGCCTGCTGTAACTCAGCCAGAAGCCTGCTCAGGCGCCCAGCGGGAGCAAAGGCGGGGTTGCGCGCATCGCACACCAGCAGCAGCCTGCGCGATATCACGGCATCCGCCATCGGGTCCGCCGCCAGCGCGCGCAGAGGATGGATCAACCCTGAGAGACGGCGCAGTGGGCATTCCGCTACCCTGTGGTTCAGCCAGGCCAGGTCGTCGCACTCAGCCATGCCTGGACAATGGCCACGGCGGTCGGTCTTGCACGAGTCCAGGCTGCGCTCCAAGAAATAGGGCGCCACTGCCAGGCGGAGGCGCGGGCCGCTCAGCCAGAGGTCGACCCCTGTCACACCTTGCAGGGTCAGCGACAGCGCCTGCCGTGCTTCACCAGCCGGAATGATGGGCTGGCCATCGGTGCAGAGCGCTTCGGAGAGGAGCCCCAAATCCTCGCGCCGGGCCAGCGTACCGAACACCGAGATGGCGAGTGCACGCGCCGAGGTCATTTGGCGGAGGCTGGGCGGGCGATGTGCCAGGTCGTGATAGAGGGCGGGGTCGAACAGATTCCGGTGCGCGGCGCCAGGGCTAAAAGTGAGCCTGGTTGCCGGGCTGGGCTCAAAGAGCACATCGCGCCCGGCAAAACGCCTTTGTTGGTAGGCCGCAAGACCTGCCAACATGGCCTGCCGGTAATCGGCATAGCGGGTGGCACGCACATCAACATCTCCTCAAAGGCTTGCCGGAGCGATATGGGACGGAATCCGGGACGCCGCCTTTGCAGGGGTCACCACTTCGATTATAGCGGAATGTCTGCAGAGAGGCAAGCAGCTCCCGGGGTGCATCCGGGGCGCATCGGCGAGTTCACGGCCAACAGGCTGCCGCCAGAGGCGCTCTGCCCTGGCAACTGGCCTCTAGGCTGTGCGCTACCCCGGTACAGGGCCTTTTGGGGGCAGGCCTGCCCCCTTTCCCAGGTTGAGGCCGGCCGCAACCCGGGCGGCGGATACGGATCCTGGATGCACCCAGTGCCCAGGGCCGGACGGCCGCCTATCGTGTTGCCAAAGCAGGCTGGCCGTGGTATAATCTATCCGCGTGGAAGGGTGCCAGAGCGGTTGAATGGGGCGGTCTCGAAAACCGTTGTGGGGCTTGTCCTCACCGTGGGTTCGAATCCCACCCCTTCCGCCAAAACGATGAACGAAAAGAGCCCGAGTTGAGCCTCGGGCTCTTTTGATTCGCGGGGCGATGCCGCGCGTCTATTTTTTCTTGAAACGGGCGGCGATCTGGGCGGTGAGCTGCAGATAGCGATCGCCGTATTGCACGCCGGGCTCGATGTAGGTGCCCTCGACCCATTCATTCCAGCTGTTGATCCACAGACCGTCGGGATTGGTGGCCAGAGCGGCCTCTGCAGTGGCCTGGTAAAAGGCCCCATCGGCGCGGTCCTGCTTGAAGGGCTTGCTGGGCGTGCGGATATCGGACACACAGGTAGAGCGCAGATCATCCCAACCGGGGGTGATTGTGGCCCACCAGAGCTTGCGCTGGCCGGTCTTTTGCTCCCAGCTCTTGACCGACGCCGCCCAGGTCGCCGCCTTGAGATAAGCCTGGGGGTAGTCGGCATGGATTATCTTGTAGACGTAGAGCCCGTCAAAGACGGCCAGATAGGAGGGGTCGAGCCCTTCGGCGATCCACCACGCCTTGTGCTGTGGATCAGCCTGGGCGCGGATGGCCGCCCAGGCTTGCTGCGCGGTCTGGCCGGGAGCGGTGGGCACCCGGGGCAGATCGGTGAAAAAGATCACCGGTCGGCCCTCAAGGGTCAGGAAATTGGGGTTGCCGGCATAATGATCCATCAGGTAGCGCAGGGCATTGATGACCTCGGGCTGCGAGGGCGCGGGCGTGCCGGGCCAGATGTGCCGCAGGAAGATGACGGTGGAGCGGAAGGGGGTGCCCTGCGACTGGGCGAGCAGAGTGGCCAGGTTGTGGTCGGTGCGCTCGCCGGGGGCGAACCACTGCAGGGTAAAGCCATCGATGCCGGCGCTCATCGCTTGCCTGATCTGAGTGGCCATCGTCGCCGGATCATCGGAATTATAGAGCTGGCTCGGCTTGTCGCCGGCGCTGATGTTACAGCCACTCCAGCTTGATGGTGAGTACCAGGCGAAATAGTTGGCCAGTACCAGCCGCGGCCCCAAGCTGCCTGGCGCTGGCCCTGTGGCGCCGGCGATATTGGCGGCCGCCTGTGGTTTGCTTTCGGTGGGGGTCGCCGCAGGTGGGGCTTTCGTCGGGGCCGTGGTCGCCGTTGGGCTGGGCTTTCGCGTCGCCGTCTGGGTGGGGCTCTGGGTAGGCGTCGGGCTGGGCTCGGGCGTGGCCGTTGCCGTAGCGGTGGCCGTGGGCCTGGGTGTGGGACTCGCCGTGGGCGATGGCTCTGCGGTCGGCGCGGCCGTGGGAGGCGGAGCGGCCTGAGCTGCGCAGGCGGCCAGGCTGCAGGCCAGGAGAACCGCCGCGATGGGCAACCAGAGGGGAGCGTATAGCGGGCGCCGGCCAAGCGATGATGCGTGCTTGATCATCCATAAAGTCATAGTGGTCCAGCTTTCCAGTGGGGTGGCAGTCCGCCGATCCAGCTGACAATCGATATACATCATGCCACAGGTATGTCGATGCCCCAAATCGACACCAGCATTGGTCTGGCCAAATCAATCGGGCTCCGCCTGCACCAGAGCGAGCAGACCTGCCAGCACGATCAGCAGCGCACCGCCTGCCCAGCCGAGGCCCTGCATCCCCCATCGCTGCCACAGTGGCCGCGCCAGCCAGGGGGCAATCGCCCCGCCGATAGCCAATGCTGTTGCCCACACGCTCAAGATGGTGCCTCGCGCCTGTGGAGCCATCTGCCCCAGGAGGGCCGGAGACGCAATGTAGCCGATTTCGTTGAACGCCGCCAGACCGCCGACGGCCAGTAGCATGAGCGGCAAGGCGCCCCGTGTGCCCGGCAGCAGAAGGGTGCAGCACCCGGTCAGCGCCAGCCCGACCACCGCCGCCCAACGCTTGTGCAGGCGATCCACCAGGTAAGCGCTCAGGGAGACGCCGAGCAGGGCGCCTATGCCATCGCAGGCGAAGGCCAGGCTCACTGTGCGGTCGGGGTCGCCAAAGGTCGCACCTACCCAGCCGGCCAGGAAGCCGAAGATCGCCGTCGGCACGATGGCCATGAGCAGGCACACGGCCACGATAGCCAGCACATCTGGCCGCACCCAACTGGCAGGTTTGGCGCTGCCGGGCGCGGGGCGGGCGGTGCCGGCCGCCATCGCCCGCGGCAGACGCCAGGCCGAGAGCAGCCCCAGCAGCCCCGCCGCCGTGCCCAGCGCCATAAAGGGCGTGGCGACGGTGTACCGGCCGGCGAGCGCAATGATCGTCGGCACCACGGCAATGAGCGCAAAGGGCAGGGCAAATTGGATGAGGGATAGGAGCCGGCCGCGGATCTCATAGCGGTAGCGGTCGCCTACCACACAGGGGATGATGGTGGTTACCACGGCAAAGCCGAGCCCCATGGCGCCCTGGGCCAGGATCATCACACCCAGCCCTGGCGCCAGTGCCCCGCCCCACCCTGCCAGCGCCACCAGGAACAGCCCGGCGGCCAGCACCGCCGCGCGGCCCACCCGGTCCGAAAGGGCGCCCAGAGCCAATACCCCGATCTGCCCCAACATGCGCGGCGTGGTCAGAAGCACCACCGTCTCCAGCGGCACCCCAAAGCGCATAGCCAGCGCCGGGTAGAGGGCGTTCATCATCAGGTCCGCCGTGAACACGGCCAGGTTTGCCCCCCACAGGAGGGCGAGGAGCGGTACTTCGGCAGCCCAGGAGGTGGCGGTGGTTGTGCGAGCCAAGGCGACTCCTTTGATGTGCGTAAAGCGTGAAACGTCAAACGTAAGGTCGTCATGGTGCAACACTCACTGTTCCACCCAAGCTTGCCTGCAGCGATTGCTCCACTGCCCAGCGAGCCCAATCAATGGCAATCTTACGTTTGACGTTTCATGCTTTACGCGTGACGGATTACGTCCGCCAGCTCCGCCACACTACCGACAGCAAAATCGCAGCGCGACTGGAGCCGGGGGATACGCTCCGGGTAATAGCGCTTGAGGAAGCAGGTCATGAGCACGGGGGTCATACCCACGCGCCGAGCGCCCACGTGCTCATCGCTGAAACCGTCGCCCACATAAAGGCAGCGCTCGGGCTGCACGCCCAGGCTGCGGCAGAGGCGGCGGTAGAACTCGGTCTCGGGCTTGCGCAGGCCCTCGTGACAGGAAAAGAAAGCGCGGTCGAAGAGCGGCGCCAGGGGTGAGTCGGGCCAGGACGAGACTTCGTCGCAATCCGCGTCACTGAGGAGGCCCAAGGGCAGGCCCAGGGCGCGCAGGGCCTGCAGTCCCTTGAGCACCTCGGGCTCCACCTGGGTCAGCGCCCGGCGAAAGCGGGCCTTGCGCGCTGTCGCCGCCGCCCGCCAACGCTCTGGCTCAGCGGGCAATCCCAACTCCTGCGCAATCAGGGCAAAGAGCCCCTCATTCGTCGGGTAGCGTCCCCGTGCCCGGCCATCGGTCAGGCGCCACCAGACCGTATTCCACTCTTTCGGCGCGCCAAGCTGCTCGTTCAGCGGCGGCCCCGCCGGCCCGGCCGTCTCCAGCGCGACCAAGGTATGGAAAAGATCAAAGACAACGGCATCGTAACGCACTGGTCCTCCATGGCTATACCAAGGGCAGCAACTCACCCGCCGTCGGCATGACGCCGATGCGGGCGCGGGTACCCTGGCGGCTCAGTGCCCGTTCCAGCGCTTCTTCCACCGTCTGCGCGTGCTCCATGCCCATGCGCGCTGCCTGCTCGGCGCTGATGCCTTCGGAAACGACCGTCACCCGCGTCTTGCTGCGCGTCACATCCCAGGCAATACAGGCCGCTGCCGCCACCTCGTCGGTGCAGGCGCCTTGCTGTACCTGCTCCAGGATCTGCGCCTGGGTGAGCAGGCCATGCTCTTCCACGTATGGATGGTCCGGCGCAATGCCCTCCGGGCCCGGCACGACGATGATCACATCGCCCCCTGGGCGCGCGGCGATGGAGGCGGCGTTGATCGCCTTGACCGCCTGCCACCAATCGCGGTCGGCCGGGAAGGAGCCGGCAAGGACGATCTTGGGCTGCTCGGGCACGTGCACGCCAAAGACCTCACGCGCGGTAGCTGCTCCTTTGCGGTGAGCGGCCACCAGGTCGCCGGCCACGATCTCGATCACCTCGTTGCGCCCGTTGAGCACTGTGTTGACGATAAAACCCAGCCTGCTCCGCCGCGCAATCAGGTCCAGCTCGGCGCGCACGGGGTTCTCGATCTGCCCCAGCGTCTGATGCACCAGGGGCGCCGCGCGCAGGTGCGTGCGCGCCGTGGTCAATGGGCTGCACACCCCAGGTTGCACCATTTTGGCGCCGCCCGAAAAGCCAGTGAACATATGGGGCACGATGTTACCCACAGCCAGGCTCAGCCCTGCCTCGTAGAAACGTTTGGCCACAAAAATCGGCACGCCGCTGGGGCTCGTGCCCAGGTCCACAAAAGCCTCGGGGTTGCGGGCATCCAGGTTCTCCACGCGCACGCGCCGGGTCGCCTCGCGGCCCAGGTGCGCCTCGCGCTCAGCGGCGTCCATCGGCCGGTGAGTGCCCAATGCAATCAGCAGCACAATGCGCTCGTCGGCCACGCCCGCACGGTTCAGTTCATCCAGCAGTACCGGCAACAGGAGCGCCTGCGGCGTGCTGCGCGTGCCGTCATCGACCAGGATCACGACCTCACCCTGTGCCTTGGCGGCCAGTTCTGCCAGCGGCGGGCTACCGATGGGTTGAGCCAGCGCCGCGCGCAGCGCCGCCGACACGTCTGGCAGGGCAGGGCGGTCCGCCGGCTCCAACACCCAGGCCACCTGCTCCGCCGGCAACTTCACGGTGCAGGTCTTCTCACCGCACGGGATCTTGATCTCCATAGGATACTCCTTATCCGAAAGAGCGCACGACTATAGCAAGTAGAGAACGGCCGCCGCGCAGGCCCCCCAGAGGATCGCACTGACCAGGAGCGGCCGGTCAGTCCAAAAAAGGTCGTCGGGTGTGCCCCCTTCACCCTTGGTGTAGATCAGGTAGAGGTAGCGCAGAAAGGCGAACATGGCCAGCGGAATGGTCAGCATCATGGCATGGTTGGCTGGCAGGTTGGGGGCCGAGAAGGTATAGAAACAATAGACGACGATCGCGCCGCCCGCCATCATGCTGATGGAATGATCGAAAAAGGCGATGGTATAGTCGTTGAGGCTGCTGCGATGGGCCCCGGCATTGCTGGCCAGCATAATCGATTCCTGCCGCCGCTTGGCCAGCGAGACGAGCATGGCAAAGAGCAGGGTAAAGACGTATAGCCAGGGCGAAAAGCGCTCCACATGCACCGCCGCCACGCCCGCTGCCACGCGCAGCACATAGCCCGAGGCGACGGCAAAAGTATCTACCAGCGCGATGTGCTTGAGCCAGAGCGAATAGGCCAGGTTGATGACTGCATAGGTCAGGAGAATCAGGCCCAGCGCCGTATCTTGCAGCAGCCCCAGGCCCACGCTGCTGGCCAGGAGTACAATCGCTGCCGGGATCGCCACCGCCACCGGCAGCCGACCGCTGGCCAGAGGCCGGTTTTTTTTGGCGGGGTGCTGCCGGTCACGCTCCATATCGAGCAGGTCATTCACCAGGTAGACCCCGCTCGCCACCAGACAAAAGAGCACAAAGGCACCGCTGACCCGCAGCACGGAGGGCAGATCGAGTATCTTTTTGTCAAAGATCAGGGCCGTAAGCACGAACGCGTTCCGCGCCCACTTGAGCGGGCGCATCGCCTCGATCAAGGCAGGGAAGATCCCGGTCCGTTGACGTAGCCAGGTCTCTCGGTCCATAGCTCCTCTTCATGCCCTCTAGATGGTCCGGCCCCTCCTGCTGAAGCGATCGTCCAGTCCCCCGTGCCCGATTGGGCAACACGCACGATGAAAACGCCCTTTAGCTTCCGGGTACCCTGCTCCGCGTGCGGCCGGAACAGGCCTTTTGGAGGGTACATGATATATCCCGGATTTAACAATTGAAGATAGAGAAACAGCAAGCCTCGCTCCGTGTTCTGAATGTACCAACACCAGAAAGGA
>DAOTVS010000016.1:0-18848 GCA_034436375.1 Anaerolineae bacterium | reverse complement strand
GGCGACTCGGCGGAAGCCTCGCCTCGGCCACGTCGCCGCAGCTTAGAGTGCCTGACAAGACCTGTGGTGCAGATGGCGCTACATGCAACGCCCATCCCCCCGGCCCCTTTCCCGCCCCCTGCAGGGGGCGGGAAATACGGGTGGGGGTATCCGACGTGGCGAAGGCCCATAGTGCGCCGCGGTTTTGTTAGGCGTTCTTAGTACTGCAACCGCACTTGATCCAGCCGGCTCCCGGTAACAGCCGGCAAAGGCGCTGTGCGCCTGCCCGGCTCTGACCCGGGAGGGGGGATTGGGCGGGTTGCCCGGATGGGATCCGCGCCCCGATGGGTAAGTACGGCTGTAGTGTTAGCTCAACTTACGGGTTCACTACAAAAAGCCACGGCCCTGGGGGCTTTCCCCAGGGCCGCTGTGCAGTTCACCAGGCTTATCGGTCTAGTACTCGGGCATCCCACCCGGGCCACCAGCGGGCGCCGGCTTGGGCGGCTCCGGGATATCGCTGATCAACGCCTCGGTTGTGAGGATCATCGTGGCGATGGACGATGCATTCTCGACAGCCGAGCGCAGCACCTTGGCCGGGTCAATGATCCCCGCCTCGTACATATCGACATAGGAATTCGACATCACTTCGTAGGCGATGTTCGGGTTGTTCTTTTCCTTGTGCAGGCGGCGGACGTTCTCCACGATCACGGCGCCATCCAGGCCAGCGTTGCTCGCGATCTGGCGCATGGGCTCTTCCAGGGCCCGGCGCAGAATGTTGACACCGGTCTGCTCGTCGGGGTATTCCATCTTGATATCGTCGAGCGCCTCAATGGCGTTGATGAGGGCCACCTCACCGCCGGGCACGGTGCCTTCCTCAACCGCAGCGCGGGTTGCCGAGAGAGCGTCCTCAACGCGGTGCTTCTTTTCCTTCAGCTCGGTCTCGGTAGCGGCGCCGACGCGGATCACAGCCACACCACCGGCCAGCTTGGCCAGGCGCTCCTGCAGCTTCTCACGGTCGTAATCGGAGGTCGTGGTCTCGATCTGAGCCTTGATCTGCTCGATGCGGCCTTTGATCTCCTTCTCAGAGCCCTTGCCCTCAATGATGGTGGTCTCGTCCTTGTTCACGACCACGCGGCGGGTCTGGCCCAGGTCGCTGATGGTCGCGGTCTCGAGCTTGCGGCCCATCTCCTCAGTGATCACCTGGCCACCAGTGAGGATGGCGATGTCGCGCAGCATTTCCTTGCGGCGATCGCCAAAACCGGGCGCCTTGACGGCGACCACGTTCAGCATGCCCCGCAGCTTGTTCAGCACCAGGGTTGCCAGGGCTTCGCCATCCACGTCCTCAGCGATGACCAACAGGTCGCGCTTGCCGACCTGGACCATCTTCTCAAGGAGCGGGACGATATCGGCCACGGCCGAGATCTTCTTGTCGGTAATCAGCACATAGGGGTCCTCGAGCACGGCTTCCATGCGCTCTGGGTTGGTCACGAAATAAGGGGAGATGAAGCCGCGGTCGAGCTGCATACCCTCGACATATTCGGTCTCGAACTGGAGGCCTTTGGACTCTTCGACGGTGATGACGCCATCCTTGCCGACCTTGTCCATGACCTCGGCGATCAGGTTGCCGATCTCTACATCGTGGGCCGAGTTGGCGGCCACATTGGCGATCTCATCCTTGCCCTTGACTTCGCGGGCAATCTTGCGGATCGCCTCGACAACAGCGGCGGTGCCGCGGTCAATGCCGTGCTTGATCAGCATGGCGTTGGCGCCGGCGGCCACGTTCTTCAGGCCCTCATCCACAATGCTCTGGGCCAAGACGGTCGCGGTAGTGGTGCCATCGCCGACCTTGTCGTTGGTCTTGGTGGCGGCTTCCTTCAGGAGCTGGGCGCCCATGTTCTGGAAGGGCTCCTTCAGCTCGATTTCCTTGGCCACAGTCACGCCGTCATGGGTGACGGTGGGGGCGCCGAACTTTTTGTCCAGCGCGACGTTGCGGCCCTTGGGGCCCAGGGTGGTGCGCACAGCCTCAGCCAGCAGATCGACGCCGACCTTCAGATTGCGGCGCGCCTCTTCTGAGAAGACTAGCTGCTTCGCCATCTCTATACGCTCCTTCTGTTATCTAGCGGTGATTACTCAAGGATGGCGAGAATGTCCTTCTCGCCGAGGATAAGATACTTCTTGTCGCCCACCTTGAACTCGGTGCCGGCGTACTTGGCATACAGCACGCGGTCATTCACCTTGACGTCCATGGGCAGACGGGTGCCGTCTTCGTTCATGTGGCCGGGACCCGCAGCGACCACGGTGCCCTCCTGCGGCTTTTCCTTGGCCGTCTCTGGGAGCACGAGGCCGCTGGCCGTGGTCTCTTCCTTCTCGATCGGCTCAACCACAACGCGGTCACCCAGGGGCTTGATATTCAGCGCCATCTTTACAAACCCTCCTTCAACTCTGGTGAACTACGCTCTTATTTTAGCACTCTATGCCCTTGAGTGCTAAGCACGGGCACTATCATAGCGCAAATGCTCTAAAATGGCAAGTGGGAACATACGGGATTGGCAAAAGCGGAAGGAATAAAAACGAGGACCAGGTGGGAATAACTCACTCATTCTATTTTCAGCTCGTTTTTTCGCGAGATTCCTCGTTCTTTCGCGGTTCGATGCCGATTCGGAAAAGAAGATGCTGGCACTCTTGTTATGAGAGTGCCAGCATCCGAACGCGCAGAGTGCTAAATGTCCGCAGCAGGTTGATGCGCCCCCTTGCGGATAACAGGCCGGTGGGCCCCTGCCCAGGTTTTGATGAGTACCCGTTATCTGCAGGAGAGCAACTCCGGCCCATCAAAACCAGTGCGGGAAGCCACTAATTGTGTATCCACCGCCCGTCGTTGCAGAAAGCATAGATGCCGAGTTGCGGACTCCAGAGCATCACGCCGCCCTGGAAGGGCTCCACCGCCCCTGTCATCGCCCGCTCGTCTATGGTCGCCCAGCCCAACTTGCTGCGGACGACCGCGTTTTCCCGCCACAACTTGCCGAAACCCCGCTTCGGCTGGTAAAGCCCAGCCGGGGGCACGATATTGGGGTCCGTTTCGGGCTGACCCTCCTGCCAGGTATCGTTAAACTGCTGCCAGGTACCATCCTTAAAGACCACATAGATCACATCCGTATCCGAGCGCCAGAACATAACGCCGTTCTGGAACGTTTGCTCGCCCATTGGCAGGGACTTTTCTGGCTCGGTGGCGCAACTGAGGCAGTTGCGCACCTGGGCGTTGGCGTTCCACAGAGCGCCAAAACCGGCTATTGGATAGATGCTGCAAGAAGGAAGGTTGGGCGCAGGGGTGGGGGTCGGGCTGCTCCCGCCGACGCGGATAAAGCGCACGGCATCAAAGCCCACCTGCCGCGTCCAGTAGGGCTCGCCTGTGGCGCCGCTCAGGTAAACGTACTCGTTGCCAGTCCCGCTAAAGGTATAGGAGCCCAGGCTCACCCACTGGTCCGAGTAGATGGCCTGCGAAATAGCGCGATCATTGCGCGTGCCGTTGTGGTAGATGCGATAGCGCGCACTGGTTGTGCTCATATTGTGGCTGGCGACGTATACCTGCACTTCATAGGTGCCGGCCCCTGGCAACGTGGGCACCCACTTGGCCCAGCTATAGATGGCGCTGGTATTGTTCCACATCCACCAGAGATGATTGCCATAACCCCAGGTGCTGGCGTGGAAATTGCCCAGATTGCCGCCACGCACAAAGCCGGCGCCCCAGTCGTCAACCACAATCACACTTGGCCCCGAGGATCCACCCCCGGCCCAGCTCACGCGCACCTGAGCGGCGCCTCCCCGCTCATAGTATTCCACCACGACGGTATGAGCGCCCGCGTTCAGTGTGATATTGCCAGTGACGGTGGTGGCGGGCTGGTCTACCCAGCGATTGATGACCATGGCGCCATCGACCTTGACCCGGACGCCGTCGTCACTGACTGCTGTAAAGGTGTAGGTGCCGGCGTTGAAAGTGAGCTGTCGCGTCCAGCGCGCAGAGAAATTGTCGGCGGGCACCCCAGCCCCGGGAGAGCCATTGCCCCAATTGAAGTTGATATCGGTGTCGTTGCGCACCAGGACGGGTGTGCCCGAGAGGCCGGTATTGTTGAAATACTCGCCCTTCCATTGGGGAAAGCTGCCACTGGAGCTGAGCTTTTGCCACGAAAGCTGGGCTACCGCATTGCCATAGGCCTCATAGTATTCCATACGAATCGAATGATATCCAGCCCCCAAGGTGCGGTCCGCAGTGTATGAAGTGGCTGGCTGGTCTGCCCAGTGGTCGATGATCAGGTTGTCGTCGACCCAGAGCCGCACGCCATCGTCGGTGCGCACGGTAAAGCGGTAGCTGCCTGCCTCAAAGCTGACAAAGTTGGTCCAGCGGACGGAAAAGTTGTCGGCGGCAACGCCCGGGCCCGGTGACCCGGCGCCCCAGGCGAAATTGATGGCGGCATCGTCGCGCACCAGCGCCGGTGCGCCGCTCAGCGTGCGGTTGTTGTAATACTCACCGCGAAAGGCTGGGGTCGCCGCCGATGAAGCCAGAGGGGGGATCAAGAGAGTGACGACGAAGAGCACCAATAGCCAACGGAAAGACCGGCGGACTGCAGGATAGGCGGCCATCAGGAACCTCCTTCGCGCGACAGCGGCCCGCTCTGCGCTGCCAGGGCAGTTTCAGCGTCCGGAAGCGCTGTAACCGCCATAGCAGCGCTCAGCCGCTGCACAACCGGGCAGAAAACCCACGACCCAGGCGACATGCTCCATCGGAGTATGTCCGGCGAGCCATCGCAACAGGCGCCAAGCCCATGCGTCACGGTCGAGGCAACTGCAGACGGTTATGCGATATGCCCACAACCTAAAGACGTTGTGGCAGCCCCGCAGGTTCCATCTTTGACATGACAAGGAATACGGAGGATTGACCGGATGAACCTTGCCCCTGAGCAGCGCCGCATGCAGGGACCCATTCGGTCAATCCTCCGTATTCCTTGTCATGTGCTCCCGGCGCCTCAACTCACTGTGCGAAATCTCCCCCCTTACCGCCGGCGGTGCTTGGCGAAGCAGGTCTGGCAGTAGACCGGCTTGTCGGTGCGCGGCTCAAAGGGCACCATCGTCTCACGCCCGCACTCGGAGCAGACTACCGGGTACATCGGCCGCTCTGCGCCCGCAGCATGCGTATTGCTGGCGCGCCTTCTGGCCCGGCACTCGGGGCAACGAGAGGGTGGGTGCTCAAACCCCCGCTGCTGGTAGAACTCTTGCTCCCCGGCAGAGAAGATAAACTCTGCCCCGCAATCCCGGCATACCAAGGTCTTGTCTTCTGCCATCATGGGCTCCTTTTCTCCATCATGGAGAGGCGCGCAACCCGTCTTTGCCGAGGCCAAGAGTACATGTCCCATTCTTAGTGATGAAGAAAGAATGCACAGGTCGCCGGCGGAGAGACGGATAGGTAGCGCGTCAGGCATGAAATAACCAAAATCAGTATAACCGGCGATTCTGCCCGCGTCAATCGGTCAAAAGATAGATTTTCAGGATGGGTTTTTCGTCCGCAGGGCATTTATCACCCAGCCGATGCCCAGCTCGTGCAGCTTCCAGGGCAAGGGCGCCCCTGTGGCCTCATCCCAGCCCATCATGCCGTAAAGCATAGCACGCGCCTGCGCGAATTCCAGCCCTGGCAGCGCCTGCCCTGCCGCAGGCCCCTCACGGAAAGCCTCAAAAAAGCGCCCGGGCAGGTGGTCAGCCTCTGGCAGGAACCCCTCGCGGGCGTTGAAAGCGCGCGCCAGGGTATAGGAGCGCTCTCCGGCTTGCAGCAGCTCGTACAGCGACGTATCCCAACCGGTGATGGCGTGCACAATCTCGACCAGGCGCGAGCGCCGGTCCAGGCTCGACATGACAAACGCGCACATCCCCAGTACATTGCCCAGCGTGTTCCAACAGATCTCGTTGCGCGCCAGCCGCATTTTGGCCGGGCTCAGGTCCGTGGGCGGGAGTGGCTCCAGGATGCCGAACGGCCGCACCCCGGCAATGCCATCCTCGTTGGCATAATCGCTGTCATGAAAGTTGTGGTTGTGGTCAGCCCCTGTGGGTGAGACGGCATAGCCCACGCCCAGCCCGTGCTTGACCCGCGGCTCGTGCATCGGCACTTCGAGCCCCTTGACTTGCATGGTATAGGCCTCTGTCCCGCGGCCGATGGTCCGCGCTGCGGCGAGTGACCCTTCACCCAGCAGCCGGCCGAACCCCTCGCGTCGACCGATGGCCTCC
The DNA here is from genome assembly GCA_034436375.1 of Anaerolineae bacterium. Taxonomy (GTDB): domain Bacteria; phylum Chloroflexota; class Anaerolineae; order SpSt-313; family SpSt-313; genus DAOTVS01. Next base: position 12,602 of record DAOTVS010000016.1, on the reverse strand, counting down.
ACCAGTTGCAACATGGCCGCCGCATCGCCAAAGCGCAGAGTGGCTCCGCCCACCTCTGCCGGCGTAAGGAGCCCCCGCTCAGCACACTCCATAGCCCAGGCAATGGTCACACCCGTGGAAATAGTGTCGAGCCCATAGGCGTTGCAGAGCTGGTTCGCTCGAGCGATGGCGGCCAGGTCGCCCACGCCGCAGGAGGAGCCGAGGGCGCCCAGCGTCTCATATTCGGGGCCGCCATAGACCGGGTCGACCGGGTAGGGCCCGTCTTTCACTTCCACCACGCGCTTGCAGCGCACCGGGCAGGCAAAGCAGCTGTCGCGGCCCTTGAGGATCGTGTCGCGCATGCGTTCGCCGGTGATATTCTCCCAGGCTGCAAAGGTCCCCTCTTGGAAATTGCGGGTAGGCAGCCCTCCGGAAGCCTGCTGATAGGGAAGGCCGTTGGCGGTGCCCTGATCGTGGAGGTCACTCGTCCAGGTGGTGGACTGATACCCCGCGTACCAGTGGGCCAGCTCCTGCAGGGCGGACGGGTCGGCCATGGCCAGCCGCTGCGTGCCGCGCACAGCGATGGCACGCAGGCGCTTGGCGCCCATGACAGCGCCCAGCCCGCCACGGCCGGCCGCCCGGTTCACATCATGCATGATGGCAGCGATCCTGGCTTTTTGCTCGCCGGCCGGCCCGATCTGCGCCACGCGCACCCGCGGGTCGCCCAGCTCCTCACGCAGGGCCGCCTGCACATCGGCCGTGAGCCGCCCCCACAGGTGTGCAGCCGGGCGGATCTCGGCCGCGCCGTCATGGATCCACAGGTACACCGGCTCCGCGGCCTCGCCCTCTACAATGACGGCATCGTACCCTGCCGCCTTGAGCTCGGCGCCGAACCAGCCCCCCGCTTCCGCCGCGCCAAAGCTCCCTGTCAGGGGCGATTTGGCGCCCACAGCGCTGCGCCCGCTGCCGGCGATCGGCGTGCCAGTGATCACGCCCGTGGCAAAGATCAGCTTATTCTCCGGCCCCAGGGGATCTATCCCTGGCGCTACCTCGTGCAAGAGGTAATAGGCGATGATGCCCCAGCCGCCCATATACTGGCGGTAAAAGAGGTCCCCCGGCTCTTCCACCGTGAGCGCGCCCGAGGATAGATTCACCCGCAGGATTTTGCCGTTGTAACCGCGCCCAGTTTCCTGTGCCTCTGCCATGGCTGCCGCCTCCTCATCTGGAGGCCCGGCAGGATGGGTTCCCCGTCGGGCCCTCTTTCTTCAGCGCTCCTATTATACTCAGCCGTCCAAATGGCTGCCAGGCGAATCCACGGTGAAAAGGCCTGTCAACGGGTGCAGGCATTGCCGCCCCTGCCGCCGATGCGCGCCTCGTGCGTGCCCCAGTTGTTCTCGGTGTAGACTTGGGCCGCGCCGCCAATTCCGCCGCCTGGGCGGCCAGCCGGCACTGAAGCGCGGTCGGCTGCGCTCAGCGCGAGATCACCGGCGGCGGAGCCGGGGGTGTTCATCGAGGTCCCGGTCTGATCGCATATGATTCTTGGCTCCTTTGCTGCCATGGAGACGATTTTGAGTGCTCAAAAAGCAAGCGAGGGGATACATCTCAGCAGATGTATCCCCTCGCTTGCATCGCCCCAAAATGCGCTCAGCCCATCAACCAGGGGCCGCCTGCGTCCTCTCCTGCGCGTTTGATCTCCGCCGTGCGGCTGCCGATAATCGTGCGCTTTTCATAGTAGCGACGCCCCACATAATCGATGCCGACCAGCAATCGCTCGATGCCATCGTTCTCCGGCAGGGTACGGTCGAACTCGACCCACAGCCCGTCTTCGCCCCCCGAATCGACAAAAGTGTAGCCCTCCTGCCGGTAAGCGCGCACGGCTTCCAGCAGGCGGCTCTGGCGCATGCGGTTGCGTGTTTTCGCGCGCGCCAGCCAATCAGTCAGTGTATACTCAGTCTTCTGATAAACATAGCCGTTATTGTGGCGCGGGTTCAGATCACTCCACCCCGCCTCGGCTCGCGCGTCCCGTCCCAGGCACCAGTAGGGGCTGCAAGGCACCGCCTCCCACAGGGCGCCACATTCCTGGCACTGCCAGAGGTAGAGGTCACGATCACAGGCTTGCAGTCTCAACCCATCCCTAAGCTTGAGGCGCATTGTATCCGCATTGCCCACGACACCCGGAAGTCCCTTGCACTGGCACACGCCGCACCTCCATGCCCACGTGAGAGACCAAACGATCTGCCAGGGGTTGCCAACCCGGTCCGGGCAGATGCTCACTCGACATGAGACTCCCCTTCGCGGACGGCCTCGTCCGCCATGTCACCCCCTCTGTCTGCAAAGCCCTGCGCCAGGTATTCGGCTTCAGAGGGATGAGGGTGCGGTGGGCCGTGGCGCCTGAGCGGCGCGGGGCGGCCAAAATGCCTGTTATGCCAAATCAAGGTGGAACCTGCATGCGTGCCCCCAAAGCGCATGCGGATTCCACCTTGGCTCGGTTCAGGCGCCTACTTTTATTGTACAGTGCAGTGAACCCAAGTGTCAATACCGGTTAGCTTAAAAACGGGCGAGGAATTGGCTTGTGCCGCCATTGAGGAGCGGCGCAAAGAGCCATAGCCCGCTTGGGGGGTCAGCCTGCGCCCGGCGTTCCCAGGAGGAAGCTGGTAATCAGCACACAGAGGACAAAAAGGGTGATGGCGATATAGATAGGGTCATGCTCGCGCAGGAAGAGCAACACCGATACCGCTACCCGCATTACGGGGGTAAGGATCAGCACCAACAGACCCAGCAGAATGAGGGCAAAGGGGCGCAGCGACAATGCTCCGCCCAAAACGGCCAGGGGCGAGAGCGGCCAGCCCACATTGGCCGCATCTCGCACAGTGAGCAGTGAGGGGAGATCGCCCATCGAGCCATAACCTGTCTCGCCCGTGATCAACAAGAGCAGCATGCCCAGCACCACAAACGCCAGGCTGATGAGCACCCCGTAACGGAGCAGCGCGCTGACAATCAGCTCATCCCTTGCCACACGCTCATCCGGCACCGCTTTGGCCCGCTGCATGGATTTTTCTATCGCCGCCATATTCACAGCACCCCCTTCGCCAGCATCTGTAACGCCAATACCGGCAGCAGCGCCACAAACAGCAGGCGGATGGCCTTGCCCTGAACGTGGGGCATCAGTCGTGCTCCAACCAGAGCGCCTGCCAGCACGCCTGCCGCCACCGGCGCCGCAATAAAGGGGTTGATCTGCCCGCGCATGAAGTAGAGACCGGCGCTGGCCGCAGCAGTGACGCCGATCATAAAGTTGCTGGTGGCGCTTGAGACCTTGATAGGCAGTTTCATGGCGATATCCATCGCCGGCACTTTGAGCGCCCCACTGCCAATCCCCAGCAGACCTGAGACCAGCCCGGCGATATAGTGCAGCCCCAGCACGGGCAGAGTATTGGTCGGGTAGTAGTGTACCGTCTGCGCCAGGGCCGGGTCATAGTAACAGCCCTCCAGACGCAAGCACTTGCCCAGGGGATCGCACTCTCGGGTTGTGGGCAGCTTTTCGTTGCGCTTGCGGAACATGACATAGCCCGAATAGGCCAGGATGATGGCAAAGACAATGTACAGCGCCCGGCCTGAGAGCAGGCTGCCGACCAACGCGCCGGTCACGGCGCCCGTCGTCGTGCCGATCTCCAGGAACATGCCGATGCGCAGGTTAGTGATGCCGTCTCGCACATAGGCTGCCGCGGCCCCGCTGGAGGTCGCAATGACCGAGACGATACTGGCGCCGATGGCATAGCGAATATCGACGCCGAGGAGCAGGGTCAACACCGGTACGAGGATGACGCCTCCGCCCAGGCCCAGCAGCGCCCCAAACGTGCCGGCGCCAAAAGAGGCACAGGCCAGAATGAGCAGAAATTGCCAGGATTCCATTAGCAGCCCCATCAGGATTCCAAGAATATTACTGCTTGTATTCTATCATCTGTGTGGTATAATTACAACAGATATTTCTAATGGCTGCGATAAAGAAGGGCTATAGGTAATGGAACTACGGCAATTGCGAACCTTTGTGGCGGTGGTCGATTGCAGCTCGTTCAGCCGGGCTGCGGAAGAACTGAACCTGACCCAACCGGCCGTGACGGCCCAGATCCAGGCGTTGGAGCGGGATTTGGGCGCCAGGCTTCTGGAGCGGCTGCCCCGGCAGGTGCTCCTGACCCCGGCGGGAGAGGCGCTCCTGCCCTATGCGCGGGGCATCGTGAACCTGGAAAGGGAGGGTAAAGAGGCGCTGGCAGCGCTGCAGGGGCTGCGGGCAGGGTGCTTGCGCGTGGGCGCAAGCCCCACCATCGGCACCTACCTGTTGCCTCAAGTGCTGGGTGAGTTCAAGCGGCGTTACCCGGGCCTGCGCGTCATTGCGGAGATCGAGCCCTCCCAGCGGGTGGCCGAGGCGCTGGCCATGCATGCCCTCGACCTGGGGCTGGTCGAAGCGCCGGTACAATCCGACGCGTTGGAGATAGCGCCCTTTCTGACCGACGAAATGGTGTTGGCCGTGCCGGCCGGCCATCCCTGGGCAGGGCGCAGCTCCATCCGGCTGGAAGAGCTGGCGCACGAGCCCATGATTGTGCGAGAGCCGACCTCAAGCACCCGTCGGCTGGTGGAGGGTCGCCTGCGAGCAGCGGGTGTGGAGGCCCAGCCGGCGCTGGAACTGGGGGGTATCGAGGCCATCAAAAACGCGGTAGCAGCGGGCCTGGGGGTGACCTTTATATCCCGCGTGGCGCTGTCGGGAGAGGGGCTTCAACGACTGGTTGTCGTGCCGGTCGAGGGGCTGGACCTGCGCCGGCCGCTCTATCGCCTGTTGCACAAGCAGCGTCAGGCCACTCTGCCGGCCAGGGCCCTGCTGGACCTGTTGGCGGAGCTGGCCTGATCATCTGTGGTCCAGTGCCCGGTCTATAGTCAAGGAGAGGGGCCGGATGGCAAAGTGAGCTACTCTTGGGATAGTCCTCTCGCCCCCGGCCCCCTCCTCCGCTCCCCCTGCCAGCAAGCATGGTTGTGATATCAAGCCCGGAACAAGGGCGCACGATGGGGTCAGTGCGGCAGGCTCTCCTCCAGCTCCAGGGAGAGCTCCTTGAACTCCTCAAAGCTGACCTGGCCACAGGCATAACGGGCGCGCAGAATGCGCAGCGCTTCGCGCTCTCGCCAAAGCAGGCGCACATCATCGAACGGCTCTTGAGCGGCCTCCTGTGCCACTGTTGCCGAAACTGCCAGTATGCCGCCAACGCTGGCGATCAGGGCCACGATCAGGGCGCCCAGCATGCAGGTGCTGACCAGGCTCACAGAAAACCTCCCGGTTATGCGCGGGATATTGTGTAGAGGCAGCAAGAGCCGTGCCAACGGAAGCGGCGCAGCTGGATGGCGGTCAGGCAACAGGCCCCTCTCTCGTTAATGGAAACCTGGCCCAACATTAACAAAACGTTGACAAGCCTTTTGATCGGCGTTAAAGAGGGCATGCTATGATAGCCACAGGTGAGAGAAGAGAAATCCTCAGGAGGAGAGAAGCAATGCGTCGCTTGTGGCTTGTCGCTTTGATCCTGGTGGCCATCGTGGCTACCTCTTGTGCCGCCCAACCGGCTGCTCCGCCGGCGGCGATTGCTGCCGGCCAGGGTCAGCCTGCAGCGGCTTCAGGAACTATACAGATCACGGGCGCCGGCGGCACGTTCCCTGACCCACTCTATTCCCGCTGGTTCCACGACTATGCCGCCATCGATCCAAGCGTGCAGTTCAACTACCAGGCCATTGGCTCTGGCGCCGGCATCCAGCAGATCACTGCCAAGACGGTTGATTTTGGCGGGTCGGATGCCATCCTGACGGCTGACCAGCAGAGTGCGGCGCCGGGCCTGTTGATGGTTCCAACTGTGGCCGGCGCTGTGGTTATCGCCTACAACGTCCAGGATGCCAACGGGCAAGATATCCCCAGTGGCCTGAAGTTGACGCCGGCAGTGATCGCCGGCATCTACCTGGGCAAGATCACCCAGTGGAACGATCCCCAGATCGCGGCCTTGAACCCCAGCGTCAGGCTGCCGGATCATGACATCGTCGTCGCTCACCGTTCCGACGGCTCCGGCACGACCTTCATCTTCACCAGCTACCTGAGCCAGATCAGTGCAGACTGGAAGAGCCAGGTCGGCGCGAGCACCTCGGTCAGCTGGCCGGTGGGCCTCGGCGGCAAGGGCAACGCCGGCGTGGCCGGCATCATCAAGCAGCAGCCCGACGGTATTGGCTACATTGAGCTGGCCTATGCCATGCAGAACAAGATCCCGTACGCCGTGCTCCAGAACCAGGCCGGCAAGTTCGTCGAGGCAACCGTGGCCAGCACGACTGCCGCTTCCAATGCCCTGGCCGCCGACATGCCGGCCAATATGGGGCAGTTGCTGGTCAACGCTCCCGGCGACGACTCGTACCCGATCGCAGGTTATACCTTCCTCCTGATCTACCAGGACTCGAAGGACTGCGCCAAGGCGCAAAAGATCGCCGAGTTTGTGCGCTGGGCGATGAACCAGGGCGATCAGGACGCTACCGACCTTTACTATGCCCCCCTGGGCGCAGCGGCGAAAAAGGCCGTGCTGGATCGCCTGCAGACCCTGACCTGCCAGGGCAAGCCCGTGCTGAGCAAGTAAGCAGCGCGCAGGCGCGTGGAAACTGAGAGGCTGAGAGGACTTGCTCAGCCTCTCAGTTTGGCCATTTGTAAACTGGGGGCAGCTATGGCCGTTTTGGACAATCGACTGAAACGCGGGATCACGCGGCGCCGGCAGAACCCGGGTGATATCGTCTTTCGTGGCTGGACGTTACTCATGGCAGCCACGCTATTGCTGTTAATCGCCCTGCTGGTGTTTGAGCTGCTGGTGCGCGCCTGGCCAGGCATCACGCGCTATGGCTGGCGCTTCCTGTTTGACCAGACGTGGGACCCGGTGGCACTCAAGTTCGGCGCGTTGCCCGCCATCTACGGCACCGTGGTCTCCTCACTCCTGGCGCTGGCCATTGCCGGGCCCATGGGGCTGCTGGCGGCCATCTTTCTGGCCGAGCTATGCCCACGCTGGCTGGATGCGCCGCTCTCCTTCCTGATCGAGCTCCTGGCCTCTATCCCCAGCGTCGTCTATGGGCTCTGGGGACTCTATGTGCTGGTGCCCATCCTGCGCGATCCCGTGCAGACGAGCCTGCATCGTTACCTGGGCTTTCTGCCCTTTTTCCACGGCCCTGCCTATGGCCTGGGGATGATGGCGGCGGTAGCAATCCTGGCGATCATGATCCTGCCGTATATGACGGCCGTGACCAGAGACATGCTGCGGGCCGTGCCCAACGATCAGCGCGAGGCCATCCTCGCCCTGGGCGCCACCCGTTGGGAGGCGATTTGGCGGGCCGTGGTGCCCTATGCTCGCTCGGGGATCATTGGCGGGTTGATGCTGGCCCTCGGCCGGGCCGTGGGCGAGACGATGGCCGTGACGATGCTGATCGGCAACCGGCCAGAGATATCGGCCTCCTTGTTCAGCCCGGCCTATACCCTGGCCAGCCAGATAGCGAATGAGTTCACCGAGGCGACCTCAAGCCTTTACGTCGGGGCGCTCGTCGAGCTGGCGATCATCCTCTTCGCCATCACCCTGATCTTGAATGGGGTGGCCAGGCTGCTGGTCTGGCAGATGAACCGCGGCCTGGCGAGGAGGAGCTGATGAACAAACCCTACTTCTGGCGCAAGGGCGTAAATCTGTTGATGCTCACCGTCACGGCGCTGAGCGCCGGCCTGGCCGCGCTGGCCCTGTTAGCTGTGCTGGGCTATGTCGCCGTCAATGGCTTTTCGGCCCTGAGCGCTGGCTTTTTGCTGCACCTGCCCATGCCCGCAGGCATGCCCGGGGGCGGAATCGCCAATGCCATCGTCGGCAGCCTGATCGTCGTCGGCCTGGCCAGCGTGATGGCCCTCCCCGTGGGGCTGGGGGCAGGGATTTTCCTGAGTGAGTTCGGGCGCAACCGTTTCGGTGATGTGGTGCGCTACATGGCCGACGTGCTGTCGGGCGTGCCCTCGATTGTCATGGGCGTCTTTGCCTATGCGCTGATTGTCGCCCAGCAGCAGCACTTTTCGGCATTCTCGGGGAGCTTTGCCCTGGCTGTGATGATGCTGCCGGCCATCACGCGCACCACGGAGGAGATGATGCGCATGGTACCCGACATTCTGCGCGAAGGGGCCCTGGCGCTGGGCTTGCCTCGCTGGCGGGTCATTATCAGCGTCGTCCTGCCGGCGGCCGCCAGCGGCGTGGCAACCGGCATCGTGCTGGCCATCGCCCGGGTCGCCGGCGAAACGGCGCCGCTTCTGTTCACCGCCTTTGGCAACCCCTACTTGAGCACGGCGATCAACCAACCGATCGCCACCCTGCCGCAGACCCTCTTTGTTTATGCCATCTCTCCCTACGATGACTGGCGCAGCCAGGCCTGGGGAGCGGCCTTGGTGTTGGCAGCGTTTGTTCTGGTGACCAGTGCAGTGGTGAGATATCTCGGCCGGCGACAGCGCCCGTCGAGATGAGAATGGAAGAGGCATAGAGCATGAGCAAGAATGCACAGCTGAAGCCGCCTGTGGCCGGGGCGGCGCCCGCTATGCTGGCCGCGGCGGGCAAAGCCATGGCCATTGCCAACCTGAGGGCGGGGTTTGGAAGCTTTGTGGCCGTCCGCGACGTCAGCCTTCCCATCGAGCCCAACAAGATTACGGCCATCATTGGGCCCTCCGGCTCCGGCAAGTCGACCCTGCTGCGTTGCCTGAACCGGATGCACGAGGAAGTAAGGGGGGCCTGGTGCACCGGGCAGGTGCTGTTGGATGGCGAGGACATCTATGCGCCCGGGCAGGACCCCGTCCGGTTGCGGCGGCGGGTAGGAATGGTCTTCCAAAAGCCCAACCCTTTCCCGACCATGTCAATCGCCGAGAATGTGGTCGCCGGGCTACGCTTGAGCCACTGGGGCCAGATTCCGGACCTGGATGAGCGCGTCGCGCGTGCGCTGATGCAGGCCGCACTGTGGGACGAAGTGAAAGACAAACTGCGTGAGCCCGGCACGGCCCTCTCGGGCGGGCAGCAGCAGCGGCTGTGTATCGCCCGCGCCCTGGCCGTCGAGCCCGAGGTCATCCTGATGGACGAGCCCTGCTCGGCGTTGGACCCCATCGCGACCCTGCGCATCGAGGAGCTGATGCAGGCGCTGAAAAGAGACTATACGATCGTCATCGTGACGCACAATATGCAGCAGGCGGCCCGCGTATCCGACAACACCGCCTTCCTGATGATGGGGGAGGACCGGGCGGGTGCGTTGATCGAATATGGCCCCACCCGGCAGGTGTTCACCAGGCCACGCCACAAGAGCACCGAAGACTATATCACAGGGAGGTTCGGTTGATGGCCAGACAGGTTCTATTCCTCTGCACCGGCAATTCGGCGCGCAGTCAGATGGCCGAAGGTCTGGTGAACCACTTTCTCGCCGGGCGCTGGCAGGCCTTTTCTGCCGGTACGCAGCCCACAGGAGCCGTGCATCCGCTGGCGGTGCAGGTCATGGCTGAGATCGGCATCGATATCGCCGCCCAGCGCTCCAAGCCCCTCGCGGAATACGAGGGGCAGACCTTCGCTGTGGTGCTGACGCTATGCGCCGGGGCCGCCGAGAATTGCCCCTTCTGGCCGGGCCACGGGCCCACCCGGCACGTGGGCTTTCCAGATCCGGCGCAGGCTACGGGCACGCCGGAGGAGCGGCTGCAGGCCTTTCGGCAGGTGCGCGATGCGATGCGCGCGCAGGTGCTCCAGTTTTTGGCCAACTGGCCTGATCATCAACAAGGAGACTAGCCATGCCACGCGATGTGATGGAACGTGAGCTGCAGCGTCTGCAGGACGAGTTGCTCATCCTGGGCAGCATGGCAGCCAAGGCCGTCAAGGATTCCGTGGAAGCGCTGCACAGACGCGACCTGGCGGCAGCGCGGCAGCTGATCGCCGGCGACCGCGCCATCAACGAGAAGCGTTTCGCTCTGGAGGCGGACTGCCTGGCGGCTATCGCCACCCAGCAGCCCATGGCCGGCGATCTGCGCATTCTGGCTGCGATCCTGGAGATCGCCACCGAATTGGAGCGCATCGCCGATTACGGCAAGGGCATCTCGCGCATCAACCTGATGATGGGTAACCAGCCGCCCCTCAAGCCCCTGGTCGATATCCCGCGCATGGCCGACAGGGCCACCGATATGCTGCAGCGCGCCCTCCAGGCCTTTATCGAGCGCGATGTAGCGGCGGCTCGCGCTATCCCTGCCGAGGATGACGCGGTCGATGCCCTGTACGACCGGGTCTACAGGGATCTGCTGGTCCATATCGTGGCTGACCCCCTCACCACCGATCGCGCCACGCACCTCTTGTGGGTGGCGCACAACCTGGAGCGGGCCGCTGACCGGGTGACCAATATCTGCGAGCGCACGATCTTTACCGTGACCGGCGAGATGAACGAAATGGACGCCGACGACAGTTTTGCGGTTTGAGCAAACCCTCATTCCGGTGTATTATCGCACCGTCTTGTTCTGCATCCGGAATGGGGGCTGTTTTGTCCATGGTGTGGGAGTCCATCCGCAAGAACCGCTACAGGCTCCTCCTGCTCGCTCTGACGCTCCTGGGCCTGGCGCTGCGCGTCTACCGTGGGGGCGCCAAGCCCCTCTGGCTCGATGAGGCATTCAGCATCTGGCTGGGGACGCAGCCGGTGGGCGCCGCCCTGGGCTGGATCGTCAAGGTCGACCAGCACCCGCCGCTCTATTACCTCCTCCTGCACCTGTGGATGGGCCTGGGCGATGGCGAGGCCACGGTGCGCCTCCTTTCGGCCCTGTGCAGCACCCTCACCATCCCGGTCATCTACCTGTTGGGCAAGCGGCTGGGTGGGCGGAGCCTCGGCCTCACGGCGGCGCTCATCCTGGCCGTCTCGCCCTTTCACGTGCAATACAGCCAGGAGACGCGCATGTACGCCCTGCTGGGGCTCACGGCGTCTCTGGCCGTCTACTGCCTGCTGCGCCTGCTGCAGGACCCGCGAGCGGCGGCCATGCCCCTGGGCCGGCAGCTGCGGGCGGGTGGCCCTCTGGCTGCCCGCGCCACGGACCTCTCCTGGCTGGGCTATATCCTCTTTATGGCCGCCACCCTTCTGACACACAACACGGCCATTTTCTTCCCCATCGCAGTAAACCTCTGGATGCTGGGCGTGTTGGCCGTGCGTCGGCTGTTCCCAACCCGTTGCGGCGAAGGGACACGCTTTGCCACCCGCACCTTTGCGCGCAACTGGCTCATCGCGCAGGGGGCAGTGCTGCTCCTGTGGCTGCCCTGGCTGCCGGCCTTCTATACCCAGAGCGTTCGCGTCTACAACGAGTTCTGGATCGCCGCCCCCACCTGGAGCACCTTTACCGATACCTGGATGAGCTTCGACAGCGCCTTTGCTCCCCTGCAGGCGCCCCTGAGCGGCCTGCTGCTCTTGGCCCTGGGCGCCCTGGCCCTCGCCGGCCTGCGTGCTTTTCGCCGTGAGTGCAGCGGGCAGGCGCTCCTGCTCATGCTCATCGTGGTACCGTTTGCCGGCCAGCTCCTGGTGAGCCTGCGCCGGCCGATCTTTGCCACGCGCACGCTGATCTGGGTTTCCGTGCCCTACTATCTGCTGCTGGCCGCTGGCCTGAGTGAGCTGCGCCGGGTTTGGAAGGGCGCGTTGCTGGTCGGCCTCGTCGCCATCAACGCGGCCTCGCTGAACACGCTCTATTTCCATGTCGAGAAAGAGGGCTGGAACCAGGCCGCGGCCTATGTGGCGCAGACCGCCCAGCCGGGCGACCTGATCCTCTTCAACGCGACCTGGGTAGAGATCCCCTTTGACTATTACTATCACCGCTACGACCGTCCGGTCGAGGAGCACGGCGTGCCGGTAGACCTCTTCGATCGTGGCATCCTCGAGCCCAAGATGGCCGAGAGCGATGTGCCCGCGCTGCAGCAGCTCATCGCCGGCAAGAGCCGCGTGTGGCTCGTCTACAGCCACAATTGGTACACCGACCCGCAGAGTATCATCCCCCGTGAGCTGGGGCAGGATATGCGACTGCGCAGCCGCCAGAGCTTTACGGGGCTGCAAGTGCTGTTGTACGAAGGGAAATAGAATGCATAGTGGGTGAGGGCAAGTGCATGGTCACCTTCAAGCGCCTGTGCAAGCAACGCCATGGCCTTACCCGCACCGATTGATCAGCTGCCCATGTTGCTCGAACAGCCCTCAGCGGCGCCGCCGCTGAGGGCCACGTGCCCGGCTGCCAGGCCGGGCTCGCCGGCGCCTATGCTGAGCCTGGCTGGGATGTGGGGACGGGCCGTCCCCCTGCCCGCTGTGGTGCAGGAACTGGGGTTGGCAGACGGATAGCCCAGGGTTGGCTTCGGCCTACCACTACAGCCGTACTTACCCATCGGGGCGCGGATCCCATCCAGGCATCGCGCTTCGCACGCGACCGGAGTGGAGCCATTCGGGGGGATTGGGCGGGTCATGATATATCCCGGATTTAACAATTGAAGATAGAGAAACAGCAAGCCTCGCTCCGTGTTCTGAATGTACCAACACCAGAAAGGAAGCGAGGGCTTGCTGCATGGGTAAGG
>DAOTVS010000015.1:0-42940 GCA_034436375.1 Anaerolineae bacterium | reverse complement strand
ACCACCACCGTATGGATATACACCTTGGGCACTCTGATCGAAAGCAGCCCATTGGCGTGCGCCCAGGCGAGCTGCCGGCCACCCGGGATCTGGGTCACCGCTTGTGGACGCGTGTCGCGGCGGATGCGCAGCACGACGTTCTCTACCGGCGGCAGCTCGTCCACAATCACCCGGTTGGCCGAGAGCGCCTCACCGGCGCCACGGTTGATCAGGTTGACCAGCAAGCGCCCGTTCCTCCGGCGCACCACCATCTCCAGCCGCGCCGGCGCCTCCACGCGTACCTGCCAGGGGATGGCCATGCGGTCCACCAGCCCGCCGATGAACTGGCGCAGGAGCGGATAGTGCCCCAGGAAATAGTCGCGGAAGATGGGGCCATGCACGGCGACGATGGCGCCCTTGCCCAGCGGCCGCCGGGTGACCGCCGGCTGGTCCGTGTGGTCTTTGCCTGGCTCCTGTTGCGCCAGGAGGGTGGCCCACACGGCGACGCCCTCGTGCGGGGCCACGGGCTGCCAGGGCCCCGAGACGGGCACGGCCCTCTCGCCCACCGGCAGGTAGGCCGGCTCATGGTGCAGCTCACCCGCGGGTGCAGCGCCCACCAGGTCGGGGCACTCGTGTGCCAGGTGTGCTCCGCTCAAGAGCACCTGGCCACCCTCACGGGCAAAGGCAGAGAGCGCCTCCAGGAGGCCCGCGTTCAGGTGCGTCTGCTCGGGCACCACCAGCAGCCGGTAGCGGCCCGCCTCGGCCAGGCGGGTCAGGGCGCCGTCTTCGGTCAGCACGTCCGTCGAGCGGTGAGTCTCGAGCAGGGCATGGAGGGCGCCCTCCAGGGGCTGCACGGCTGTGCCATAGTTGTAGAGTGGGTCGTTGCCGGCGTAATAGTGGCTGGCCAGATGCAGCACCGCCGCCTGCGAGGCCGATTCGGTGCCGTGACAGACCTCCTGACGAGCCCGGCAAAAGCGGGCGGCCTCGGCCAGCACATCCTGGTGCCAGCCAGTGATCCAGCCGGAGCGCTGTGGGTTGTCGTACACCATCATGGCGCCGCCAAGCGCGATGACCTCACTCAACTCCTGGCAGAGGTGGTTCGCCGGCTTCATGACCCAGGGCGGGTTCTCGGCCATCGAGTTAGTCTTGGTAAAGCCCCAGGCCATCAGATCCCACGGCTTGCCGCGCCCGTCCAGCAGGCGGCCCTCCACGGCCGCCCGGTTGGCGCCCCAGGCATGATCGTAATCCCCGCTCAGGTAATCCACCGGCGCCTGCATGGGCTCGGGCTGGCGCACGGTGTACATCCAGTTGCTGGTGACCATGCACGAGGCCTTGGCCGCGTGCACGGCATCGGTGTAGCGCGTGACATGCGCCACAAAAAGGTCGCGATGAAAGGCGAGCCAGTCTGCCCAATGGGGCTGAAGGGCCGTGGTTGGGATTTCGGTGATGCCGGTGCGGCGAGTGAATTCTTCCCGGCAACGGCTGCACCAGCAGGGTTTGGAGGCCCAGTTCTCGCCGTCCACCCAGAAACCGTCCACATCGTAGCGGTCGATGATCTCCAGCATCTGCGGGATCATGAGTTGCTCGTCATAGCCGCTCAGCCGGCAGGTCATGTTGGGATCGGGCTTGCCCTCGGCGTCGACGCGCGCCCAGTCGGGATGCAGCTCGATGGCGCGGGAATCCCACACGCCCGAATAGTGCACACCCAGGCGAATGCCCAGGTCGCGGGTCACGTCGCGGTGGATGCGCAGCGCATCGTTGACCACGCCCGGCGAGGTCGAGCCGGTCTGTGTGGGCCAACTCGTGTAGCCGGGGTGGCCCTTGCAGTCGCAGTGCACCCAATCGGGGCGCACGCGCAGCAGACGCTCACGCAAATGTTGAGGCGTCAGTTCTCTGCCGAGCTCCGTGTCATCAGCGTGGGCATGCAGATCATAATGGATGCCGAAATAGACATCCTTATGCCAGTTCGGAGATGCGGCTCCGGACTCCTTACCCATGTCAGCCTTCTCCTATTCTCGCGCAGTTCCCCTAGTTCCCGATCCTCATCACTACCGGATCACCCAGTTCCTCTGGCCAGTCGAGCACGGTGGGGATGCCCGGGAAGACATCGAAAAAGTTGTCGGGCAGGCGCTTTTCACCGCTCAGGTCCAGGCAGACGCGCCAGGCAAAGGTGTCACTCTCAAAGATGGCCTTGCCGCCCTCACGGCGCACGCGCACAGTTGCCCTGGGCCAGGTGATCTCCTTGAAGTAGGGCAGGAACAACCTGTCGCGCGCCACCTCGGCCCCTTCTATGCTCAGGATGGCAAAGGCGGCGTGCGTGCGCTCGCCCAGGCGCGACCACTCAGCCGCATCGAACTCGTCGATGAGAGTCGAAGCGTTGCTGGGCAGAGAGACCCGTTTCCGCATATCGACAGGGTAGCCCCCGGCCAGGGCCATGAGGCCATAGCGCACCTCGCCCTGCCAGACGGGGCCTTCGTTGACGCCAAAGACCTTCACTTTGCCGTCCTCAACCGCCAATGCCACAGTCAGCGGCTGGAAGGCCCGTCGCACCGGGAAGAAGGCCGGTGTGCGGCGCAGGTAATAGTCGACGATCGTCCAACTGCGGGTGGCCGGCCAGCAGTCGTTGTACATCCAGAAGATGGCCGAAGCAGTGTTGTACATGCGGCGGCGGAAGTTGCGGATGTACTCGGTGAGGCCTTCGCCCTGTACCACGCCGCCATAGTACACATAGTCCTCGATGCTCATCGTCTTGATGGACTTGCCGAGCCATTGCATCAGCATCTCATCGGGGTAACTCACTTCGCCCCAGGAGTAGATCGAGTTGTCGTGCTGCTCCCAGGCGAAGGAATGGATCTGCCGCTGGCCCTCGGGCAGGCAGGCCAGCACCGTGGGCAGGGCTGTGGGGCCCAGGATGCCGCCCTCATTGGGGAAACGCGGGGCCATCTGCCGATAGTCGCGGAAATCGGTATTGGCGAAACCGACGGTCCAGGGGTGCTGGTCGCCCATGTCGCTGCGCCGCGGATCCTCGTGTTCAGGGGAGTAGGGAGACGACGGCTGATAGTAACGAGTGCCATCCTCGCGCTTGACGATCACGGGCAGCACCATGTGGAAGATGGCATAGTCGGGGTGAGCCACGCCGTGCTCGTAACCCCAATTAAAGTTGCCCTCTTCCATCTCATTGTTGCCGCACCAGACGACCAGGCTGGGATGATGCGCCAGCCGTCGCACCTGGTAGGCTGCTTCCTGCTTGACATCGGCCAGGAAATGCTCGTCGGTGGCCGGGTACTTGGCGCAGGCAAAGATGAATTCCTGCCACACCAGCACGCCACGCTCGTCGCAGATTTCATAGAGATCTTCGGACTCGTAGAGCCCTCCACCCCAGATGCGCAGCATGTTAAAGTTGGCTTCCAGCGCGCGGTCGACCAGCGTTGCATAGCGCTCGCGGTCCAGCCGGGCCGGGATCATATCGGCCGGCACAAAGTTGCCGCCTTTGATGAAGATGGGCTTGTTGTTTATCTCAATGTAAAAGTACCGCCCGCCCTCGGGGTGGGGATCCTGTACCACGCGCACGCGGCGGAAGCCCACCTTGCGCGTCTGGGTGCCCACGACCTGGTCGCCGATGCTCAGGGTAGCGCGCACGGTATAGAGGGGGTGAGCGCCGTGGCCGGCAGGCCACCACAACACGGGCCGGTGCAGGGTCACCTGCGCCTGCACCGGGTTCAGGCCGGGCGCGATCTCCACTTCCTGCTGGATGGAGGCCTGCTGGCCCTGGCCCTCGACCGCGATGGTGAGCATGCCCGTCTGCGGCTGCAGGGTGAGGCCATCGACGAAAACGCGGCCGGTGACCGTGGCCACCGACAGGTCGGGGCTGACCTCAGCCAGCGCCACCAGGCGGTCAAAGCGGGCGCCGGAAGAGATCTCCAGGTACACATCATCGGTCAACCCGACGTTGAGCAGACGCGTGGACCAATCCCAGCCGAAAGAGGATTGGACTTTGCGCAGCCAGTTGCGCTTGGTGATGACCGATTCGGGGCTCATGCCGTAGCCGTTGCCCTGGCGGTCGCAGGCCTGGTAAAGCCCTGATTCGATCATTACAACCACGGTATTCTCACCCGCACGCAGGACGCCGGTCACATCGATGCGGCAGGGGTAGAAAGAGTTGCTGTGCTTGCCCACCTCCTGCCCGTTCAAGTAGATCACCGCCGCCAGGTCCAACCCGCCAAAGTAGAGCTCGGCTTTCTCGCCGGGCTGCAGGGCGGGGGCGGTGAAGGTGCGGCGGTAGTACCAGATTGTCTCTTCCACCCAGCGGGCAGCCAGGGCATTCAGATCCACCCCCGGCTCACCCAAAAGGCCGGCCCGCATCAGGTCCAGGTGCACCTCACCAGGCACCTGAGCCGGGATTGCGGGCAGTGTATCAGCGTGGGAACCGAGGGCGCGCTGCAAGCGATCGCCCCGGTTACCATCGGTCCAACGCAAAAGCCAGGCGCCGTTCAGATCGATACGTTTGCTCATGAATCCTCCATTTCACAGGCGCTACCATGCGCCGAAGACTGCTGTCAACGGATTTCTGACCCGGATTGCACGGATTAGCTGCGTATCCGACCACCGGGCATAGGCTCAAACACCACTCTGCGAGAGCGCCAGTGAATGCCTGGGAACATGCGGCGCTGCGAGCGCAATCCGTGTAATCCATGTCGATCATCCGTTGCCAGCCGCTCACTTGCCCCGAAAAACCTCTGCCACCGCCCGGGCGGCCGGCTTGGGCCGCCCATGGAAGTCGACGATTGAGGTATTGGCGGTGCAGGGAAAACTGTCGTGCCCCATCCAGATGAGCAGACCGCCGCAGCGGGGAAAGCGGGCCTTGCAGGCGCGGGCGGCGATGGCGAGCGCCCGCGCCTGCCGCTCCTGGCTCCAGGCTACATACTCCTCCAGGTTCGCCGGCTCACGGCCCTTTTCGGCCACAAACTCGGGCCACTCGATCCACCAGGAGGTGCGCTGCCAGATGGGGTTTTCGTGTGTGCCCGGGACCTCCGGGTACTCACCCTTATAGCGGCGGATGATCTCCACCGAGCTGGCGCCGGGGGCTCCTGTCTCGGAGCGGAAAAGCGCATCGTCGCCGGCCCAGTAGCGCGCCCAGGCTGCCAGGTCCCCCTCGGGCCGCCAGGGGCCGTGGACATCCCAGTGCAATCCCTTGCCATAGTTCGCTTCCTCGGCGAAAAAGAGCGGCCCCGAGGAAGAGGTCGGCAGGAAGCGACGGCCAGGGTCCTGCGTGGCCACGATCTGCTGGAAACGCTGGAGCAGTGGATGCTCCATGCCGACGGGCTTGCCGCCCCCGGATTTGCTGCCATCGAGGCTGCCCTGCAGCTCGTTGCCGCCGCACCAAAGGAGGAGCGAGGCATGATGCTGCCGCCGCGCGATGTAGGACCGGGCAATCTCGGAGAGGGCGCTGATCGAGGCCTCATCCTCTGGCGGCCAGTTGTCGCAGCCCGAGGAAGAGAGCGGGAACTCTTGCCACACCAGGAGCCCCAGCTCATCACAGAGGCGATAGAAGCATTCCTTCTCCAGAAAGGCGCCGCCCCACACACGGAGCAGGTTGCAGCCCAGGTCGCGATAGGTCTCGAGGCGCTGGCGATAGTCGTCTTCGCTGACATCAGCAAAGTTGGGGCGAATGGGCGTCCAGTTCACCCCTTGCAGGAAGATGGGGCGCCCGTTGACCGCGCAGATCCAGGGATCGGCCCCCGCTGGCGCCCCCTCACAGGCGCGCCACTCCACCCGCTTGAAACCGACGGTGCGAGACTCTTCATCGACTTTGTAGCCCTGACTGTCGAGCAGGCGACAATGGAGGGTGTAGAGGGGGCGGCCGCCCTCGCCATTGGGCCACCAGAGCGAAACCGGCAGGTCCTGCCAGGAGATGCCTTCGGCGTTGAAGTGCGCCGCGGGCAACGCGCTCTGCCGGATCACAGCGCCCCCGGCTTCCAGGCTCAACTGCACGGACAAGCCTTCACCGCCTGTGACCGCTCCCCAGGCGCGCAGGCTCCCCTTGCCTGCCGGGTTGGCATCGGTGGTGCAGCGCAAGGTTTCGATTTCGGCGCCTTCGGTCGCCTCCAGGAAGATGCCATCCCAGATGCCAATCTGCACCAGGCGCGAGGTCCAATCCCAAGTATAGTTGTAGCGGGGTTTCCATTCGGTCATGCGGGAGGTAAAGCCAAACTGGCCCAGCCAGCGGGGGCTCAGCTCAAAGACGATCTGCAGCACATTGCCCGCGGGCAGCAGGAAAGGGGTCAGGTCAAAAAGGTGGGGCACGAAGGTGCCCTGAAAGGCGCCGACCTCCTTACCGTTCAGGAGCACGCAGCCCTGGTAATCGAGCCCCAGGCAGCGCAGGCGGAAGGTGCGGCCACTGGCCAGCCAGCCATCGGGGATGACCGTCTCGTAGATCCAATGGCGGTTCTCCACCCACTCACAGGCGCGGGCATTGAGGCCCACATTCCAGTCGGGGATGGCACCGGCATTGAGCAGAGCCTGCTGCACCGAGCCGGGCACAGGCGCAGGGATGGCGGGCACGTCGGCGCCGGGGTTCGCGGCGATGCGCTCAGAGCGCGTGAACCGCCACTGGTGGGGCACAAACCCGGCCACCTGCCACTCTAGTTGCGATAGATCGTACACCAATTTCATGAAACTCAACCTCTCGAGGAAAAAAACTCTTATCCAACTACGCCTAGCTGACCTTGACCTCCCGCACACCCTTTTCCCGCGCGCATTGGGCCAGCTCGGCCAGCAGTTCCTTGCCTGGCGGCTGCAGCCGAGCGGCGCGATAATCGATATCCAGGCTGCGGAACTTGCCCTCGGCCATGCGGTGAAAGGGCATCAACTCATAGTACTGCAGGTTGGGAAAGGCGTGAATAAACCCCCCGATCGCGCCAACAGCCTCGCAGGTATCGTTTACGGTTGGGATCACGGGCGTGCGTACCACCAGGGGCACGCGCTCCCAGCCCAGGCGCCGGATGTTCTCCAGAATGAGCCGGTTAGAGACGCCCGTGGCCTTCCGGTGCCCGGCATCATCGAGCAACTTGATATCGACAAAGACCAGGTCGAGCCACGGCAGAAGCTCCGCCAAGTCTTCCCAGCGACCGCAAGCCGAGGTTTCCATCGCCGTGTGCAGGCCGGCCTCGCGGCAGAGCTGCAGCACCCGCAGGCTGAACGGCTGCTGCATCAGCGGCTCACCACCGGAGAGGGTGATGCCCCCGCCCGACTGGGCATAGAACTCCTTGTCGCGCAAGAGTTCCGCCAGCAGTTCCTCGGGGGGCCACCAGCGGCCGGCCATGACCAGTGCCTCGGCGTAGCAGGTTTCCACGCAGCGCCCGCAGGCCTGGCAAAGCTCGCGGCGAAACTGGCGCTTACCGCCCACCATGACATGGGCGCCCTGGGGGCAGCGGCTAAAGCACTGTCCGCAACCGATGCAGCGGTCGGGAAAAACCTGCACCTCGGGCTGCAGACGCCAGGTCTCGGGGTTATGGCACCAGAAACAACGCAAGGGGCAACCCTTCAGGAACACGGTGGTGCGGATGCCCGGCCCATCGTGAATGGAAAAGCGCTGGACATTAGTGATGAGGCCGCGGAGAGGATCCATGACTATGCCCGGTCCTTATGCTCTGAACATGACGAAACCACGCTATCGCCATTATAGCACAGATGCCGCAACTCGCCCTCTTTGCCCTTTCGCCTGGGCCTAATTCATTCCTGGCAGTCGGCGCGCCGTTTCCGCCCCAATAGTGAACTCAACCCTTTCATTTGACATACCGATCTCCCTGGCGAGCAATCCAGGCCAATCCTCTGACATAAAGATTCGCCGGGCCTGACAGCGGCGAGCGCCGGGCAACCTGCAACACCTGCCTCACACCTCCAAAACGCCCAATGCCGGGCGGTTGCGCAGCGCTAAACCCGGCAAGCCAAGCGGCAGGCTTTTGCCAATCGATTCCAGGCAGGGAATCCGGCGCGGATAAAGCAATGCCTTGACAGAAGTAGCAGCCTGCCTTATAACGAGTCCACAGGTCCGGCTGGTTTACTCATCCAGCCAAGGAGGAAACAAACACATGGAGAGCCGCATCGCGCAGGAGATCAGGTCCCGTTACCAGCCCGTGGCCGTGCTCTTTAGCAATGAAAAGCCGGCGGGCGCTGCCCAATTCAAGGCAGGGGCCCGCGGCTGCGTGGCTTCGATGATGACTGTGGCGGCCAAAGGGCAGGCGGTCGCTTTCGACCGCCAGACCTTCGGCTGCCCCGGCGGCGGCGTGGGGCTTTGCTTCGGCAACACCTACGTCACGTTCCCTGGGGGCATCGAGTACTTTCTCTCTACCGGCCGCGAAGGCTTTCGCGAGGGCGAGGGCTATCGGAAGACGCCGGAGCTGGCCCGCGCCACCATCGATGCCCTGCCCAAAGTGGACATCCCCTATGATTATGTGGTTTTCAAGCCCCTCTCAGAGGTGAGGCCCGGGGAAACCCCGCAGATCGTCGTCTTTTACGTGACGCCCGATCAGCTCTCGGCCTTGGTGGTGCTGGCCAACTATGGCCGCGTGGGTGCTGATAACGTCATCATTCCAGCGGCTGCGGGCTGCCAGCAGATGGTGCTCCTCCCCTATCTCGAATCGCAGCGCGAACTGCCCCGCGCTGTGGTCGGCATGACCGATATCAGCGCGCGGCCGCACATTGATGCGGACCTCCTCTCCTTCGCCATCCCCTGGAGCCTGTATCGCGAGATGGAGGACAATGTGCCAGGGAGCTTTTTCGGCAGAGCGGCCTGGCGCAAGGTGGAGCCGAGACTCGGGCAGCCGTGTGAGCCAGCCGGTTCATGATCTGTGCTGTATGATGCGTGGCTTGACCATGGCGCCCTGCTTGCCCCCCAAGGTCAGTGCGTCCGAGCGTAACGAAGGGCTGCACGCGCCCCGCCATGGCGAGCTTACGGATCACGCATTACGTATCATTATCCATCATTACGCGTTGCGGAGGCAGACATGCAGGTTGCCATTCTGTCCGATATTCACGATCACTTGGAGAACCTGGCGCGGGTGCTGGCAGAGGTGCGGGGCATGGACCTTCTGCTCTGCCTGGGCGATCTCTGCGCTCCCTTTACCCTGGATGAGCTGGCCAAGGGATTCCCGGGGCCGGTGCAGGTGACTTTGGGTAATAATGACGGCGACATTTTCCTGCTGACCCAAATCGCCAGGCGTCACCCCAACGTCACCCTGGCCGCGCCCATGGGCGAGGTCGAGGCCGCCGGGCAAAAGCTTGCTTTTGTCCACTATCCCATCTATGGTGAAGGGCTCGCCGCCCTCGGCCGCTACGATGCCGTCTTTTGCGGCCATAGCCACAAGCCGGACCAGCGCACTATTGGCTCAACCCTTCTTGCCAACCCGGGCGAGGTCATGGGCCGGTTCGGCGAAGTGAGCTATGGCGTGTGGGATACGGGGACGAGGGCGTACACGCGGAAGGTCGTTCCGTAGGGCGCAAGAGGTCAAACGTCAAGCGTGAAACATCAGGCGCCAGGACGCTCCCTCGAGTCTGGTGTACTCATGTGTCGGTCGTCGTCATGCTTTGGCGGCGCCCCGCAGAGCAGCGCCAGATGTGAAATGGCGCCCTGACATTTGACGTTTCACGTTTTACGTTTTACGTTTCACGTTTCACGTTTCACGTTTTACGTTTCACGTTTTACGTTTTACACATCATATCGCTTCACATACATCACCATATCCTCGCCCGGCATGTAAAAGTCGGGGATGGTGCACTGGCGCTGGGCGCCCTGAGAGAGGTAGAACTGGCGTGCGGCGTAGTAGCCGTCGGTTCCGGCCGTCTCGATGACGAGCATGCGGGCCTTGAGGGCGCGCAGGTCCTCCTCCATGGCGGCAAAAAGCTGGCGTGCGATGCCGCTGCGGCGGGCCTGGGGCGCCACGCTCAGCCAGTAAAGGTCATAGGTGCCCTTGGTGAGCGGGGTGGCGCCGTAACAGATCATGCCCAGGATGCGCCGGTCATCGGGAGAGCGGTAGACCAGGAACGTATAGCCGCCGTGATCGGGGGCCTGATGATATTCCTCCAGCAGCTCGCGCACGCAGTCGATGTCCATGTCGCTGAACACGCCCGCGTCGGCGATGAGCTGTACAATCTCCGGTGAATCGGCTGCGAGTGGGGTTTCGATCATGCTCGGTCCTCGTCTCTGTTAGC
Source organism: Anaerolineae bacterium (assembly GCA_034436375.1). Taxonomy (GTDB): domain Bacteria; phylum Chloroflexota; class Anaerolineae; order SpSt-313; family SpSt-313; genus DAOTVS01. The sequence goes on along the minus strand of DAOTVS010000015.1, from coordinate 32,752 downwards.
ACTGCGCGCCAGGCAAAAGCGCACAATTCGCTCCGCCAGTTGCGACTGGTCCAGCCCGGCTGCCCGCCCGGCGCGCACAAAGCCGGCATCGGAGGCCAGGGTGGGGTTGGGGTTTACTTCGAGAATGTAGGGGATGCCGTCTCGCTCACGCATATCTACCCGCGCATAGTCACGGCAGCCCATGACCCGGTAGGCGGCGATGGCCACCTCCACCAGGCGCAGGCGCAGGTCCTCATCCACAGGTGCCGGGCACAGCACCGGCGTCAGCCCATAGGCAGCGGAATCCTCCACCCATTTCGCTTCATAGGTGCAGAGGCGCTGCAGGGGGTCATCGATGCCCGCATAGTTGATCTCGGCGGGGGGCAGGGCCTGCGGCGGGTCGTTCCCCCAGATGGACTGGTTGAACTCGCGGCCGCCGATAAACTCCTCGACCAGGGCCGGCTGCCGGTAGTGCTCCAGGACATAGGCCACACGCCGGGCCAGGCTCTCGGCGTCACGCACGACCGATTCGCTGCTGATGCCGAGCGAGCCATCCTCGTGCACCGGCTTCACCAGCGCCGGCAGGGGCACCGCGCAGGGCTCATTGGGCGAAGAGAGGGTGGCATGCCGGGGCGTGGGCAGGCCATGCGCCAGCAGGCGCTCCTTGGCCAGGGCCTTATCCATGCAGGCGCTCAGGGCCGAGGCCGGCGAGCCGGTGTAGAGATAGCCATGGGCCTCCAGCACCGGTGGCACCTCCGCTTCGCGGCCCGGGTCGCCCCCCAGCCCCTCACAGAGGTTGAAAACCAGCCACTCGTGCGCCGGGTAGGGCGCTAGGGCTGCCTCCAGGTCGCTGTCAACGCCCTGCAGGGCCACGCGGTAACCCCGCCCCTGCAGCCCGGCAGCGATCTCCCGGGCGACCCGGGCCGTCTCTTGCTCGGCCAGGATATCGAGCGCCTCACCCTTGAGCAGGGCCTCGACCTGGTTGTAGAGGATCAGAATGGCAGGAGTTGTCGTGGTGAGCATGCCGTGCCTCCTGTGGGAGGAGTAATAAGTAAACCGTAATAAGTAAACTTGTTTTGAGAGTTCTGTGTCTCTTCATGGCCCTCGTCCCAACAGGGCTCTGGCAAAGCATCAGGCGTACCGAGATGGCGGCCTTACTTATTACGGTTTACTTGTGATGGTCCCACGCATTACGCAAAAAGCCCTGCATAGGGAAGATCCCATAGCAGGGCCTGCGGTAACGGATATGGTACCCCCGACAGGATTTGAACCTGTGGCCTCAGCGTCCGCAGCGCTGCGCTCTATCCCCTGAGCTACGGGGGCACATGGCGGGGAGACAGGGATTCGAACCCTGGGAGGAGGAATTACCCCCCTCAACCGCTTAGCAGGCGGCTCCATTCGGCCACTCTGGCATCTCCCCAGATGCTTCTACTCCAGTGGCGGAGGGAGAGGGATTCGAACCCCCGGTGAGGACGAGCCCCACAACGGTTTTCAAGACCGTCGCAATCAGCCGCTCTGCCATCCCTCCGGCTGCCGCCGGACTTGAAGTCCGTCTCCACAATGGCGGGTATTATAGCATGCCCGGGGATTCTTGTCAACAAGGCTTCGACGGAGCGACGGACGGATTGAAAAGTCTGTAGCGCAGAGCGGCGCTAGGCCAGGCTGCGCGATCTGCTGCGCTGCTGATCGGCTGCAGCCTGAGGGGAGGGCGGAGGGAGGTGGATTGGGCCCCAATCCGCCTCCCTCCGCCCTCCCCTCAGGGCAACCTTACGCGTCACGCATTACGAATCACGTCCTGCCCGCCCATGTAGGGCCGCAGCACTTCCGGGACCACGATTGAACCGTCGGCCTGCTGATAGTTCTCCATGATGGCGATCATCGTGCGCGGCAGGGCCAGGCCCGAGCCGTTGAGCGTGTGCACAAACTCGGGCTTGGCGCCGGCGCTCGGACGGTAGCGGATGCCGGCGCGGCGGGCCTGGAAATCGCGGAAATTGCTGCACGAGGAGACTTCGAGCCATTCCTGGCAGCCGGGGGCCCACATCTCGACATCGAGCTTGTTGGCGGCCGAGAAGCTCAGGTCGCCAGTGCACATCTGTATCACCCGGTGGGGGATGCCCAGGCTGATGGCCACATCTTCGGCGTTGGCCACGAGGGCGTCCAGCTCGGCATCGGAGGTTGCCGGCTCTACAAACTTGACCATCTCCACCTTGTCGAACTGGTGGCCGCGCTTGATGCCGCGCGTATCCTTGCCAGCCGCCATCTTTTCGCGGCGGAAGCAGGCCGTGTAGGCGACATAATAGATGGGCAGCGTGCCCGGCTCCAGGATCTCCTCGCGGAACAGGTTGGTCACCGGCACCTCAGCCGTGGGGATCATCCAGAGGTCATCCTCGTTATCCACATACACGTTGTCGGCGAACTTGGGCAGTTGCCCTGTGCCCACCAGGCACTCTCGCCGTACCAGGTAGGGCGGGTAGATCTCGGTATAGCCGTGCTTCTGCACGTGCAGGTCGATCATCCAGGCGATCAACGCTCGTTGCAGTCGTGCGCCAGCGCCCTTGAGCACGTAAAAGCGGGTGCCCGAGATCTTGACGCCGCGCTCGAAATCGATGATGCCCAGGCTCTCGCCCAACTCCCAGTGGGGCAAGGGAGTGAAATCGAACGAGCGAGGCTGCCCCACCGTGCGCACGACGACGTTTTCCGTATCATCTTTGCCTATGGGCACGTCGGGGTGCGGCAGGTTAGGCACTTCCAGCAGCAGCTGGTTCAGGCGCTCATCTACCGCACGCACGTCCTCATCCAGTTCCTTGATGTGCTCGCCCACCAGCCGCATCTCCTCGATGCGGGGCTGACGCTCCTTGGGGTCCTTGAGGCGCGAGATCTCTTTAGAGACATTGTTGCGCTGCGCCTTGAGCGCCTCAACCTGCTGGAGCAGGTCGCGCCGCTTGCCATCGAGCGCGAGAATCTCGTCAATCGGCGCGGGGGTATGCAGCTTGGCCAGCTCCCTCCGCACCAGGTCCGGGTGCTCCCGGATGAGCTTGAGATCGATCATGAGTACACTCCTTTCACACCAAAAATAAAAACGCTCCCCGTCCTCCAGAGGACGGGGAGCACAACTCCTCGTGGTGCCACCTCAATTCGCCGCCCAAAAGCGGCCTCGCAGGCTCGATAACGCGAGCAGCGGCCGGCTTATCGGCGGTTCTGCCTGTTCAGCCGGCGACTCAGGAGTGGATTTGGGCGCTGCGCCGCTGTCGCCTTGCACCCGCCGACGACTCTCTGGGAGCGCGCATCTGCGCCTACTTGTCTCCGTCAACGTCACACATGATGGATTGTGGAGATTGTAGCATGGAAAGCGGGGAGCGTCAACCGCAAATTGTCGCCCGGGCGATTACGCCTGCATCGGGAGCCCCGTCTTTCCCCTTATTGCGGCTCGTCGGCTGGCTCCACGTGGATCAGCACCTGGCCGACGTTGCTGACCTGCGCCCGAATGCATTCTTCGAGCGCTGCCGATAGGGCATGGGCCTCTGTAATGGGGGTGGCGCCTTTGACCAGTACGTGCAGCGAGATGGAGATGGCGCCCCGCTCGCTGCGCACCACCAGATCGTGATGCCCCGGCTGGCCAAGCAGCCCCAGACAGACTTGCTCGACCTGCTTTTGGACCTCGGCGATTTTCCCAGCCGGCAGACTGGCCGCATCGGGCACGGCATGCATGGGCTCCATGTGGCTCTCGATGTGGGTCGCCGGGCCCAGTTCCGCGCGCAGAGCGTTCTCCATTTGCGTGACGAGGTTATGCGCCTCGGATAGCGACAGGTGCGCCGGCACCTCAGTATGTAACTCCACATGCAGGCCGCTGCTCAGGCGGTGTACGTGCAGCGAGTGCACCCCCAGGCCGAAGCGCGCGGCCACAGCGTGTATCGTTTCCGGCACACTTTCGCCGGGGCGAGCCACGGGGTCGATGTGGACTATTACATCTACCTGCCCAACGGTCTCTCGGATGCGTTGTTCCGCCTCGGTTGCCACCTGGTGGGCCTCATAAAGCGTCGCCGTGCGCGGCACAGAAATGTTCATGTCAACAAAGGTATTTGCCCCCGACTGGCGCACCCGCATCCGGCCAATGCCGAGGACCCCCGGGACCATCGCCGCCGCGGCCATGATGCTTCGGGTGATCTTCTCCTGGGGCGCCGTATCGAGCAGGGCCGATACTGTCCTCATGCCCAGTTGCAGGCTCACCCAGAGGACGATGGCTGCCACCGCAAGGGCGGCAATGGCATCGCTCTTGGCCAGCCAGACAGTGTGGAAGAGGTAACCATCCAGCCACACGAGCGCCAGCCCGCCCACGACAACTGCCGAGCTCCAGATATCGGTGGAAAAATGCAGCGCATCGGCCTCCAAAGCCTGACTGTTGTGCTTGATGGCCGTCCGCCGGAGGATGCGCGAGTTGATGGCGGCGACGACGATGGAAAGGATCATGACGCCAAAGGCAGCCGGCGTGGCCTCGACCTGTACGTGGGCCACGAACAGACGCCGGATGGCCTCGTAGATGATCCAGACACAGGTGAGGAGCAGCAGCAGTGTTTCGGCGAGGGCTGACAGGTTTTCGACCTTGCTGTGGCCATAGTGATGTGTGCCATCGGCGGGCCTGTCGGAGACGCTGACAGCGAAATAGGTCATGCCCGCCGCCAGCAAGTCCAGGCCCGAATGGGCCGCCTCGGAGAGGATGCCCAGGCTGCCGGTCATCAGGCCTACCACCAGTTTGAAGATGGTCAACCCGACGGCGGCGAACATGGAGATGCGCGCCGCCCGGCCCTTTTCCGCCACAGCCACAGCGGTGTCCATACTATGAGATTCAGTGCTTTCTGACAATCGGGACCTCCCGACAAGTTCTTGCCACTATGCAAAAGATTCCAGTGTAAAGGTGAGCTGGCCCGAAGCGGGCAACAGCTCTGCGGCAATGCCGTCTCGGGCGAGCACGACAATGAGCGAGAGCCAGGCCCCCCGGTGAACGCCCAGGTCAGCCAGGGGCACGCTGGTCTCGATCACGTTCATGCTACGCGCCAATGGCACGGGGCCGATGGGCTCCCAGATCTCCTGGCCGGCCGCCCGCAGCAGGTACGCTCCATGGCCTTCGACGCGCAGGGTGCGGTGAAAGCTCAGGGAGGGCCACTCCAGGCCGGTGCTATCAAGGACTGCCTGAGGCAGATGGTTGCCCTGCTCGCTGATGGGCAGGGCAAAGACAACCTCAATGCTAAAAGGCTCCAGCGATTGCACCCCTTCGAGGCGCAGATAGAGATGATCCTGATCATAGCCATAGTGCAGGCCGCGCAGTACTGCGCCTCCCCGCTGCATCGATCCGCCCTCCGTCTGGGCTTCCTCGTAGCCGGCCAAGGCCCACTCGGCCGAAGGCTGGGCTGCCGCATCCAGGGGCGGCTTGATGAAACCGCGCGGCGCCGGCCGCTGGGGCTCTCCCTGCAACGGCGTGGGTTGCTGCAACCAGCCGGGCGCCGGCAGGCCAAGCAGCCGGTAGACATTGCCCAGGTGACGGCGGAACTCGCGGTCGAACTGATTTTCCCCGGGCGGGCGGTTGTGGCTATAGTACCACCAAAACCAGTCGGAGCCTTCGGCGACATAGACTTCGCGCCAGGCCTGCTCCAGGGTCCCCAGATCCAGCAGTGGGTTTTCGCGCTGCCAGGCGATCAGCTGGTCGCGCACACGCGCCAGGTAGGCCCAGGCCTGGTTCTGGGCCGGCTCGCCGATCCAGGTTTCCAGATTCTGGTTGATCCAGGAGCCCGCGGCCAGGCGCTCGATGCGCTGCTGGGCCGGGTGCTCGGCCAGATACTCCGATACGGTCACCGCCCGCAGATCGGGGTCATGAGAGAGCCCCTGGTAGAGGGCGTGCAGGAAGGGGTCACCGTTATCAGCGTATTCCTCCCAGCAGTTCTCGCCGTCGAGGATGATGGAGACCAGGTGCGGCCGCCTATCGGCCTTGACGACATCCCGGATATGATGCAATCGCCCCAAAAGATCCGCCGCCGCATCGGTGCCCGACATCTGCTTGTAGACAAAGCCAATGCGGTCTGAGAGTACCCGGTCGCGGAAAATGATGGTCAGATCACCCGCGGAGAGGCGATAGGGCTGATAGAGCAAGTCCGGGTTCAACACGTGACCATAGCCATCGCGCTCAATCCATACGCCGAGGGAGCGGGCCAGAATCCCCTCATCGGAGGCGATCCAACGCAGCCCATCCATCTGGGCCAGGATCTCGACCGTCGCCTGGCTGACCGAGCCCTCTGATGGCCACAGCCCTTGGGGGCGTTGCCCAAAGGTGGCCTGATGGCTGGCAAAGGCCTGGCGCAACTGCTCGCGCGCATCCTCCGGGTGCGCGAAGAGGGTTGCTGGCAGGGGCAACTGGGGGCTGGCCTCTAGCGCCGCCCGGCTATCGATGAGCAGGGGCAGGATCGGATGATAGTAGGGGGAGGTGGTCAGCTCGATCTGACCGCGAGCCTGCAATTCGCGGTAGGTTGGCACAATACGATTGATGATCTCGATCTGCTTGTCCAGGATCAGATCAATCTGCCGCCGCGAGAAACCTCGCCCCTGGGTCACCAGGGCAGAGAGCTCCGGGTCCCGTGCGATATAACCCGGGTCGATCCAGGCCAGGTTGAACCAGGCGACCAGGTCGCGGAAAAAGGCGGTAGAGATGTAATCCTTCTCGGCGCGAGCCAGGTCGCGCAGCTCGAGCAGGTGGGCATAGCCCGGGTAACGGCGCACAAATCGGTCCCAGTTGATGCTGTAAAAGAAATCGAGCAGATATTCGCGATCCGCTGCGGACCAGGCCGTCTGCCGGCTGACGGCGAGGGCGCGGTCTTCGGCCATGCCGCGGCCATAGTCTTCGAGCTGTTCAATCAGGCTGGGCACGACGTTAAACGTGGCATGGACTCGGGGATACTCGGCCAGAACTTCGGCCATATGCAGATAATCCTTGGTGGCGTGCAGGCGCACCCACGGAAGACTGTATTGGCCGGTGGCGGTATCGCGGTATAGGGGCTGATGCATGTGCCAGACAAAGGCAACGTAAAGCGGCGCCTGCATAGCCAGTGGCACTCCTCTAGCTGACATAAGGGCCTGTTAGAGATGGAGCTTGAGGTTTGATCTCCGCCTCAAGCTCCGTCTCTAACAGGTTGCCCCGATCAGTCTTGTTTGTTTCGTAGTTGTGGAAAGAGGATCACTTCGCGGATCGAAGTCTGCCCGGTCATGATCATGGTCATGCGATCGATCCCCCAGCCGATACCGCCGGTAGGGGGCATGCCATATTCCATGGCCAGCAGGAAGGCTTCATCCATGGGATGGGCCTCTTCGTCGCCCTCGGAGCGTTGGCTGCACTGAGCGGCAAAGCGCTCCCTCTGATCGATCGGATCGTTCAGTTCTGAAAAGGCGTTGCCGGCTTCCAGTCCGCCGATAAAGAACTCAAAGCGCTCTACCAGGTGAGGCGCATCGGCCTTGCGCTTGGCGAGGGGTGATATCTCGACCGGGTAATCCATGATAATGGTCGGCTCGATCAGGTTGGGCTCCACATGACGGCCGAAGAGATCGTCGATCTGCTTGCCCCAGGTTGGCTCTCGGTCGGCCTCAAGGCCGCGCTCGGCTATCGCACGCCGCAGCGATTCCAGGTCGCGTGCGGCCTCAATATCGATGCCCGTGCCTTCCAGGATGGCGTCGCGCATGGTTATCCGCTTCCAGGGCGGGGTGAGGTCGATCTGCCGGCCGGCCCGCTCGATGATCGGCGTGCCCAGCACGCGGATCGCCGCCTGGCTCCACACCTCTTCGGCGAGGCGCATCATGTCGTAATAATCGGCGTAAGCCTGGTAGATCTCGAGTTGTGAGAACTCGGGGTTATGCTTGTAAGAAATCCCCTCGTTGCGGAAATCGCGGCCGATCTCATAGACCCGGTCCATGCCGCCGATGATCAGGCGCTTGAGGTACAGCTCATCGGAAATACGCAGATAGAGTGTCTCGTCGAGCGCATTGTGATACGTCGTAAAGGGGCGCGCCGCAGCCCCGCCGTAAATAGGCTGCAGGATGGGCGTCTCGACTTCGAGAAAGCCTCGCTCATCCAGCAGCTGGCGCACGGCGGTGACCAGGCGGCTGCGCACCTCGAAAATACGCCGCACGTCTGGATTGCTGAGCAAATCCAGATAGCGCTGGCGGTAGCGAATCTCGACTTCGCGCAAACCATGCCACTTGGAGGGCAGGGGGCGCAGCGCCTTGGCCAAAGGCACATAGTCGCGCACACGCAGGGTGACCTCACCAGTGCGGGTGCGGAAAAGCTCGCCGCTCACACCAAGGAAATCCCCCAGGTCCAGGTCGCGCACAAAGCGCTCGTAGAGCTCAGGGCCGACCTCGTCGGCGCGCAAATAAACCTGCAGGCGGCCCGTACCGTCGGCCAGGTGAGCGAAGGTGGCTTTGCCCATGGCGCGGATGGCAACCAGGCGGCCGCCAACCGTGGCCTCTACCGTCGTGCCCTGCTTCTCGGCCTCTGCAAAAGCGGCCAGCAGGCTTGCCACGGTATGGGTGGGCTGGAAATGCGCCGGGTAGGGATCAACACCGGCGGCACGCAACCGTTCTAGCTTGATGAGGCGCTGTTCGCGCTGGTCGGTGGAATCTACGGGTCTATCGTCTGCCATGGGACCTCATTCTATCGTCTTTATTGTGAAGCGGAGGTTGCCAGCAGGCGCGCGGACAATGACCGACTCTCCTACCCGGTGCCCGATGAGGGCTTTGCCGACGGGAGATTCGTTGGAAATGCGGCCCCGCGCCGGATCTGCCTCAGCAGAGCCGACGATCTGGAAGACGGTCGTCTCTCCTTCGGAATCCTCAAGGGTCACGTGCGAGCCAACCTGCACCACATCGACAGCTTGTGGCTCTGTCAACAAGACTGCGTCGCGCAGGGTTGCTTCAATCGTGAGAATACGCCCTTCGACAAATCCTTGCTCGTTCTTGGCTTCCTCATAACCCGAATTCTCGCTGATATCGCCGCCTTCCTTGGCCAGGCGGATGAGATCAGCGACCTGCGGGCGCCGCACGGTGCGCAGATATTCCAGCTCTTCTTCGAGTTTGCGTTTGCCGTCAGGAGTGAGATAAATCACCTTATCGGCCATGGTCCTCTTCCTCTCGGAGGTAGGGGCAGGTCTGAGGACCTGCCCCTACGGGATGTACGGAGTCGTCTTCCCCTCGATAGCGACAGATCTTGCATCTGCCCCTACCGGGATACACGGGGCACAAAAAAAACAAGCGCCCACAGGCGCAATACACTGAGCACGCTCCGCTCCAGTTTTGTGAGATTATACCCTAAATTGGCCGTCTTGTAAAGGCAGATTCTTAATGGTGCTTGCTTTGACAGAGCGGGAGGGCGGCGATAGAATGGCGTCAACAACCGAGACGTCACAGGAGCCTACCATGAAACCCCTGATCGGCATCCCTTGCCATGACAGTGCTGATGCGGCAGGCAGACGGCAGTATGTGCTGGGCCGCAAGTATGTGGATTGTATCCGCCAGGCGGGCGGTGCGGCCGTGATCATCCCGCCAGCCATGGACGCGGAGTTGGCGCGGCCTGTTTTCCGGAGCCTCGATGGGCTCCTGCTCGCCGGGGGCGGCGATGTCGAGCCCTGGCGTTATCAACGGCCCCAAGTCGCCGCCATCACCTATGTGCATGTGGAGCGCGATGAAACCGAGCTGCCGTTGACACGCTGGGCGGTCGCTGACGACCTGCCTGTGCTGGCCATCTGCCGGGGTATCCAGGTGCTCAATGTCGCCCTGGGCGGCACGTTGATCCAGGATATCCCCTCCCAGGTGCCAGGGGCGCTCATTCACCAGCCCGGCCCAAAAGCGCCCCGCCCGCGGCCGCAGCATCCGGTGCAGGTGGACCCCACATCGCAGCTGGCGCAGATCTTGGGGCAAGGTCACCCCATCGAGTCTGTCCAGGTGAATTCGTTCCACCACCAGGCAGCCGAAGAGATCGGCGCCGGCCTCCGAGTCGTGGCGACGGCCCCCGACGGCATCGTTGAGGGGCTCGAGCTCCCCGGGCAGACGTTCGTGGTGGGGGTGCAGTGGCACCCGGAAGAGATGGCGGAGGGCGACCCCGTACAGATGGCGCTCTTCACGGCCTTTGTCGCGGCCTGCGCGCGCAGGGGTTAGCACTCATGGCGCGCGGTGGGGAGGGCAACGAGGCGCCAGCTTGGCCGGCGCCTCGTTGCCCTGTCATTCCGAGTACTCCAGGGTTCCCGGAACCCTGTGCCGAGCAGAGAACGTTGAGCGGCGGGCCTGCCTGGAAGCTGTCATGTCGAGCGGGCCAGCAGGCCTCACGGCATGGCAGGAATCGCCCAAGCGAGACATCCTACCTCGCCTCCAGCGCCAACGTTCTCAACAGCAGTCCTGCGGGTGTTGCGCAATGGCGAGTATCGCACAGCGAGGAATCCCGCTCGCCCATACGGCCAAGCTTCTGTCCTGGGAGCCGGTTCGCAGTGAGGAAGAGGGGGGATCATAAAGCCTGTGAAAGGAGGCGTTGCAGACACGGACAGCAACCTAGCAGCGATTGGACTTTTCGACTCGGGCGTCGGCGGGCTCACCGTATTGCGCGAGGTGATGCGCCTGCTGCCCGGGCGCGATACACTCTACCTGGCCGACAATGCCCACTGCCCCTATGGCGCGCGGACTCCCGCCCAAGTGCAGGCCCTGAGCGAGGAGATCAGCCGCTACCTGCTGGGCCGGGGGGCGGGCGTGGTGGTGTTGGCCTGCAACACGGCCTCGGCGGCGGCTCTGTATCATCTGCGCGAGCGTTTCCCGGCCACGCCTTTCGTGGGCATGGTGCCTGCCGTCAAGCCCGCTGCCGCCGAGACCCGCAGCGGCGTGGTGGGGGTGTTGGCCACACCGACCACCTTGGGCGGCGCACTCTTTTCCGACGTGGTGGAGCACCATGCCGGGGGGGTGCGCGTGCTGACCCAGGAGTGCCCGGGCCTGGTGGAGCGGGTGGAGGCAGGCGACCTCGCTGGCCCCGCGACCCGCACGCTGCTGCAGCGCTATGTGGGCCCCCTACTCGAGGCCGGCGCCGATACCCTGGTGCTCGGCTGCACCCACTACCCGTTCCTCAAGGAGACCATCGAGGGGATGGCGGGGCCCAATGTGCGCGTGCTGGACCCCAGCGCCGCTGTGGCGCGGCAGGTGCAGCGCGTGGCTGGCGCAGGGGCTGCCATGCGGGAGGGGCGCCATATCCTCATCAGCACGGGCGACCCCGCGCCCCTGCAGCGGGCGGCGCGGCAGTTCCTCGGCCTCGACGTGGAGGTAGAGGTCGTCACCTGGCATCACGGCCGTTTGGGATAACCCTTGGGATATTTGGGATATATTGGGGATATCCTTTGGGATATCCCTACTTTAGAATATAATAGGTGCCCTTCTTATCCCCGATGCGCAGCAGGATGCCCTGCTCCACCAGGCCGGCCAGGTCCAGGCGCACCGTCTCGGCGCTCACATCGGGCGCCAGGTCGCGGTATTCGCGGTTGGTGATGCGCTTGTGCTCCTGGATATAGCGCAGGGCCTGGATCTGGCGTGGGTTGAGCGTGCCGCTCCAGTGGGCAGCCGGGCGCTCGCGGCTGTTGCGCAGGATGACGGTGAACGAGTGTGGCTTGGGCACAAACTCGGGGGGCGGGTGCCCGCCCTGGACCATCTCCTCGATCATGCGGTCGATGCCCAGCCCCAGCTCTTCGATATAGCCCCAGTAGTAGAGCCCGCGCACGATGCGAGGATTGCGGGAAAAGTGCTCCTCGACGATATTCTCCAGGGTGATGTGGCCGGGGAGCCCGCCGGGGCTGATGATCTCCAGGCGGTCGTCGAACATGCGGATCTCGACCCGCAGGCCTTTGATGCAATAGTCGCGGTGACAGACGGCGTTGACCAGGGCTTCGCGCACGGCAAAGAGGGGGTACTCCGTCCGCTCCTCGCGGGTGAGGCCCGGGATCACCGCGTCGCGGCGCATCTCTTCGCCCAGCACGCGCCAGGCGCCCTCGATGACGCGCGCCAGGGGGCCGTTCAGCTCCTCGCGCCGGCCATAGCCGGGCAGGCCGCCGGGCCCACGCGGGTCGGTGCCGGCAAAGCGCACAAAGACCAACCCGCTCTGCTCGACATAACGCTGAGGGTGGCGGCCGAAGAGCAGCATGCCGGCAGTGGTGGGGCGGCCGTCGAGCCCGAGTGCGCCAGCCTCGATCAGTAGCTCATCGCCGGCCAGGCGCTCACCGCGCGGTGCCCGCTCGGTCCGCTTGGCGGCATATTCGGCGATGATATCCGGGTCGAGATCGTCGATTGTGGCGCCGGGGACGGGGCGTTCCTCATAGCTCCCGCTGCCGCGCACGGCTTCGAGCTGCTGGCTTTCACTGGCATTGAGCGCCCGGTTGCGCGCGCCGGAGCGCATGAGCATGCGCCCATCGCTGAGGCGGTGCATCTGGCCACTGCGGTTGACGCTGATGGCCACTACCTCACCGCCCGGCACCTGTAGAGTACGCCAGCCCGCGGCGACCGGTGGGCGGCAAAGCCCCTGGGCCCGGCCCAACAGGGCCTCCACATCCTCTACCGGGGTGTCCAGCACGGTCCCATCGGTCTGCAGCCCCACCAGGATGGTGCCTCCATCGGCATTGGCCAGGGCCACAAGCGCCTCCGCCAGCTGCTGAGCAGCCGGCTCGGGCAGAAACTCGACGACCTGGCTGGGCCCGCGGGCCAAGACGGCCCGCAGCGATTCGGCTTGCATCTCCCTCACCGCTTTTTCTTTCGTATCACTTTACAGTAGTCGTCGCCTTGCGCGCAGCCCCCGCGCCCAGGGTCGGTTTGCCGACCTGGCGCAAGTGGAGATGTCGGGAGACTTGAAAACAAGTCTCCCGGAACATCTGTATTTTCCCTTCCCCGTCTCCTCCGCGTCTCTGCGTGAGACCCCATCAGGCCGGCTTTTTGCCCGCCTTGGGCGCCGTGCGCTTGCCTTTGGGCGCTGCGCTCACCTCAGCCTGGGCTGGCCCTGGCTTGGCCTTGCCTTTCGGCTCGGTCATCGTGCGGGCGGCCGCGGGCTTGGTGGGCTCGGTCGGTGCAGCCTTGCGCGTGCGTTTGCCTGCCGCGGGCTCGGCCTGGGTTTTGCTCTCGCCGGCGCTGGTTGCGGCGCTGCCGGGCTTGGGCTCGGCCTGGGCCCCTGCGGCCTTGGCCGTTTTGACCCTGGCGCTGCCGGACTTTTTGCCCGGCTCGGCAACCTTCTGGGTCTCTGAGGCGAGCTCGGCCCTGACAGGAGCTTTTTTGCTCTCCTTGGCGGGCTCGGCCTTGGCAGGAGCTTTTTTGCTCTCCTTGGCAGGCTCGGCCTTGGCGGGAGCTCTCTTGCTTTCCTTGGCCGGCTCGGCTTTGGCGGGAGCTCTCTTGCTCTCCTTGGTGGGCTCGGCCCTGCTGAGCGCTTTACCGCCTGCCTCAGCCTTGACCTTTTTGGCGCCTACGGCCGCCTCGACCTTGGCTGCAGCCACAGCAGCCCCCTTCTTGGCGGGCCCGGGCGCCGTCTCGCCGGCTTTGGCTCTCGTTTTGCCGGTTGGGGCGGTCGCCTCGCTGGCTGCGGCTTTCCTGGCGGCGGCCTGTTTGGCAGGAGCCTTGGTGCCCGGGGCACGGCGGGCAGGCTGGGCCTTGGGCCTGGCTGTTGTTCCCTTGCCCCGGCCGCGCGCCGGTTTTGCGGGCGGCTCGCTATCTGGCGGCTCGTCGCCCGCACTGGGCTCCGGGCCCTGGCTGCCCACGTGACTGCTCAGCCAGGCAATAGCCACTATCTGATCTTTGCCCTTGAGCTTGAGCACCGATGCGCCGCGCGCGGCCCGGGCTTGCGCCGGGATCCCGTTGACGCTGGTGCGCAACACCATGCCTTCGGCCGAGATGAGGGCGATCTCCTCTTCCTGCCCCAAGGCGCAGGCCGCTGCGATGGATCCCGCCCCCTGCAGCCGGCTCGAGTCGATCGTCATCACCCCCGCGCCGCCGCGCGCCTGTGCGGCATACTCGCTGATGGGCGTGCGCTTGCCATAACCGTCTCGTGTCACTACCACCAGCTCACTCTCGGGCCGGGCGATATCGGCGGCCGCTACCATATCTTCCTCGGCCAGGCGGATGGCATTTACACCGCCTGCGCCGCGGCCCATGGGGCGCACGTCCTCTTCGGAAAAGCGGATCGCCTTGCCCTGGGCGGTGACCAGCACCAAATCCTGCCCGCCCTGGGTGCGCAGCACCCAACCCAGCGAGTCGCCCTCGTCCAGCGAGATCGTTGCCATTGGCGTGGGGCGTGCGCTGGAGAGCTCACTCAGCTGCATGCGCTTGATCCGGCCTTGGGTCGTCACCAGCGAGAGATATTCGGGCTGCCCAAAGTCGGAGACCGAAACGACCGAGACGACGGCTTCGCCGTTGACCACACTGATCAGATTGCTGAGCGGCACCCCACGCGCCTGCCGGCTTTCGTCGGGGATCTGGTGCACTTTTTCGGCGAACACACGTCCCCGGTCCGTGAAGAAGAGGGCCGTATCCATCGAGTTGGCGGCAAACAGATGCAAAATCGGGTCTTCCTCGCGCGCGGGCGCCGCCTCACCCTGCGTGCGCGCACTGTAGCTGCGGCGGCTCACACGCTTGATGTAGCCCCGCTGCGTGATGGCCACCAGCACGTCTTCCGACGGGATCAGGTCTTCTGCAGAGAACTCGTCCGACTCTTCGTCCGCGATGCGGGTGCGCCGGGCGTCACCATACTTGCCCCGCAGATCATACATCTCCTGCTTGATGAGCAGCAGAATCTTGCGCGGATGGGCCAGCAAGTCCTCGAGATATGCGATTTGCTTGCGTACTTCTGCCAATTCTTCCTCGATCTTACGCCGTTCGAGCGCTGCGAGACGTCGCAGGGGTAGGTCGAGGATTGCCTGGGCCTGGATTTCCGTCAGTTTGAACCGGCGCATCAGATTGGTGCGTGCGATGTCTGCGGTCTGCGAACGGCGGATTATGGAGATTACTTCGTCCAGGTTATCCAGGGCGATTTTGAGGCCTTCCAGGATGTGGGCCCGCTGCCTGGCGTGCGCCAGCTCGAATTCGGACCGACGCCGGATGACCTCTTCCCGGTGTTCTATAAAGTGCTGCAGAATACGCTTCAGCGACAGGACGCGCGGCTCACCATCGACGAGGGCCAGCATATTGACGCCGAAGGTCGTCTGCATAGTGGTGTACTTGAGCAGCTGGTTCAGGGTGGTCTGGGTATCACCCCCGCGCTTGATCTCGATCACGATGCGCATGCCAGTGCGGTCCGACTCGTCGCGCAGGTCGCTGATGGTCTCGATCTTCCGGTTGCGCACCAGGTCGGCGATCCGCTCCACGAGGGTGGACTTGTTGACCTGGTAAGGCAGCTCGGTGACGATGATGGCCGTGCGGCCACCCTTGAGGTCCTCGATATGCGCCTTGGCGCGCACGATCAGCCGACCCTTGCCCGTGGCATAGGCGGCAATCAGCTCCTCACGGCCCACCACCGAGCCGCCCGTGGGAAAGTCGGGGCCTTTGATGAAGCGCATCAGATCGCCGACGGTGACGGAGTCGAGATCGTCATAGTGGTCGATGACATGGATGATAGCATCGCACACCTCTGCCAGGTTGTGCGGCGGGATATTGGTGGCCATGCCCACGGCGATGCCGGCCGCCCCATTGACCAGCAGGTTGGGCAGGCGCGCCGGCAACACGGTGGGCTCTTTCAGCGTGCCGTCAAAGTTATCTGCCAGATCAATGGTGTTCTTTTGCAGGTCGGGCAGCATCTCTTCGGCAATGGCCGAGAGGCGCGCCTCGGTATAGCGCATGGCCGCCGCCCCGTCGCCATCGACCGAGCCAAAGTTGCCGTGGCCATCGACCAGGGGGTAACGCATGGTGAAATCCTGGGCCATACGCACCATGGCATCATAGACGGCTGCATCGCTGTGCGGGTGATACTTGCCCAGCACCTCGCCGACGATACGGGCGCTCTTCTTGTGGGGCTTGTCGTGGCGCAGGCCCATATCATCCATGGCGTACAGGATACGCCGCTGGACCGGCTTGAGACCGTCGCGCACATCGGGCAGAGCGCGCGAGGTGATAACACTCATGGCGTAATCCAGGTAGCTGTCGCGTACTTCATCGACAATGCTGACCTGGCGGACAATCCCAATCTCCATCCATCCTCCCATCGGCAAGAACAAGCAACTGGCTTTATATTATACTTAAAAGTCAAGTCCAGCGCCATTGTCAGCGCGATTTGGGGCACCCCTCTTGCTACAAGTATCAGCAACAGTCAGTGAGGAATCTGGGCCTGGACCGGTCATGGTGCCACGAGGAGGATCGGGTGAACCTGTATCGCAGAGAACAGATAGCCTGGCTGATGGTGACCGCACTGGGATTGGTGTGCTCGATGCTGTTGGTGCTGGGGGGGCTGGTGGTGAGCCGGGCCAGCGCCGAGGGGAAGCAGGCGCCGGTGCGTGTAAGCGCCACAGAGGTGTTGCGCGACCCGCAGCGATTTGTGGGCCGGCCCCTATCGGTAGAGGGAGAGGTAGCTACCGTGCTGGGGAACCAGGCATTCACCTTGCACTCCAATGCGGCCCCGCTGGGTCTGCTGGTCGTGCTGACCCATGAGGCCCCGTCATTGGGGGCCGGTCGGCTGCAGCCGGGGCAGCGCGTCTGCGTCCACGGCGCGCTACGCCCTCTGACCCGCCGGGAGCTGCAGACTCTGGAGAATGCACTCGATCGCGGCGCCGATCCTGCGGAGCGCCTGGCCATGTATGCCAACTATCCCTACGCCCTGGCTTTGACAGCCTCCTTCCCTTGACATCTCTTCCTGTACCCCGGATTGTCGCCGTAGAACCATCCGCCCGGGCGCAGGCAGTTGATATGGCGCTGCTCATGCGTCGCCCGCGGTGCGCACAAACTGCCGCTCGTACAGCTCCCTGTAGAGCCCCCCCAGCTCCAGCAACTCCTCATGCCGGCCGCGCTCGACAATTCGCCCGTTCTGCAACACATAGATGCAGTCTGCACGGCGGATGGTGCTGAGCCGGTGGGCGATGACGATAGAAGTACGCCCCTGCAGCATGCGCACCAGGGCTTCCTGGATGAGCACTTCTGTGAGCGTATCGACGCTGGAGGTGGCTTCATCGAGGATCAGCAGCCTGGGTTGGGCCAGGATGACGCGCGCGATGCAGATGAGCTGCCGCTGCCCAACAGAAAAGTTGACGCCGCCCTCCTGGATCATCGTCTCATAGCCCTCTGGCAGCGAGGCGATCAGATCGTCCAGGTTGGCCAGGTGCGCCGCTTTGCGCACCTCTTCATCGCTGGCATCGGGGCGCCCATAGCGGATGTTATCGGCGATTGAGGCGGAGAACAGGAAGGGGTCCTGGGGCACGGCGCCCATCTGGCTCCGCAACGAGCGCTGACGGATGGTGCGCACATCAATGCCGTCGATAAGCACCTGGCCCTCGGTCACATCGTAAAAGCGGGCCACCAGGCCGGCCAGAGTGGTCTTGCCGGCGCCGGTAGGGCCGACAATAGCCACCATCTGCCCGGGCTCGATGGTCAGGCTCACGCCCCGCAGCACGGGCTCCCCGCCACGGTAGCTCATCGAGACATTGCGCAACTCTACCCGGCCCTTGATAGGCGGCAAATCTATGGCATCGGGCGCATCGCGTACCTCGATCGGGCTATCCAGAAGCTCGATGACACGCTCGCCGCCGGCCATGGCGGCCTGCACGGTACTGTAGATCTGGCTCAAGTCGCGGATGGGCTGGAAGAGCTGCCCAACATAGGCCAGAAAGGCGACGATGACACCCACGGTGATCTGCCCCTGCACCACGGCTTGCCCACCGATCCAGAGCACGATGCCGGTCGCGATGACGCCCAGCAGGTCGACTACTGGCGGAAAGGCCGAGGCCGTGGCGACCGCCGCTACCTGGGCCCGGCGGTTGGCCCGGTTGATCTGGTCAAAGCGCTCGTGGGTGATCGCTTCCTGCGCAAAGGCCTGAATGACGCGCATGCCGCTGATGTCTTCAGCCAGGTCGCCCACCACGGCGCCGATCTTTTCGCGCGTGTCGCGAAAGGCCCGGCGCGCGGCACGAGTAAAGAGGGCGGTCGCGACCAACATCAGCGGCACGACGGAAAGGGCCAGGGCAGCCAGGCGCAGGTCCATGGCCAGCATGACGGCCACCACGCCCACGACCATGGTCATGTCGCCCACGATGCTCACCAATCCCTGTGAGAGGAGGTTGTTGATCACATCAACATCATTGACCACTCGCGAGATCGTGACGCCAACGATGTGAGTATCGTGATAGCCCAGGTGCAGCTCCTGCAGGTGGCGGAAGAGTTGGCTGCGCAGGTTGGCGAGCACACGCTGGCTGACCAGAGAGAGGACATAGGTGGAGCTGGCGCTGGCGAGATAGATCCCGACGTAGGCGAGGGCCGTATAGAGGGCGATGGTAGAGAGTCCCCGTACATCGCCGTGGGCAATCGGGTTATCAATGGCCACTTTGACGAGATAAGGCGCCAGCAGGTTGAGCCCTGCCAGGACGATGGTCAGGGCGGCGGCGAGAAGCATCAGCGCCCAATAGGGAGCGACAAAGCCCAGCATCCGCCGGAAGAGTTTGGGATCGAAAGCGGCTTTGTCCTGGGCACCTCCCAGCCCCCGCAAAATGGAATTGGGGCCGCCCCCTCCGCTGGCGCCTATACCAATACCGAGCCCCATGCTAGGCCTCCCTTCCCAGACCTGCAGAGGCCCCGAGGCTCAAGTCCTCAAGACTTGCAGAGCCTTTGTTCGTGGGCATGATTTGACGATAGTAAATGTCCGCGTAAAAGCCGCTAGAGCGCAGGAGCTCGGCGTGCGTGCCACGGGCTACGATGCGCCCGTGGTCAAGCACCAGAATGAGATTCGCTTTGCGCAGTGTGCTCAGCCGTTGGGCGATGACAATGGAGGTACGCCCGACCATCAACCGCTCCAGGGCGGCCTGGATCTGTTGCTCTGTTTCCGTATCGACGCTCGAGGTCGCCTCGTCGAGGATCAAGATACGTGGGTCCATCAGCAGCGCTCGGGCAATGGCAATACGCTGTTTCTGGCCGCCCGAGAGCGTGGTGCCGCGCTCGCCGACCCGCGTATCATAGCCCTCCGGCATCTCCATGATAAAGTCGTGAGCGGCCGCAGCGCGCGCCGCAGCGACGATCTCCTCGAAGGAAGCTTCGGGCCGGCCAAAGGCCAGGTTCTCGCGGATGGTCGAGGCGAAGAGGGTCGTCTCTTGCATGACCATGCCGATCTGGCTGCGCAGTGAGCCCAGGGTGACGGTGCGGATATCGACACCATCAATGAGAATGCGCCCGCTGGTGGGGTCATAGAAGCGCGGGATCAGATTCACGACCGTGCTCTTGCCAGAGCCCGTCGCCCCGAGCAGGGCAATGATCTCGCCCGGCCGCGCGGTGAAAGAAATATCCTCCAACACCCGCCGGCGCCCGAAATAGGTGAAAGAGACGTGATCGAAGCGTACCTCACCCCGGGCTGGCGGCAGCGGCGGCGCGCTGGGCGCCTCACGGACTTCGGATTCCGCATCGAGGATCTCAAATACGCGCTCGCCCGAAGCGACGGCGTTGGCCAAAGAGGTGATCAGCGCCCCCACGCGCCGCATTGGCATCACCAACTGGGCGAGATAGGTGCTAAAGGCCACGAGCTGGCCCAGGGTGAGCCTGCTCTGTATAACGAGGATACCCCCATACCAGATGATGAACACTGTGCCGATATTGGCGATGAGGTTCATCAGGGGCACGTTCCAGGCCTGCATCGAGGCTGCCTGCACATTGACGTCCAGCAAGCTCTGGTTCTCACGCTCGAAGCGCTCGCATTCGGCCGGCTCCTGGGCGAAGGCTTTCACGACCCTGGCGCCGCGCAGATTCTGTTCCAGGCGCGTCGTGAGCACGGCCAGTTGCTGCTGTACTTTGCCCGAAAGAGGGCGAAAGGCGCTTTGGAAGCGCCAGGCCTGAAAAGCAAGAATGGGCATCGTGCCCAGCGAGAGGAGAGCGAGCGCCGGGTTCATACCGATCAACACAATAGCGGTGCCTGCGAAGAGGACCCCGCTATCCACAAAGCGCAGGATGGCACGGCCCGTGAGGAAGCGGATGCGATCCACATCGCTGATGGCGCGCGCCAGGAGCTGCCCGCTCTCTGCCCGATCGTGATAGCCGAAGGAAAGTGACTGAAGCTTGGCATGGATGGCGTTGCGCAGCTCATAGGCTACACCCTGAGAGCTTGCTTCTGAGAGATAGCCCTGGGCGAAGGTGAGGAATCCCTTGACGATAACCAATCCCACGAGGCTCAGGCAGATGGAGAAGAGTACACCCTGTTGCCCGCCGCTGATGCCCTGGTCAACCCCACGCTGGATCAGTTTAGGGGAAATCAGGTTGAGCCCGTTGATGCCCAGCACGGTCAGGTAAGCGGCGAGGGTCATGGGCCAATAATGGCGCAGATAGCTCAGGCAACGCCACAGGATGTGGTCGCGTGTCGCCTTGCCTTGGGCACCCTTGGCCCTGGATGGTGCGGTTGGTGTGGCGGCAATATTAGCTCTCATGGATCTCCATCAAGTCAGCAAGTTGGTGGAGCGCTTCGGCCATGGCGGCGATGCGCTCGTGCGGTTGGGTACGCAGTTGCTGGCGCAGCAGGGCGATTCCCCCCAGGGGTGTGCGGGTCACCAGTTCCTCGCCTGCAGGGGTGAGGGTGATCACGGCGACGCGGTTATCCTGGCTCGAACGGCCACGCGTCACCAGGCCGCGCGCCTCTAACCCGCCCAGCAATTCCGACGTGGTGCTGTCCGCAAGATAGAGATAGTGGCCAATCTGACCGACCGAGAGCGGGCCGGCTTCCTGCAGATACTGCAGGGCGAGCAGCTGCCGGCCACTGATGCCCAACTCGCTGCAGGCCCTCTTGGCGTATCGCCGCAGGTAGCGGTGGACGCTCAACAACTCCTGGACGACCTTTTCCGCAGGATCGCCTTCCGAGTCAGGCATCCAGACCCTCCTCATAATGCTTCGATAACGAACATTTCGTTATAGAAATAATATACGATCTGGCGCGAACTGTCAACATGGTTAGGCGCCATGCGCACAATCGTGGAGGACACAAGAGGGGGGCAGGTATCGGGCACGGGGAGCCCTTTACATTGCGACCCTGGGGTACATCCGCCCACCCACGAACACCAGCACCGCCGACAAACCGAGCAACACACCGAAATCCACCCCCAGCCCATAGACACTCGTGCCCCCCACGAGCATCAGTGCCCGCAGGGCGTCAACCTGGTATGAGAGGGGGTTGAGGCGCGAGACGACCTGCAACCATGGCGGCATGAGGGCGATGGGGAAGATGGCGTTCGAGGCGAAGAAGAGGGGGAAGATGAGGAGCTGGCTTATGCCCATGAACGCTTCACGTGTCTTGGCGAGGGCAGCGATGATCAGGGAAAAGGTGGAAAAGATGGTCGCGCCCAGCAGGATGGCGGCCACGACGCCCAGGAGATCGACCGGGCTCAGGTTCAATGCCACGCCCAGGAGCGCCGCCAGCGCATAGATGATCACCGCCTGCAGCAGGCCGCGCAGTCCTGCCGCGAGCGCCTTGCCGAGGACGAGCGCCTCGCGCGGGGTGGGGCTGGCCAGGAACTTGTAGGTGATGCCGAGGTCGCGCTCCCAGATGATGGCGATGCCGTAAAATATGGCGATGAAGAGCACGCTCTGCGCCAGGATGCCAGGGGTCAGAAAGCTGATATAGGGCAGGCCCCCGGTGGGGATGCCGGGCACGCGCGTAAAGACCTGGCCGAAAATGAGGAGCCAGAGCGCCGGCTGCACCGCGCGCGAAAAGATGTCGACCGGCTCGTGGCGTAGCTTGCGCACCTCGAGCTCAGCAATGGTCATGGTCTTCCGGGCAAAGCCGGCCAGACTCGCAATGAGATCTGGCATAGGCTCAGCCCAGCCGGCGCGTGGTGCGCCGGGTTCGTTCGGCCTCTCGATAGCCGCCACCCTCTTCCATCTCGCCACCGGTATAGTGGACAAAAACCTCGTCGAGTGTAGCCCCCTCGCCGATGCTGGCCTTGAGCTGTGCTGGCGAGCCGATGGCTGCCACCCGGCCCAGGTGCATGATGGCCACACGGCTGCAGAGGCTGTCGGCCTCTTCCATGTAGTGCGTGGTCAGGATGATTGTGGTCTCATAGTCACGGCGCATCTCGCCGATGCGCCCCCACACCGACTGGCGCGCTACCGGGTCCAACCCGACCGTCGGCTCGTCGAGAAAGAGGACGGGAGGGCGGTGCAGCATCGATTGGGCAATCTCCAGCCGGCGGATCATACCGCCTGAATAGGTGCGCACGAGCTTGTGCGCCGAGTCAGCCAGGCCCATATAGTCGAGGGCCGAGCGGATGCGATCCTCCCGCTCGGCGCGCGGAATGTCGTAGAGACGCGCAAAGATCAAGAGATTCTCATAGCCGGTCAGCGTGGCGTCGGCCGAGAGCGCCTGCGGCACGTAGCCAATGACCCGGCGTACCTGGCTCGCCTGGCGCACGATGTCATAGCCCGCTACCTGCGCCGTGCCCGATGAGGGCGGCAGCAGAGTGACCAGCATTTTGATGACCGTGGTCTTGCCCGCGCCGTTGGGGCCGACCAGCCCGAACACCTCGCCGGCTTGCACCGCTACCGTCAGTGCATCTACGGCCACCAGTGCGTCAAAACGGCGCGTGAGCGACCAGGTTTCCACTATGGCCATAGCCTTGCCTTGCTCTGTTATAGAAGCTGCTAACGGACTATGGCAAGAAGGGTGCCACAAGGGCAAAGAATCCCGGTCCCGAACAGGGCGAGAGACTGCTCATGTGCGATCTGGATTCTTCGCTGTGCCCTTGTGGCACTCAAGATGACAGGACAGTCTGAATATCTATGCTAATGACCGGACTCATCCAGCCAGGGGACGTATGTATCCCAGCGGGCGCGGAGGTAGTTGCGCTGCTCGGAGAATACGCGGGCTTGCTCTTGCACGCCGGCTTCGAAATCGGCCGGTGAGCGGCTTTGCATTTCGAGCAGATATGAGACGACCCGTGCATAGTAGATCGGCAGCAGGGCGCATACGACCTTGTCGGGATCACCCTCGCCGCGATTATAGACGACGGCAAAGTCTACCACGATGCGGGCCCAGAGGTCCGCCGGCACACAACCGGGGGTGGGGCTGGCGTGCAGGACTTCCCGCAGGCGCTCCAATTGATCTGAGGCAAGCACCGAACGCCAGGTGTTGCGGTATTTGTTGCGCCCTTTGAGCGCGGCTTCCCAGATGCTCTCCAGGCTGATTGTGGCGCGTGGAGTGAGTGCAGTGCCTGGTTGCGGCGCCCCGTAATTCTCCAATCGGGCCGGCACGCTCCCCTCCAGCCAGGGGCGGCGGTAGATATTCACCAGGCGGAAAAGGGTGCCGACAACGTGCATGAAGCGAGGATCCATCGGCACCACGAACTCGCGCATCCCCTCAACTTTGCTTCCCAGGCATACCTGGCCGATGCGGCGCCCCTCGATCATGCTGACTACGCCCAGCCATACGTCCAGCCCAAAGCGAGCGACATCGGTCTCCCAGACGTCGCGCAGCGCATACTGGCCGGCCAGGTCGCCGCGAATAGCGAGGTCATTACCCACACAATGCCGCACCTGCACGCCATAGAGCATATTCAGCATGGGATACACAATGTGATCGGATAGGGCGCTTTCCAGGGGGGGACGATCATAAGTGGGCAGCACCAGGTCACTCTGTTCGGCCAGGATGGGCGCCGCCAGAGTGCTGAGCCAGCTTGGGGTGATGTCGCGCACATCGGGGCTCAGGATGATGCAGACCCGTGCGCCGAGGGCCGTCGCGACCTCAAACACGGCGCGCACAGCACTGCCGCGCCCCAGCAAGCCCTCGTAGGGGGTGACGATCTTTTTCACTCCGGCAGGCACAGGCCAGTCGCTCGCCAGTTGCACTGTATTATCCGAGGAACCACCATCGGCCACCATGATCACAGCACGGGCATTGGGGAAATCGCGCACCAGGCCGTTAACGATAGCATCCATGACTCGCCCAATGGTACGGCCATTACGATAGGTGGGTATGCCGATCACCAGGTCCGCACTGCCGATCTCGCGTACACGGCGCCTGGCCTCAGCATGCAGGGCAGTCTCGTACATGGTGTCCTCCTGTCGCCATCGAATCAATGTTGGGTCGTCGGGCTGGGTTGCTCGGAAGAGGTCCGGACTCGCTCGGCAGCTTCTGCAGCCGCCGTCTGTGGACTGACCAATCCTCGGGCTACATTTTCAATAGCTGGACTCAGCGCCGCCACGATCTGGCTGTAGGCCGGCTCGCGTGGCTCTGGCGTTGCGGTCTCCATGGTCTGTTGTAAGAAGTGCAGGTAATCACTATCCTTGATTGCCAGCGGTAAGGCCGAGCGGCGCGTCGGCAGGTGAAAAGTCGCTTGTGACCAGGCGGCCATGGCATCGGGCTGCAGCACGGCTCGCAGGAAATCGGCGGCGATAGCGCGCCGCTGGTTATCGCGGCTGATCAACACCCATCCCCAGCCGTCACTCATGCTGATGGGTGTGCCCGATAGGGTGGGCAGAGGGCTGACGCGCGTTCTTGCCAGCCGGCCACGATCCCGGTCGTAATCCCACGAAGAAACGTTGGTCATGGCGACCGCCAAAGAGCCGGATGGGGCCTGGCCTGTGAGGTATACAGGCCAGCAATCGCTGGCATCCTTGAGGTTGAGGCCGGCACTCGACAAGATGCCGGCCTGAAGCGCCGCGCGGTAAGCCTCGAGGATCTCCGCAACGATGGTTTCATCGAGATAGGGGCGCCCATTGGCATCCCACACCTTGCCGCCCAAAGCCAGGTACTGAGGCAGGAAGGCGTCGTATACCGCGCCCTCGCTCGCGCCGATGGGCAGCAAATAGCCGGCCTGCCCGGCGAGGACTTGAGACCACGTGGTCGGCGGCGTGCTGATGACGCCAGAGTTGTAAGCCAGGAAACCGATATCCGCCTCATATTGGGCGGCGAGGAGGTGGTCCCCGACCTGGCCGGCTTCACGGGCAAAGGGCATCAGATCGGCCACAACGTCGGCTCCCAGGATGGGCTCCAGGGGCTGCGGCAGAGAGACAGCAGCCAGGAGGCCGATCTCGCGCATATCGACGAGAGCCAGATCGGGCAACGAATCTGGGGCTACGGCGCGGGCGGCGCTCAGGTACTGGGTCACCCCCCCTACTCCATAAGGCCGCTTACGCACATAGCGTATCTGCCAACCGGGGTGAGCCTTGCAGAAAGCATCGATTTGGGCTGCCAGCACAGCCCCGCCCGGCGCATCAGCCGTAGGCCCCATGAAATCTGGCCCCCAGATGGTGAGGGTCAGGGTGTTTGTTGTCGTGACAGGCGCAGTGGGCGCAGCCGAAGAACGGTCTCCCGGGGCTGGCGTGCGAGGTGTTGCGGATATCGTAGGCGCCCCAGTTGCCTGGAGCGCCGGAGTGTGCTCCTGAGCGCAGGCGACCGCCAACAACAGGCCCGTGATGACAACCGCTAGCAAGCTATTGAGAAGGGCACGGCGGCGCCGAACAGAGATGCTATCGCAGCTCTTGCCCTCCTCTCCCTGGCTTGCATTCATACGGCAACGCTCTCCTTGGCGCTCAGCTTGATTCCTGTGCAGGGCACAAGTCACTGCACTGCGCGCTGGGCTATATTATAGCACAGTTTCGACGGAACTATAGTTGTTTCTCAGCTTCTTGACACGGCTTGCGTTTTGGACCCATATTTGATAGAATCCCGCGACCCTAGGCGAACCCCGGTCACTGTTGCAGGCAGGCGGTGTCTGCCTCTGCGGGGCATATCGCGTCAGTTATCGTCCAGCAACACCAGAAAGGAGCTCTACCCATGGACCTGGCGCCCCTGATCCGCGATGTGCAGGACTTTCCGGTGAAAGGCATCCTGTTCAAAGACCTCACTACCTTGCTGAAGGATGCTTGCGCTTTCCACGAGGCGATCGATGCCCTGACCGCCCCCTATCTCAACAAGGGGATCGATGTCGTGGCAGCCATCGAGTCGCGGGGCTTTATCCTCGCGGCTCCCGTTGCGTACAGGCTCGGCGTTGGGTTCGTGCCGATCCGCAAACCCGGCAAGTTGCCGGCAGAGACAATCGGCATAGAGTACTCGCTCGAATACGGTACCAATCGGCTGGAGATCCATCGCGATGCGATCCAGCCGGGGCAGAGAGTGTTGCTGGTTGATGACCTTCTGGCTACCGGTGGCTCGGCCAAGGCGGCCGTGCAGCTGATCGAGCAGCTAGGAGGGCAGGTGGTGGGAATCGCTTTCTTGGTCAGCCTCAGTGCTTTGCAGGGAGCCCATAATCTCACCGAATACGATGTCTATTCGGTGATCGACTTTTAGCTCATGTCCATTCGTGGTTGATAATGTCTCTGGCCCGTCGGGCCTGGAACTTGCCTGCGTGAGCCTCTATGGGACCCCATCAGTGAGCGATGAACCCTTTCGGTGGAGAAAGACGAAATGGCCAACGAGCAGGATAGACTTGAGAAGGAACGCCGTCGCACGGAGGAAGAGATCGCCCGGCTTCGTTCATACCTGGAAACAGAGCTGGAACGCAGTTCCGGCGAGGATGATGATGCCCCCGATACAGCTGCGGATATCTACGAGCGCGAGAAGACTCTGGCACTGATCAAGACTCTTGAGGATAAGCTTGCCTCAATCGAGCATGCTCTTCGCAGCACCGCCATTGGGCGGTACGGCATTTGCGAGCGCTGTGGTCAGCCGATCGACCCGGCTCGCCTGGAGATCATGCCCCATACCAGCCTCTGTATACGCTGTCAGAGCGAAGCTGAGCGGCAGACTCGTCGTCGCCGGCCTACCTTCGAGGAATAGGCGCTAACTGGAGTGTGCACGGCCGAGACCGCGGAGAATGCCAGGTGGGTACAGCGCCCTCTGCGGTTTCGGCGGTGCAGACCGCAGCGCGTGATTTGCTAACGATCGCACTTTGCTCTATCATCGGGCCCAGTTCGTTTGGAAAAGGAGTCTCCCATGGGCCGCGTCTATGTCTCGAAGCATCCGCTCATCCAGCACAAGCTGGCGTTGCTCCGTGATGCCAATACAGAGCCGAAAAAGTTCCGTGAACTGGTGCGTGAGATTTCGATCTTGCTCGCTTATGAAGCGACGGCTGACCTGGCGTTGCAGCCCAAAGATGTCAGCACGCCGCTCGGCTGCGCGCACAGCATGGTGCTGAATGAGAAGATTGGCCTGATCCCCATTTTGAGGGCTGGCCTGGGCATGGTGGAGGGCATCTGGGAGATGATGCCGACGGCTGAGGTCTGGCATATTGGCCTCTACCGTGATCATCGCACTCTGCAGCCCGTGGCGTATTATAACAAGTTGCCGGTGAGCCCGACGGTGCAGATTTGCCTGATTCTAGACCCTATGTTGGCGACCGGTGGCTCGGCTGTGGCCGCGGCCGATATTCTCAAACGTTGGGGCGCCAAGCGGATCAAGTTCTTGGGCATCATTGGCTCACCGGAAGGTGTGCAGAAACTGGAAGAACACCACCCCGACGTGGACATCCACATTGGGGCCATCGATGAATGCCTGACCCCGGAGCCCCAATCGCCCGACGATCCGCCAAAGGGTTATATCGTGCCTGGCCTGGGCGATGCAGGCGACCGGCAGTTCGGCACAGGTTGATGAGAAGGGGCCTATGTTGTCGCTGCCGACCTGGGCTGTGTTCGTAGGCGTTTTTGCGGTTGGCTTTGCCGTTTCGTGGGGCCTGACGCCCGTTGCAGGTGCGCTGAGCCGGCGCCTGGGCCTGGTGGACAAGCCGGGAGGCCGGCGCCGACACCAGGGCGCTATCCCGCGCCTGGGAGGTATCGCCGTCTTTGGCGGCTTTATGGTCGCCGTGCTGCTGACCCTTCCCTATCCGCGTTCGGCGGCCGATGCCTATCGCCTGACGGGCCTTTTGTTTGGCTGTACGGTCGTTTTTATCGGCGGTCTGCTCGATGACCGCCTGCAGCTCAAGCCACTGCCTATCCTCGGCTTTATCCTGGTCGCGGCGCTCATCGCCTGCCGCTACTGGGTGTTCATCGAGCGAGTCAACAACCCTCTGACTAACCAGCCGCAGGTTTTCTCCATGCCGGTTACGATCCTCTTGACGCTCCTCTGGCTGGCTGGTATGACCAACACTGTCAACCTGCTGGATGGGCTCGACGGGTTGGCTGCCGGCGTCTGCGCCATTGCCGTGTTGGTATTCTTTGTGCATATGGTGCGCACCGGGCAGGATTCCGTGGCCCTGCTGCCCCTGGCCCTGTTGGGGGCGCTCCTGGGCTTTCTGCCGCACAACCTGCATCCAGCCCGGATTTTCCTCGGGGGCGGCGCCTATTTCTTGGGCTATGCGGTTGGCGCCCTCTCCATCATCGGCGGCGCGCGCGCGGCGACAGCGCTTTTGGTGCTGGCTGTGCCCATTCTCGACGTGGCCTGGATGATTCTGTACCGTGCCCGCAACAGGCGCTCGCCGGGGACGGGCGACCGGGCCCACCTCCACTTCCGGCTGGTCGATCTGGGGATACCCCAGGAGCACATTGTGCTCCTCTACTATGCCCTGTCGGCGGCGTTTGGCGGGCTGGCGCTGATTATCCCCTCCCGGCTCTACAAGCTCCTGGCGTTGATCGTGCTGGGGGTGGTGATCGTGATTGTTCTGGCTATTGTCTCGCGGATCGGCGATCAGCGCGAGCGGAGCCGCTCACAAGATTTCTAATGGCCCTTTGATGACATTCCGCCAAAGCCCGGAGCGGCAAAGAGCGCCTGGCCTGGTACGGCGCCTCAGCTTGCCTGGGCTGCCGCCAGAGTGAACGAGAAGCGGCTGCCCTGGCCGGGCTTGCTTTCCACCTGCACGTCTGTATCGTGGGCGGCCAGGATGGCCTTGACGATAGCCAGCCCCAGCCCTGAGCCTTCGCCCCGCGGGTTATGTCCGCGGTAAAAGCGCTCAAAGATGTGTGGCAGGTCCTCGGGATTGATGCCTGGGCCGTTGTCGGCCACCCAGAACTCCACGCTGGCCTGGGCGCCCTCGCGGCCGCCGAGGGTCACGGTACCGCCGGCGCCCACAAACTTGACGGCGTTGCTCACCAGGTTGTCGAGCACTTGCTCGATGCGCAGCCGGTCACAGCGTACGCACAGGGGGTGCGCGGGCAGCTCCAGACGCAACGAGATGCCCTGTTTCTCGGCGATGGCCAGCCAGCGACCGCGGGTGCGCAGGAGCAATTCGCCGGCCTCTTCCTCTGCCAGCGCCATCGGGATGAGGCCGGCATCGAGCTTGGACAGTTCCAGCAGATTGCTGGTGAGGCGATCCAGGCGCTCCAACTGGGCCGCGCTTTCGGCCAGGAACTCTTGCCGCGCCGCAACATCGTCCTCAGAGGTGGTCTGCAAGAGCTCAATGAAGGTGCGCAGAGCGGTAATCGGTGTGCGCAGTTCGTGGGAAACGTCGGCTACAAAACGCCGCAGTTGATCGCGGTCGGCTGCCAGGGTCTGGAAGCTCTCCTGCAGGCGCGAGGCCATCTCATTGAAGCGGGAGGCGAGGGCGCCCAGCTCATCGCGCCGCCGGAGTGAGGCGCGTGCCGACAGATCGCCGTGCGCCATACGCTCAGTGGCGACCGTGAGGGTGCGCAGCGGTGCGGCGAGGCCCTGCCCCATGGCCAGGCCCAGGGCCACGGCCAGAGCGACAGCCACCAGGCTGGCCGCCAGGAAGGCCTGTTGCACGCTCAGGAGCACCTGCTGCCGGTAGGGGGTGATTTCAGAGATGCGCACGTAGCCCAGAGGGCCATTCGGCCCGGGCACCGGGACCGTTACTTCCACGGGGGCCAAAACCCGTACCAGCCCCCAAGGGGCCTGCTGTGTGGGAGGCTCTTGCCCGGCCAGGGCAGAGAAAGAAAATCCGCTGGCCGGCTCTACCTGGCGGGAGAGCAGTATCCAGGCTTCCAAAGCGGCGCTGGGCTGGCTGCGGCGGATGCGTAACAGCGATAGCCCCTCGGGCTGGCTGCTCAACGCCTCGTCAAAGCTCTCAACGCTCGCCCAGAAGCTGTTTGAGCTGCTGTTGAACTCGACCAGAGGGTGGGAATGGGCATCGAAGATGGTCACATGGGTCTGGCCAAGGGTACCATAGCTCTCGGCCAGCAGGCGCAACATGGCCACATCGGGCTGAGGCTGCCACAGCCGGGCCGCTTCCTGGGCGACCACGCGCGCATTGGCCTCCAGCGCCCGCCGCTCGCTGATCTCAAAGTTGCGGCTCAAGATAGAGATGAGCAAAAGTCCCAGCGCTGCGATGACCAGCACCGCCAGTATAATATAACTGACGATCAATCTCCAGCGCAGGCTCAACATGGTTCCTCCGGCAAGTCTGTCAGGGCACGGCTCATGGCGGGTTTCGGGCGCAGATGAGCTTCACAACGCGCCATGAAAATGGCTCTGCACGATGAAAACGCCCTTTGGCTTCCGGGTGCCATGCTCCGCATGCGGCCGGAACAGGCCCTCTATGTGGTGTGGTGTCAGTGGGGCTGCCGCGCAGCGGCAGCCCCACTGACACCACACCCTCTGGGATAGGGCCGGGTGTGGGCGGAGCGAACCAGCCGGCGCTCACCCGGTAGGCCCCGGGCACTATTTCCAGATCAGTTGCTTGGCAGATTCGGCATCCTATCGGCGAGCATCAGGCGGTAGGTAATGCCCAGATAGGGCTTGCCCGCCTGGTCGGGGTTCTCGCCCAGGGTCACGTGGACCTGACGCTGTTGGCTGGAGCGTTGTACGGTCAGCGTGACCTGGTCTCCTGGCTTGTGCTGGCTGATGAGCCCGGCCAGATCGAGATTGGGGGAGAGGGCCTGGCCATTGACCGCAGTAATCAGATCCCCCGTGCGCAGGCCGGCCTTCTCCGCGGGGGAGCCCGACGTGACCTGGCTCACCTGCGCGGCCACGCGGCTGCCGGTGATTGGCCCATTTCCGTTTCCATTGCCAAAGCCCCAGCCATTAGGCATCTGAGGGATTAGGGGCTGGACCTGGTTAGGGGAAACGCGCGCGCCCGAGCGTTGTATGGCCGCCTGTGCGGCTTGATGGCCCACAAAGTAGCCTGCGATGCCGCCAGCCGTTGCACCCGCCAGCGTGGCCAGGATCATACAGACCAGCACCAGGGCGATGATGCCCAAGACTAACTTGCTCTTGCTTGTGCTTTCTGACATGCGGAACCTCCTGTGTTCTGACCCCAGAAAAGACGCCTCTGAGGCGCCGACCGCGACTACATGGCCGGCGCCCATAGTTATGTTTCATTTGCCCCTGTTTGTCAACTGGGCTTGGGGCGATCATACTACAGTTGTGTGTTCTGGTTGTTAATCGTGTTAAGCCTGGGTTAATGCTGCAAGCATATGGGGCGCCCAGGGTGCATCCAGGGGCCGTATTCGCCGCCCGGTTGCGGCCGACTATGCCGCCACGTTGGCGCGCGGCCACAACCTGGGAAAGGGGGGCAGGCCCCATACCGGGGTAGCGTGAAGCGCAGAGCCCGGCTGCCGGGGCCGAACGCCTCTGATGGCCGCCGGTTGGCCGGAAACTCGCTGGCGTATCTTGGATGCACCCGGGCTAATGAGGTATTGACAGCGCCGGGAGTGGGCGGGATAATGTAAGAGTACCGTGCACATTACACAGGAGGGCGCCGTGGGGATGAAAGCCGAGCAGATGGCGACTGCGCTCGAACGGAATCACCTGGCCACACTGCAAGAGTTGGCGCACGACGATCAGGCTGAACTGCTGGTCAACCCGGAAATGATCCGGGTCTGCAGCGGCGTGCCTTACCCTCTCCTCAACTTTGTCGCACGGCCACGTTTTGGGCCCCGGACTGTCAATGGCCATATTGCAGCCCTGGTGAGCTACTTTGCGGAAAGGCAGGTGCCTTTCCTGGTCTATCTGCATCCTTCAGTGCAGCCGGCGGACCTGGCATTACACCTGGAACGGCATGGGCTGCGTCATTGGGGCAGTCAGGATGCCATGGCTCTGGAGCGCCTTAACGCCTCTGTGCATCCCAATCGTGATGTACAGATTGAGGCCGTGCGCGACCCCTCTGCCCTGACCCGTGCTGCCCAAGTCCATGCGGCTGCCTTTCATCTGCCTCCCAGCGCCGCCGCTTATCTGCACAACGTGATGATGGCAGGACGTTATGATCCGGCTCTGTACGTCTACCTGGCCTGTCTGCAAGGCATCCCGGCAGGTGTGCTGACGATGGTGCTTAAGGAAGGGGTGGCCGGGCTGTGTGGCCTCGGCACGGCGCCTGCGTACCGGGGGCACGGCGTGGCTACGGCGCTTCTGTTGCGGGCGATCTTTGATGCCGCAGCCTTGGGCTATCGCCTGGCGGGCTTGCAGGCCCCGCCGGGGGCCGGGGCGCTCTATCGTCGCCTTGGGTTCGAGACCTGCTATCGCGTAGAGATCTACGCAGGGGGCTAGCACTACAGCCGTACTTACCCATCGGGGCGCGGATCCCATCCGGGCATCGCGCTTCGCACGCCACCGGAGTGGAGCCATTCGGGGGATTGGGCGGGTCATGATATATCCCGGATTTAACAATTGAAGATAGAGAAACAGCAAGCCTCGCTCCGTGTTCTGAATGTACCAACACCAGAAAGGAAGCGAGGGCTTGCTGCATGGGTAAGG
>DAOTVS010000014.1:0-3762 GCA_034436375.1 Anaerolineae bacterium | reverse complement strand
CTAAGGACGGAGACCTGTCAGGTTTCCGAAACCTGCCAGGTCTCCTGTCGGATCTACGCTCTTGTCCGCTTGCAGGAGATGCATGTGTTGCAGCTTTACAACGATCTCACCCAGCAGCGCGAGCCGTTTATTCCGCGTGAGCGGACGGTTTCGCTCTATGTCTGCGGCATTACTCCCTACGACACCACCCACCTGGGCCACGCTTTCACCTATTGCAGCTTTGATGTCCTCGTCCGCTACCTGGAGTGGTTGGGTCTGACCGTTCGCTATGTGCAGAATGTCACCGATATCGACGACGACATCTTGCGCAAAGCGCGTGAGGTCGGAGAGGATTGGCTTGCCCTGGGCAACCGGTGGGTACGCCACTTTATCAACGATATGGAGGCGCTTAATGTGCGCCCGCCCACTTTTTATCCTCGCGCTTCCGACGTGATCCCCCAGATGGTCCGCACCATCGAGTTGCTGGTCTCCCGCGGCTATGCCTATGTGCGCGCCGGCTCCGTCTATTACCGCGCGCAGGCGGCCCCTTTTGGCTTGCTCAGCCGCCTGTCGCAAGAAGAGTGGCTGCACACGGCTGCCCAGCGTGGCGGTAACCCACAGGATGTCAATAAGGAGCATCCCCTCGATTTTGTGCTCTGGCAGGCGCAGGCTGCCGGTGAGCCGGCCTGGCCCAGCCCGTGGGGGCCCGGACGGCCTGGCTGGCACATCGAATGCTCTACCATCTCTGCTATCTTTCTCGGACCTACCGTCGATATTCACGGCGGCGGCGCCGACCTGGCCTTTCCTCACCATGAATGTGAGATTGCCCAGTCCGAAGCAGCTACGGGCGAGCGCCCCTTTGTCCGTTACTGGCTACACACCGGCATGGTCTACTATCAGGGCGAAAAGATGAGCAAGTCGCTCGGCAACATCATCATGATGCATGACCTCCTCTCCCGGTTCAACCCCGATGCCCTGCGTCTCTACCTGGCCAGCCATCACTACCGCCAGCTCTGGGCCTACGATCTGCCCGCTCTTGAGCGCAGTGCAGTGATGGCCCAACGCTGGCGGGCCGCCGCCTATGAGCGTGAAGCGCAGCCAGGGGCGGGCCCCACACCGGTCCGTGGGGCCTTCGCTTCGGCCTGCCGGCTCCCTTCCCTCGAGGGCGATGTCGCCTGTACCGGGGCGCTCTCGCAGGCCACAAACCAGGCGGCGCACGCCTTTGCCGGGGCCATGGCCTCCGATCTCAATGCCCCGGCAGCGATCCGGGTGCTCGATGACCTCGCCAACGCTATCCTGGCTTCAGGCGGCCAACAAGTCCAGCTGGCCCCTGCGCAGGCCCTTTTGCGCCGGTTGGCCGGCCTCCTGGGCTTGCGTCTGGACCGTGTTGGCCCCGAGCCCCGCGTCATTGCAGGGTGGCAAGAGCACAAAGCGCGCTTTCCAGCGCCAGAGCTGGCTGCCCCGGCCTCTTGATGGCGCTATGAGACAAAGAGCGACGCCCACCAGCGGCTGCGCAGCCGCTGGTGGGCGCTTAAGCATCTTGCTGTAGAATGGGCAAGGGGTGGCGCCGTAGGATACAGAGAAAGATAGCTGTTTGGGCGCCACCCCCCCTGGGCCGCGGAGCCATGCGGTCCCGCGATCGTAGACAAGAACGAGCGCACGGGATAGTTGCGACGATCCACAACGGGAGTAACAACGCAGGCAGCGAAGGCAGGTGCAATGGATGGTAGGTTGAGGCTGCGATGCTTGGGTAGACGTAAGCGACAATGTTGGCTACGACGTCGGCAACGATAGTGACGGCAACGCTTGCGACGATGGTGGGTTCGACGTAGGCAACGACGTTTGGCACTACGAGAGCGGCAATGCAGGCAACGATGTGAGCGACGATGTGCTGGGTTGCGAACGCTCGTTCTCAGGCCACCTGGCCGCCCCCAAGAGCCTGAGGCATTGACTGTCGAACCAGTGTGGCTCACCAGTAATATACACTGGGTGCATTAAAAAGCGATGAAACGCTACCGCCAGGGGCGTGAATATTCATTCATTCAGGTCCTTCACGTTATGCTGCAAAGACGAATCAGCGGCGCCGAATTAACAGGTTTCTAATACTGTTATGCCCCATTCTTACGGTTCTCTAACGCCTTTTCGTATATACTCATGGCAGCAGTGAGGGCTGGCGCGGCTGAGGCCGCGGCAATGGAATGCCTGGATATCGGAGCTGGAGCATGGGCGCACCGATAGCGCTGATCATGGATGGCGACTGGCGCATGCGCAAGCTGATTCGCACCAATCTCGAGGCCTATAGCCTGCACGTGGTGGAGGCCCCTGATGCACGGGAAGGCTTGCTTGCCCTGGAAGGCATGACCATCGACCTGTTGTTGCTCAGCGCTGAATTGCCCGATGCCAACGGATGGAATGTGGTCTGCCGGCTGCGGAGGCAGATCGGCGATCAGGTGCCGATCATTGTCATCGTGCCTGAGCCGGCCAATAGCCGCCTGCTGCGCCGCTTCCGCCGTGTCAGCCAGTTGCTCAAGCCGTTCTCAGCTCGAACATTGTTGGCATCTGTTGATCAGGCTCTAGGGAGGAAATCGATCATGCACAAGATGACGGAAAACAATCTGCTGGCCGCCTTTGCTGGTGAAAGCCAGGCCCACATGCGTTACCTGATTTTCGCCGAGCGCGCCCGCAAGGAGGGCTTTGCCAACGTCGCTCGCCTGTTCGAGGCTATCGCCTTTGCGGAAAAGGCCCATGCCACCAACCATCTGCGCGAGCTGGGCCAGGTCAAGGGCTCGAGCGATAACCTGCAGACGGCCATCGATGGCGAGACCTTTGAAGTGCTCGAGATGTACCCCGTCTACCACAATGCCGCGGTCTTCCAGGATGAGAGCGGCGCCCAGCGCTCTACCACCTATGCCCTCGAGGCTGAGAAGATCCATGCCGTTCTCTATGGCAACGCCAAAAAGGCTGTCGCCGACGGCAAGGATATCGAGGCCGGCGCGATCAACATCTGCGAAGTGTGCGGCCACACTGTCATGGGCGACGCCCCCGACCGCTGCCCCGTCTGCGGCGCGCCCAAGGCTCGCTTCCGCGCCTTTTAGCACGACCAGCAAGGAGCAAGCAATGACCGCACAAACCGAGCATCCGTTAACGAGCATTTTGAAGCAGGCCATTCAGGCCGAAGAGGATAGCTACAACCTCTACAGCACCGTCGCCCAGGCGGTGCGCTTACCTCACACTCGCGACCTGTTGCAAGAGCTGGCCCAGGACGAGGTCGGGCACAAGCAACACCTGGAGGCCTTGCTGGCCGGCGACCCGGCGCAGATCGTGGCGGCGGGGCACGAAGCGCAGATCATCGACCTCAAGATCGGCGATTTCCTCGTCGCCCAGCCGCTGAGCCCGGATGCCGATTTCCAGGACGTTCTCATTGTCGCCAGCAAGCGCGAGGCTGCCAGCCATGATCTTTACGCCGACCTGGCCGCGCTGGCCTGCCGCGTCGAGGAGCGCAAGTTGTTCGAGTACCTGGCCGAGGAAGAACTGGGCCACAAGAACCGCGTCGAAGCGATCTATGAGCAGACCGTCTATAAGGACTTTTGACCCGCTTGAGGTTTGCCCTTTGGGCACGTAACCGACCTGACACTGCAGCCGTACTTACCCATCGGGGCGCGGATCCCATCCGGGCATCGCGCTTCGCACGCGACCGGAGTGGAGCCATTCGGGGGGATTGGGCGGGTTGCCTGCAGCCGGGCCGCCCGCGGGCGGCCCGGCTGCAGGCAACCAGCCCAATCC
>DAOTVS010000013.1:0-8870 GCA_034436375.1 Anaerolineae bacterium | reverse complement strand
CGCGCGCTCCACGGCGAGACGGTTCGCGGGGTGGTGGTCATCTTGCACCACCCCGACGGCCGGACCCTCTGGGTCTCCAGCAGTGCCGCGCCCATCCGTGCTGCCGACGGCGAGCTTCTCGGTGCGGTGATTACCTTCACCGATATCACCGCCCTCCACGAGCTGCAGGAACAGCGCGAGGACATTCTGCGCACAGTCTCCCACGATTTACGCAGCCCGCTGACCGTCGTTCAGACACGGGCCGAGCTCCTGTTGCGACTCTTGGCCAGTGCAGGCAGACGAGGTTGTCACGGCCGTGTCCGATCAGGGGCCGGGCATTGCGCCGGACGAGCTACCCCACCTATTCGAGCGTTACTATCGAACCGAGACAGGACGTGAGCGGCGGGAGAGCCTGGGCCTCGGCCTCTACATTACAAGGAAGCTGGTCGAGGCCCACGGCGGACGGATCTGGGCCGAAAGCGAGCCCAGCAAGGGCAGCACGTTTTACTTCAGCGTACCGGTCACAGAAGCCAATCTGGTCTAGAGGTGAAGCAGCTGCTCCAGCCTCTTGCGATCAAACCCGACGACGACCTCGCCGTCAACGACGATGACAGGAGTGGTCAGGTAGCCAAGCTTGGATAGTTCCTCGATGGCCTGGGGATCTTTGACGACGTCGCGTTCGGTGAATTGCACACCCTTTTGTGAAAGAAACTCTTTCACTTTTTCGCAGAACAGTCAACCGGCGGTTTGTGTGTAGACCAGGACCTGCTTGGCCATGCGTCCTCCATGCCCACAGAATACGCTACTGTACAAGCCCGTATTCTAGCCCACCACGCGCCTACGTACAAACCAAACGGCTCAGGCTACACGGTTGCCCCGCGATGCTTCATGCTCGGGAAAGGCTTGTCCCCAGCATCGTGCCCTGCAGCCCCCATGGAGCGCGCCCGCGACAATATGTTACAGCCAACTGCAGTTGAACTCTCACAAAGCCGTAACTGAAATGTACCATATACTTGACAACAACATAGTGAATAGTTACACTGCAAGTGTGCATGGAGCCCGTAGGGCTACCGTGCGTGGATTTGCGAGCCGGCGGGCTGCCAGCGGAGGGATAAGAGATGCCAAGATGCTGTAATCCACAACCGGCGCGCTGCCAGTGTATTACAGGGCGTGGCTCAGGGGTCAAACGCCCGCCTCCTGATGTTGCGTAGGGTGCAGCGATTAGACTGAACTTACTCTATGCAATTCATGACTCGCAGGAGGCATAAAATGGTTACTCAAGCGACGCCATGGTGGCGCCAGCAGATTGTCACGCTCGTGTTGCTGCTCATCGTCGTCGCCGTGCTCGTGTGGGCGCTTGTGGCGGGCATCGGCGTCGTGCCGGGCGTCCAGCCGATGAGCACTCTCAAAGGCGCGATCCTTGTGGTGGTCGGCTTTTGTGCGGGCGTGCTCGGCGGGCTGATTGGCACGGGCGGTTGCAGCCTGATGCTGCCCGCCATTCACTTCTGGATGGGTTACCCAACGGCCATCGCCATCGGCACAACCCTCTTTGCCGTCATCTTCACAGCAGTCTCTGGCGGCTATGGGCACCTGGTCCGGCGCAATGTGGATGTGCGCACCTTTGGCTGGCTCACGGCCGGCGGTATCATCGGTGTGCTGCTTGGCTCGTGGCTGTTCACCCTGCTTTCGGCTCAGGCCTCGCTCCTGGGGCTCATCCTGGGCCTGGTCTTCCTCTGGCCAGCAATCCGGATGATCTACGAAGGGGTGGCGCAGCGTGCCGCGCCGTCGGGCAGCCAGGGCCCGGCGATCTCGGGCCCGGCATGGGGCCTGGGCGTGTTTGGCCTGGTGGTCGGCATCATGACCGGGGTGGCCGGGCTGGGCGGCGGTTACGCCCTGGTGCCCGGGCTCCTGTACCTGTTTGGCGCGCCCGTATATATCACGATGGGCACGTCATTGGCGACCATGATCCCGCTGGCAGCCGTGGGCGGCGGGATCAAGCTGGCGCAGGGGTTTGTTGACCTGGCGGCTGGGCTGCTGCTGGCGGCAGGCACCATCGTCGGCGCACAGGTGGGCGCGGCGGTGATCAAACGCTTCAAGCCAGCGACGCTCAAGCTGATCTTCGGGGTCTATTTCCTGTACGTCGCTGCCAAGTTCATCACAGGCTTCTTCGGGATACAGATCTTCTGAGTAGGACTGGGGGGCCTGAGTGCGCCCTGCAGGGCGCACTCAGGCCCCCCAGCTCTGCGCTTGGGCTGTTGAGGCAATGTCGCCCCCCGACAGTCGGCTGCCTTAGCGGCCGACGACGACCGCAGCCTCTCCCTCCTCCAATTCCTCGGCGATGACCACGAGCCCGGCCAGGCTAAGCGCCAGCAGCAGCACGCCATAGAGGGTAAAGTAGCCTGGGTAGCCGTGGGCGGTGATGAGGCGCCCGCCGAGGCCCGTGCCGACGGCGCCGCCGACCATGAAGCAGAAGGTGACCATCGACATGGCCACACCCCGCGCCTGGCGCGCAAACTCGGTAGCGAGCGTCAACAACGTCGAGTGGGCCAGCATAAAGCCGAGTCCCAACAGGAAGACGGCAAGCACCGCAAGTACCAGGCTGCCTGAGAACGCCGCCACGATCAGGTCAGCGACGGCGCCGAGGAACAGGCCGCCGGCGATGAGGCGCTTGCGCCCCGTCCGCTCAACGATCTGGCCGCTGATGCGCCCCGCCAGCACGGCCCCGACGCCAAAGCCGGTCATGATCATGCCGATGCCCAGGTAGTTAAAGTGGAAGACCTGCGAGATGTTCGCCCCCAGGTACGAGAACGACCCCAGGATGAAGATACCCTCGAACACGATCAGCAGGTAGGCCCGCAAGCTTGGGCCATGCCCCAGGAGCTGCGCATAGGGCGCCAGCACTGAGCCCCGCGACCGGCGCGTGACCTGCCCTGAGAGCCGCCGGGTGCTGACGATGAGCACGACGGTGATGATCGCCGCCAACCCCGCATAAGAGATAAACACGCCCCGCCAGTTGACCAGGTAGGCGATCGTGCCGCCGATGGCCATCGACAGCGCCTGCCCCAGGAAAGAGATGCCCATGAAAGTGCCGATGGCCGTCTGGCGCTCGGCCATGGGCACCAGGTCGCCGATCAGGGCCAGAGAGATCGGCATGGTGGCCGCGGCGAAGAGGCCGGTCAGCGCCCGGTAGGCGCCAAGGTCCGCGAGCCCCAGGCCCAGTCCGCAGAGCCCCGTGGCGACGGTGAAGAGGGCCAGTGTCACGGTGATGACCTTGAGCTTGCCAAAACGATCAGCCAGCGGGCCATAGACCAGCTGGAAGAGGCCAAAGGGCAGCATATAGGCCGCAATGAGAACGCCGGCGCTGGCCGGTGCGACGTGCAGCGATGCGGCAATGGCCGGCAGAATCGGCGAGACGACCCAGTTGTCGGCCATGACGATAAAACCCGCGAGGCCCAGTATCAATACAAGACGTTTGGCGTTCATCGAACCTCCCTGGCGGGACTTGGCCGCCGAGTGTGAGTAGAAGTATTGGATCATCAGCATATACGAATACAGGAAGCGACGCTACTATACCCCCGAAGGGTATATGTTGTCAAATGCCAACTCTGCCAGTGTGGCATGCCGCTTGCTGGGAGGCCTCTGGAGCACCAAGGGCGCGTAAAGGCGGGGCAGGGCTCATCGCTCAACGATAGGCTCCGCCCTCGGTGACGCCCAGACTCCCAACGTCTCCTTGTGGAGGGGGAGAGATGGACACCAACAGCCCATTGTATCAAGCAGCTTTGCTCATGCACGGCCACCGCTGCCCGGCGATGCCGCTGGGCCTGCGCGCGGGGCTGGCCGCCCTGGAGGCCCTGGGCGTGGAGCGCTCGCGCAACGGCGAGCTGAGGGCGCTGGTCGAGATCGATCGCAGCCACTGCGGCACCTGCTTCGCCGACGGCATCCAGATGGCGACGGGCTGCACCTTCGGCAAGGGCAATATCGAGCGCCTGGGCTACGGCAAGTTCGCCGTGACGGTGATCGACAACCGCAATCCCCGTAGTGTGCGGGTAGTCGCCAGGCCCGAGGTCATCCAGCGCAGCCAGGAGTCCGAGTTCATCGCCGAGCGCCGGAAGGGGGTGCCCGCCTGCCAGATTGACCCCCGGCTTTCCGCGGACCTGATCAACACGGTGCTCAGCGAGCCTGTGCAGGCCCTGTTCAATATCGAGCCTGTGCAGCCGATCGAGCTGCCGCCGCCAGAGCCGCATGCTTTCGACACCTTTATCTGCGATGTATGCGGAGAGACGGTGGTGACGCGCTACGCCCGCGAGCGAGAAGGCCAGACCGTCTGCATCCCCTGTGCCGAAGCGGCGGCCGAAGGCCGGCCCGCGCCCCTGCCAGTGCAGGAAGAGCGATCCCGTTGAGTGTGACATGGCCCGCAGGCCATGCAAAGCCGCGAGGGATGGCGGTCCGCAGGCGTCATGAGCAGTCTGGCTGCGAGACGAGGTAATCCGTGACACAGATTCAGGAAGAGATCCGGGAGGAGGAGCCTTCCGCTGAGCAAGAGTCTCGCCCCGATGTCTCGCTCTGGACCCTCTTCTGGACCTACCTCAAGGTGGGGGTGACGGCATTTGGCTTCTCAATCCTGCCCAAGGTCAGGCGAATAGTCATCGAAAACCGGTGGCTGAACGAGGAGGAGACCAACGAAGGGCTGGCGCTGGTGCAGCTCTACCCGGGGCCTGTGATGCCCGAGTTCATTGCCTATGTGGGCTACCGGTTGCGCGGCGTCCCGGGGGCGGCCCTGGCCATGAGCGCCTTCATCCTGCCGGCTTATGTGCTGATGCTGGCCCTGTCGATTGGCTACTTTAGCGCCGGCAGCCTGCCCTTCGTGCAGCCCCTCTTCCTGGGCCTGGAGGCGTTGGTGATCGGCACGATCGCCAACGTGACCCTCGATTTTGCCGCCCAGTCCTTCAAGGGCAAGATCGAGGCGGCCCTGGGCCTGGGCGCCTTTGTTGCCCTCTTGCTCAGCGTGAACCCGCTCCTGGTTGTGCTCGCCGCCCTGGTGCTGGGCGGGGTGCTGCTCAGGCCACCGCCCAGCCCGGGCGCTGCCGTCCCCTACACAGTGACACCCCTCTCGGCCAGGCGACTGGCGGCGATTGCTCTGGCCATTCTGATCGTGCTCGCCATAGTCGCTTTTTCCTATTCTCTTCACTCGGCCGTCGGGGACCTGGCGCTGGCGCTGTTCAGAATCGGCGCGGTGGCCTTTGGCAACGGCGCCACCATCATCCCGCTGATTCAACACGAGGTGGTGCAGGTGCAGGGGCTGCTCACACCCAGCCAGTTCGCCGCCGGCGTGGCCCTGGGGCAGGTCACCCCTGGGCCCTTCCTGATCACCGCGACCTTTATCGGTTACAAGGTGGGGGGTATCGGCGGGGCGACACTGGCGACCTTTGCCATCTTCGCGGCCCCCTTCCTCTGGGCGCTGATCTTTAGCGAGATCTACGCCCGCCTGCCCGATCTGCGGGCCATCCGGGGCGCCCTGGAGGGCGTGCTGGCCGCATTCGTCGGGCTGCTGGCGGTGGTGGTGCTGCAACTGAGCGCCGTGGCCATCGTGAGCCCCATTTCGATAGCCTTCGCCGCCGGCGCCCTGGTCGCCATGCGTTATTTCAAGCTGGACGTCGCCTGGATTTTCCTCGGCGGGCTGGCGCTGTGGGCTCTATTGCTTGTCCTGGGGGTGGTCTAGAGGCTGAGTAGACCTGTCAGGTGGGTGCATCCTGGATGCGTACCCGCCGCCCGGGTTGCAGCCGGCCATTCTGCCACGCTGCCGCCCGGCCTCAACCCGGGAAAGGGGTCAGGCATGTCCGGCCGCCCCGCGGGGCGGCCGGACATGCCTGACCCCCAAAAGGCCCTGTACCGGGGCAGCGCGAAGCATGGGGCCCGGTTGCCAGGGCAGAGCGCCTCTGAGGGTAGCCTGTTGGCCGAACTCGTTGACATATTTTGGATGCACCCTGTCAGGTCTGCCCCTTGACAAAGAGGGACAATGGGAGTATGATACATGCAATGTAGTGCATGTATAGAGATGCGGAGGAGCGTGATGGGCCATAGCAACAATGAGGTAGACAGGGCGCAGGAGCTTTTTCAAACCCTGGCCCATCCCGTCCGGCTGCGCCTGCTCCTGGCGTTGTGCGGTGGGGAGGAGTGCGTGTGTGACCTGACTGCTCGCTTCGGCCGGCCGCAGCCCTACATCTCGCAGCAACTGGCTGCGTTGCGCCAGGCGGGGCTCGTGGCCGACCGGCGAGAAGGGCGCCGCATCTTCTATCGTCTGGCTGATGCGCGCGTCTGCGCTGTGTTGGCCGCGGCCGGCCTCTGCTCGAAGCATCAGGAGGCCAAGACGCGGCCCTGCCCGCGCGAATG
This sequence comes from Anaerolineae bacterium, assembly GCA_034436375.1. GTDB lineage: Bacteria > Chloroflexota > Anaerolineae > SpSt-313 > SpSt-313 > DAOTVS01. The sequence goes on along the minus strand of DAOTVS010000013.1, from coordinate 2,501 downwards.
TGCGTGATCTCTTTTTTTTCATTCAAGGCATGCAGTTTGGTGCATATTTACCGTCGATGGCCGTAATGGAGGACAATGATGACAGAACGCATCGAAAGGCGCCTGGGCCAGAATAGCCTGCTGGCGCTGTATGTGGTGGCTGCGGCCCTGGTGTGGTTCGGGGCTTACCACTTTTTGCTGCCGCTTACCAGCTGGGTTGCCTACTCGCTACTCGGCCTGAGCGCAACGAGCCGTCTCGGCTCGGCGGTCGGCTTTTTCATCTATGACGTGCCCAAGGTCCTGCTGCTGCTTGCGGCGATCGTCTTCCTGGTGGGTATCCTGCGCTCGTTCGTGACGCCCGAGCGAGCGCGCAGCATCCTGGGCGGCAAGCGTGAGGGCGTGGGCAATGTCCTGGCCTCGCTCCTGGGCATTGTGACGCCCTTTTGCTCCTGCTCAGCGGTGCCACTCTTTGTGGGTTTTGTGGAGTCGGGGGTGCCGCTGGGGGTGACCCTCTCCTTCTTGATCGCGGCGCCGATGATCAACGAGGTGGCGGCCACGCTGCTCCTCGGCCTCTTCGGCTGGCGTGTGGCCCTGCTCTACGTGGGCACGGGCCTGATCATCGCCATGGTCGCCGGCTGGGTGATCGGGCGCCTGCATTTGGAACACTGGGTTGAGGATTGGGTGTATCAGATGCGCATGGGCGAGTCGCAGCTCGTCGAGGAGCGGAAAACCTGGGCTGACCGGGTGAGTTATGGCCTGCAGTCCGTGCGCGACATCGTGGGCCGTACCTGGCCCTACGTGATCGCCGGCATCGCCGTGGGCGCCGTGATCCACGGCTATGTGCCCCAGGACTTTATGGCCCATATCATGGGCAAGAACGCCTGGTGGAGCGTGCCAGCGGCGGTGCTGTTGGGGGTGCCGATGTACTCCAACGCCGCGGGCGTCATCCCGGTGGTCCAGGCGCTGATGGAAAAGGGCGCTTCCCTGGGCACGGTGCTGGCGTTCATGATGAGCGTGGTCGGGCTCTCGCTGCCCGAGACGATTATCCTGCGCCGCGTGCTCAAATGGCAGATGATCGCCGTGTTCCTGGGCGTGGTGGCCGTGGGCATCGTGGCCGTGGGCTACCTGTTCAACATGGTACTGTAGAAGGAGAGAAACGATGAATATCAAGATCCTGGGCTCAAGTTGCCCGAACTGCAAGACCCTGGAGGCGCGGGTGCGCGAGGTGCTGGTGGAGCTGGGCGTGCAGGCCGAGGTGGAAAAGGTGACCGATATGCGGGCCATCATGTCGTATGGGATCATGGCGACCCCGGGCCTGGTCATTGATGGCGTCGTCAAGTCGGCAGGGCGCATCCCGTCCAAGGCTGATATCGCGGCCTGGATCAATGTTGCCCAGGCCAGCTGATCCGAAAAAAGCCCCTGGCACGCAGGTGCTGGGTGGACGCCGGCTGACCCGCTCCGCTCAAGCCCGGCCTTGCCCCCAGGGTGTGGGTCCACCCTACGAAAGGTTGTTCCGGTTGCATGAGGATGCTATGGGTGGGAGCGGCAACTCCGGGCAGAGCCGCTATCAGGAAGGAGTCGCACTCGTGACACACAACACGCACCAGATCCAACACCGTTTTGTCCTCTCCCTGGCCCTGACCAGCCTCATTCTGGTGGCCGAGGTGCTGGGCGGCCTGTGGACGGGCAGCCTGGCCCTGCTCTCGGATGCGGCGCACGTCTTCTTGGACGTGCTGGCGCTCGGCATGAGCTATGCGGCTCTGCGCGTCGCTTCATTGCCCGCCAATGATCGGCATACTTACGGCTTTCACCGTATGCAGGTCCTGGCGGCGCTGGTGAATGGCGTCACACTGCTCGTGGTGGCGCTGGGCATCTTTCGCGAGGCATGGGGCCGCATTGCCCACCCGGAGCCCGTGCTGGTGGGGCCCATGCTGGTCGTCGCCGTGGTCGGGCTGGTGGTCAACTTACTGGTCGCCCTCACCCTGCGTGAGCACGATCACCACGACCTGAACGTGCGCAGCGCCTTTTTGCACGTGTTGGGCGATGCGCTCGCTTCCGTGGGAGTGATCGCTGCGGGCGCCATCATCGCCTTGACGGGCTGGACTCCGGCCGACCCACTCATGAGCGTGCTCATCGGGCTGATCATCCTGGTCGGCGGCGGCAGGGTGCTGCTCCAATCGGTGCACATCCTGGCCGAGGGCATGCCGGAGGGATTGACGGCGACTGGCGTGATCGAGGCCATGCGCCAGGTCCCCGGCGTGACGGCGGTGCACGACCTGCACGTGTGGACGGTGGGCCCAGGCTACCTGGCGCTCAGTGCTCATGTGGTGCTGAGCGATCAGACTATGCCGCAGATGGCTGGCGTCTTGGAGGCGCTCAAGCAGGTTCTGAGCGAGAAATTCGGGATCGCGCACACGACCATCCAGTGCGAGTGCAAGGATTGTGGCCAGGGCCACGCGGTGTGCTGGAGCGACCCGGGGCAGGTGGAGACACTGGAGCCACTGGCGTGAACGGGGACCGCT
>DAOTVS010000012.1:0-18510 GCA_034436375.1 Anaerolineae bacterium | reverse complement strand
GCGACCTCCTCCACTGCCGCCTGCACGGCCGCGGAGAGCGGCTCCCCCATCTCCAGGCACGCAGCCTGGATGCCGAGCAGGCTTACCCGGCAGCCGAGCTCGCTCATGAGGTAGGTGGCAAAGACGGAGGGCGGCAGGGTGTGGGTGGAGGCGCTGAGGCCGTCGATCTGTTCCCAGGCCAGCCAGGTGATGGCACCCGGTGGCGCGTCCATCTGCACCGCGTCGATCATGAGCACCAGTGTGGGCTGGAAGCGGCGCAGAGGGCCGCCGAAATTCTCGGGGGCAGCGCCTGCTTCCAGCACCAGCAGCTGCGGGTTGGGGGCCAGGCGCGCCTTGAGGGCGCGCGCCACGAGCACCCCCGCGCCGTCATCAGCGTTCAACTCGTTGCCGATGCCCAGGATGGCGAGCCGCAGGGGGCGCTCGGGGACCCCACGACCTGCAGACAGGTCGTGGGGAGCCCCGGCCCCGGGGTGCGGTTGCAGCGCCCCCTGCAGCGAGTCGAGCCAGACAGGGCGATTACTTGTTTTCATCCGCCCCATAGTGCACAGCAAAAGGATCCTTGGTGCAGGAAGCCAGTTCCCAGTCGTCGCAAGCCATGCTCAGGGCGCCAAAACGGCAGCTGAACACGCACTGGCTGCAAAAGACGCAGCGGTCCACGTTATAGTCCATGGCATAGCGCTTGGCGGCCTTGTCGATGACGATGATATCGATGGCGTTGGAAGGGCAGTCGCGCACGCACATGCGGCAGTTGGTACATTTGCTGGCATCATAGTGCAACTTGCCCCGCAGGCGCACGGGCGCGGGCTTGCGCTCAAAGGGATATCTTTCGGTCACTGGCCGCTTGAACAGGGAGCCGGTAATATCGCTGAGCATTGCACCGATTCTCACAGGATACCCCCTCGGATCGCGAGCACGATCAACAGTTGGACCAGGGCCAGTACGGCGCCGATCCGCCACCACATGCCTACCGTCTGATCGATGCGCAGCCGGGCAAAGAGCGACTGCAGCCCAGCCACGACCAACAGCACGACCAGCGTTTTGATCAGGAAGAACAGCGGGTTCGACAGGCCGCCCAGGTAAAAGGCCGTTATCAGAGTGAGGCCGATGACCAGCTCAGCGTCGCGGGCCAGGCGGAAGAGGGCAAAGCCACGGCCACTGTACTCCGTCAGGGCGCCAGCGACGACCTCCGTCTCGGCCTCGGGGGCGTCAAAGGGCGGCAGCTCCAGCTTACCCATCAATCCCACCAGGGCCACGATAAAGCCGAGGGGCTGGGTGACGATCACCCACAGATGGCTCTGCGCATAGGCGTTGATGGCGCTGATCTGCCAGCTGCCGGCCACGATGCTCGGTCCCAAGAGCGCCAGCAGGAAGGGCGCCTCGTAGGAGAAGAGCTGGGTCAGGGCTCGGGTGGCGCCGACGATGGAGAAGCGATCCGCCGTGTTCATGCCTGCGATGCCCAGGCACAGGGTCAGCATGCTGAGCAGGTAGAGGGTCACGATCAGGTCGCCACGGAAGCTATAGGCGGGGAGCAGCCCCACCATGGGCACGTAAAGCGCCGCCGTCAGCACCGCCGCCAGCGCGACGACGGGCAGGGCGGTGAAGAGCAAGGGCTGAGCGCCCGAGGGTACGATCTCTTCCTTGGCCAGCAGTTTGACCACATCGGCCAGCGGCTGGAACCAGCGTGGACCCAGACGGTTCTGATACTGCGCGACCAGCTTGCGGTCTACCCACTCGTAGGCCAGGCCTATGACGAGCAGGAAAAGGCCACTCGGGAAGAGTACAAGGGCGATTAGCGGAATGATGTTGTTCATCGGTAGTACTCGATTCCATAACGGCGCAGGTCTTCCCAGGTCCAGGTCTCCGCGCCCGCGGCTCGTTTGACGGTGATGAGGCGATCGTTGCACGAGAAGCAAGGATCGATGCCGACCAACAGCATCGGCATGTCGGCCAGCTTGTGGCCGACGGCCAACGAAGAGACCGAAGCCCAGTTGCACAGGCTGGGGGTGCGCACTTTGATGCGCTCCGGCGTATCCGAGCCGTTGCTCTTCATATAGTAGAACAGCTCGCCGCGCGGCGCTTCCACCCGGCTGATGGCCTCTCCTTCGGGGATGCGCCGGGGCACGCGCACGGTCAGGTCGCCGGCCGGCATCCGGTCCAGGATCTCACGGATCAGCCGGTAGCTCTCAAAGAGCTCGTTGATGCGCACGACAAAGCGCTCTTGCAGGTCGCCATGGGCGCCCAGCACGATGTTCACCGGGAACTCAGGGTAGGCGGCGTAGGGGGCCTCAACCCGGATGTCGCGGTGTACGCCTGAAGCGCGGACGGTCGGGCCGACGGCGCCCAACTCATCCGCCAGTTCGGCGCTCATGGTGCCCACGTTGCGGGTGCGCACCAGGAACGTCTCGTCATTATTCACGACGTCCAGGTAGTGCTGGGTGCGCTTTTCCAAATAGTCAATGCCTTTGCGGATGGCGTCTGATTGCTCCTGGTCCACATCGAACTTGACGCCGCCCAGCAGGCTCACCGAGTAGTTGACCCGGTTGCCGGTCAGGCCCTCCAAAATGTCCATGACCGTCTCCCGGTCGCGCCAGGAATACATGAACAGGGTATCAAAGCCCCCTTCGTGCGCCGCGACGCCCAGCCAGAGCAGGTGGCTGTGTATGCGCTCCAGCTCGGCGACCAGCGTGCGGATTGCCTGCGCGCGAGGCGGTGCGCTGACGCCGGCGAGCTGCTCGACGCCCAGCACGTAGGCCGTGCCGTGGATGTGCGAGCAGATGCCGCAGACGCGCTCAAAGAGGTAGAGGTTCTGTACCCATGTGCGCGATTCGGACACTTTTTCAATGCCGCGGTGAGCGTATCCCAGGCGGATCGAAGCGCCGGTGATAATCTCCCCATCGACAGTGAACGCGAAATGGCCAGGCTCCTTAAGCGCCGGGTGCTGGGGGCCAATCGGGACAATGAACTTGCGGTTGGGGTTTTGCTCTTCCATACTCACTTCGCCTCACTCGCTGTGGAAGAAAAGCCCTTGAACGACTTGCGCAGCGGATAGACGCCCTCGGGCCACTCATCAGCCAGCACCAGGCGGCTGGGATCCGGCGTGCCCTTGACCTCGATGCCGAACAACTCAGAGAGCTCCCGTTCGTAGAGCGTAGCCGCAGGGATCACCCCGCACACCGTGGGAACGACGGGCTCCGTATGGGGCACGCTGACGCGCAAGGTGACGATCGCCGCGCCCTGGCAAAAGTGGTAAAGCACTTCCAGCGTCCCCGCATCGGGGGCCGCCTGGCCTTCCTCTGTTGCCGGGGCGGACGCCGGGTGATCCACGCCGGTGATGGCGGCTAGGTAACCCAGGTGAGCCTTGCGCAGGGCGCTCACGGCCGCCGTCAGGTCGGCTGGCTCCAGGGTCGCGTCCAGGCGATTGCCGGCAGGTCGTGTGACCGCTTTGGCCCAGGGTTGCAGCAGGGCCTCAGCGGCTTGCAGGATCTCGACTGTTTCCATCCCATAGCCTCCTATTGTTGCCCCGGCTCGCTGGGTTTCGCGATGCTTCCCTGCAGTTTGCCCAACAACTGCGCTACGCCGAAGATAATCGCTTCTGGGCGGGGTGGGCAGCCGGGCACATAGACATCGACGGGAATGACCTTGCCCAGGTCGCCAACGACATTGTAGCAGCCCTGGAAGACGCCGCCCGAGGCGGCGCAGGAGCCCACGGCGATGACGAACTTGGGATCGGGCATTTGCTCGTAGATGCGCACCAGCCGCTCGCGCGCCTGGCGCGTAGCTGGCCCGGTGCAGATCAGCACATCGGCATGGCGCGGGCTGCCCTGCAGCTTGATCCCCAGCCGCTCGACGTCATAGCGGGGAGTCAATGTGGCCAGGATCTCGATATCACAGCCGTTGCAAGAGCCGCTATTAAAGTGGATTGCCCAGGGCGAGTTCATACGCGCCCAGAGCTTGACCTTTTCTATGGTTGTGTTCATAAAGCTGTTGTCATCAGACATAGCTTGCCTTCCTGTTCTCCACGTGTGCGACCGGCGCTAGTGGGTCCCCGCACTGGTTTTGATGAGTACCCGTTGCCTGCAGGGGGACGACTCTGCCCCATCAAAACCAGTGCGGGAAGCCACTAGCCCAGCATCAGGGCCAAAAGCCCCACCAGCAACCCGATCAGGTAGATGGCCTCGGTCCGCGATTGGCCGCCCGTGCCCAGCACAAGCATCCCCAGGTGGAGGAATGCAAAGAAGAAGGCGATGAGGAAAAACGGGCGATAGCCGGGCGCCTCAGCGCTCTCCGGAGCCACCTCACCGCTGCCATAGATGCTTATCTTGACCGGGTTTGGCTTCTCGGGCCCCGCCAGGAGCTTGCCGAGCCCAACAAGAGCCAGCACGATAGGGATATAGATCAGAAAAGCAAGCGGTGGAGTCAGCAACACTTGCACCTTGTTACCCTCGCTTTCAATGGCCAAAGGCAGCCAGCAGCGCTGCAGCGGCCCCATTCGTCAGTGAACTCACCAGGCTGGGCCAGAAACCCAGGATGACCACTGCTGCCATCAACAGCAACAGGGGCACTGTCATCGTTGCCCCGATGGGCTTGCCCGCCGCGACGACCGCTGAAGGCGCCTTGCGGTACATGCGGTTGACCAGGGGAGCATAGTAGCCCAGGGAGAGGATGCTGTTCAGGGCGGCAAAGATGACGAGCAGCAGGATGATGGTATTGTTGGTCTGGACGCCGGCGGCCAGGATCTGCCACTTGGACATGAACCCGGCCATGGGCGGCAGGCCCGCCAGGCCCAGGACGGCTACGCTCAGGGCCAGCGCCACCCAGGGATAGCGCCGCGCCGTTCCATCCAGGTCCTCGACCAGGAGAGGCTTGTGCTCGCCCCGAGCCAGGTAGAGGGCGTAGAGCAAGGCGCCAGCCGCCAGGAAGGCCAGCCCCTTCATCAAAGCGTGGGTAATCAGGTGGAAAAAGCCACCGGCGGCGCCGTTCGGCTGGCCGAAGCTGATGGCGATGCCCAGGCCCAACAGCATATAGCCGACATGGCTGATGCTCGAGTAGGCCAGCAGACGCTTGACCTGCACCTGGCGCAGGGCCATCAGGTTGCCCACAAGCATGTTGAGGGCGCCGAAACCGAGCAGGAGCGGGCCCCAGGCGGCGCTGGCGGCCGAGACGACGCCCAGCACCCGGAGGAGGGCTACCAGGCCGGCCTCGATCAGCACGCCGGAAAGCACCGCGCTGATGCCACTAGGCGCCTGCGAGTGAGCATCGGGCAGCCAGGTATGCAGCGGCACCAGGGCCGCCTTGACGCCAAAACCGGTGACGAAAAGGGCCCCCGCGGCCAGGAGCAGTGGCGCCCCGTGCCGCACGCCGGCCTGGATGGCGCCAAAGTCGAGCTGGCCGGTCTGCATAAAGACCAGGGAGATACCCAGCAGGACCAGGGTCGAGCCCAGGGCACTCTGGACCATGTACTTAAAGCCGGCTTCCAACGAGCCGAGCTGCTGCCGGTAGAAAGCGACCAGCAGGAAGGAGATGATGGCCATGCCCTCGAACCAGACCCAGAGGTTGAAGAGGTCGCCTGCATTGCCCAGGCCGATCATCGCGCCGGTCAGGGCCACCAGCAGAGCATAGAACTTTTCCTCGCCAGCCTCGGCGGCGACATAGCGCACCGAGAAGAGGGTGACCATGATGCCGATGACCAGCACGATGGCGGCCAGCAGGAGGCCGATGCCATCCATGCGCAGGGTGATTACACCTTCCTGCAGGGTGATGCTGTTGCCCGCCAGGACGGTCTGACCGGCATAGTAGAGAGGCACAGCCGTTGCCACAAGTGTCAGGAAAGCCAGCACCCAAATGGGGTTGGGGGCTTCCGATTCGCCCCGGCTCCGAGTGATCAGGCGGCCGGCCAGGTAGATCACCGGGCTGGCCACGAACGGCAGCACCAGTAAGGCGGTGAAAGCGGTTGTTGCATTCATGGCATCAGGCTCCCATGACCAGGATGGCCAGGACGATGACGAGCCCGGCGACGATTCCCAGCAGATTCCAGTTGAGAACGCCCGTCTGCGTCACCCGCAGGCCCTCAGCGCCATCGATAGTCGTCTTGACGATCCCTTTGTTGATCCACTCAAAGCCAAAGCTGTCTGCAGCGGCCTTTCCCAGCCAGTGCAGGCTTTGTGCCAGGCCCTTGAATTGCTCTCGCCAGTACCATATGCCCAGGCCCAGCAGGACCACGATCAGGGCGATGAGGGTGGCCGGGTTCAGCACCACCTTACCCAGCACCGTGGAAAGCGACTCGACCTCGTTCCCGAACGGTAGGATGCTGTTAGCCAGCAGCTTGCCGGCTGAGCCGGCGAGCAGCCAGGTGGTCAGGGTGCCCAAGGCCAGGGGAATGAGGGCAATCCGCATGGCCAGGGGCGCGTCGTGCCCGTGCAGCTTGCTGCGCTCCTGCCCGTAAAAGACCATCCAGACCATGCGGAAGGTATACAGGGCCGTCAGCCCGGCGCCGAGCAGCATAATGACGTAGGCCCAGATCATGCTGCTCCCCAGGCCGGCTTCCAGGATCAGCTCTTTGCTCCAGAAACCATTGAGGATGGGCAGGCCGGCCAGCGCCAGCGCGCCGATGACAAACACATTGCGCACAAAGGGCATCTGCTTGCCCAGGTTGCCCATCTGGCGCATATCGCGCGTGCCGACAGCGTGGATCACGGCGCCTGCCCCGAGGAAGAGCAGTGCTTTGAAGACGGCGTGGCTCAGGAGGTGGAACTGGCTGGCGAAGAGGCCGCCGACGCCCACCGCATAGACCATATAGCCTAACTGGCTGATGGTCGAGTAGGCCAGGGCGCGCTTCAGGTCGTTGGCGACCAGAGCCATGATACCGGCCAGTGTCGCCGACAGCAGGCCGACGACGACCACCGTCTCGCGCCAGCCGGGGACCGTGCTAAAGGCCGGGTAGAAGCGGTTCAGGATATAGACCCCAGCGTTGACCATTGTAGCGGCATGAATCAGCGCGCTGATGGGCGTTGGCGCTTCCATGGCATCGGGCAACCAGGTCTGGAAGGGGAATTGGGCCGACTTGGCCGCGGCGGCGATCAACAGCCCGAAAGCCATCAGGCTCAGCGTGTGGGGGTCGAGCACACCCGGGTTCTGGAGGAAGGCCTTGATGTCATAGCTGCCCGTGTGCGCGTAGAGCAAGAGCGCTCCGACCAGCAGGCCAATGCCGCCCAGCTGCGTGATGACCATGGCCTTGATACCGCCAGCGACAGCCTTGGGGTCGTCGTTATTAAATGCAATCAGTGCATAGGAGCAGAGGGAGGTAATCTCCCAGAAGACGAAGAGGACCAGCATGTTGCTGGTGAGCACGAGCCCAGACATGGCGCCAATGAAAAAGAGGACCCAGGCATAGTAGCGGCCCAGGTAGGCTTCACCGTGCATATAATCCACGGAAAAGATGACAGCCAGGCAGCCGATGACACAGGCGATGGCCGTCATAAAGGCGCCAAGGCCATCGGGGACAAAGGTGAAATTGCCGAAAGCGCCGCCTACTGGCAGGCTGACGACAACCTCTTTGGTGCTCTGCGGAATGAGCACCAGCGACACAATAGCCGCCAGCACGGAAAACACCACGGCGATGCTGTGCTGGGCGCGCGGGCGATCGTCTTTGACCAGCGAGACGATCACGGCGCCCAACCATGGCACGCCAATGGCCATGAGAGTCAATGTTGCTACCATCACCTATCTCCGCAGTGTAGTCAGGGCCTTGATATCAAGGGTCCCAAAGCGGCGACGTACCTGCACAGCCAGGGCCAGGCCGAGCACCGCCACGATGGTATCCGCCACAATGATAGTCAGGGCCATGCTCTGGCTGACATTGATCTGCCCGACCTGATGCCCGGCCCAGATCAACGCTACCAGGATACCCTTGACCATGATCTGCAGGGCAATGACGACATTGATCATATTGCGGGTTGCCAGGAGACCGTAGATGCCGATGCCCAACAGACCCAGCACTGCGATGAGGATCATCGCCGGCACTGTAGTGGTCACCGCCCTTCCTCCTTCTTGGCGTGAGGGTTGCCCTCGGTCAACAACCCCAGAATGCCGAGCGCGCCGGCAAAGATCAGGACCAGCTGCAGCAGCGTGTCCAGGCTGCGCTCCTGCCAGAACACCTTGGTGAACGGGGTCGTATTGGCGGCCGCCGCCTGCGCGCTCAAGCCGGGCAGGTTGAACCAGACCAAGAGTGCGAGGGCCACGATCACCAGCGCCGCCGACACGGGCCTGGGCACGAGCGCGCCGACCTGCACAGGCTGATCCCCCGCGATGTTGATGGCAAACACAAAGAGGATCGTGACCAGCCCTGCCCCAACGCTGAGCTCGATGACCGCGAGCTCGGGCGCGCCCAACAGGTACATCAGGCATGCCACCAAGGCGCTGGTGCCAGCCAGCCACAGCGCTGCCGTGAGCAAGCGTGAGCTGCGCATGGCCTGAAAGGCGCAAACCAATATTCCGATAACGACGATGGATGTTGCCACAGACCTACCTCCTGGAAAGTGTGGTAAAAGCAGGGGTCGTGAGTGCTGCAGACCCGCAACGGCCCTGGTGGTTTTGCGCCAACCTGCCAGGTCTCGTGCCGTCAGGTCTCCAGTCTACAAGAGAAGCAGGGGGGACTCGGTAGCCCTTGAGGAGAAAAGTACGTGTACACCAACCCGCGTCGAATAGCCATGTCCTATACCTGTCCTGTGGTCATTACCGAACGACCTTGTGCATGCATCGAGCCGCAATGGCCGCAGGAGAGGGAGGCTCTCTGCGGATTGCGGGTGGAAGCTGCGTTGTCAGGCGGCCCATCATCACGACGCTTTTCTGCTACCCATGTGCATTGTAGTCCAAAGCGTGAGGGTATGCAATATCGGCAGGAGTTTTAAGGTAAGCTCGCAAGTGGACGCGCAGCAAAGAAGAGTTTGGTTACCGACATTATACCACATTATGGCCTCAGTTTACCAAAAAACCAAGTCTCTTTTCCCTGGATAGTCGTGTTTGTGGCCCTATCTTCACCTTGCTTTGGGCCACTTGAGGTGCAGGAGGGGCTAGTTCGCGAATAGCGCAGAGGGACTTGTGGGCAATTGCCGGTTGGCCCGCTCCGCCCAAGCCCGGCCTTATCCCAGAGGGTGTGGGTCTGTGGGGCGGCTGCACAGCGGCCGCCCCACAGACCCACACCGTATAGAAGGCCTGTTTCGGCCGCGCGTGGAGCATGGTGCCCGGAAGCCGAAGGGCGTTTTCATCGTGCGTTGCGCCCAATTGGGCATGGGGGGCTGATTTGACGCCGGCCACGGGACTATTAAACTAGCCCTCAACTGGCCGCGACCTGCGGCCGGCCGGGACATGATGGAGAGAGCAGTAATATGATCGTAGTCATGCAAGTGGGTGCCACGCCACAAGAGGTAGCAGGGGTCGAAGAGCTGATCCACCGCGAGGGGATGCGCACACGCACGGTCAACGGCGATATGAAATCGATTGTCTGTGTGTTGGGGGTGAGCGATCGGGAGCGCCTGGCTGCGCTGCTCGAGCCCCTCAGCGGGGTGGAGCAGATCCTGACGGTGTTGCACCCATTCAAGCTCGCTTCGCGCGAGTTCCATCCAGGGAACACGGTGGTGCCAGTGGGTGATTGCGCCATCGGCGGGCCGGAGCTGGCGGTGATCGCCGGACCGTGCTCGGTGGAGAGCGAGGAGATGCTTTTCCAGGTGGCCACGGTGTTGCGCGCAGCTGGAGTACGCTTTTTGCGCGGGGCTATTTTCAAGCCACGCACCTCGCCCTATGCCTTCCAGGGCCTGCGCGAAAAGGGGCTGGAGATCCTGGCCCGGGTGCGCCGCGAGACGGGCCTGAAGATCGTCACCGAGGTGCTCTCGGTGGTGGATGTGCCCATGGCCGCCCAATATGTGGATGTGATCCAGGTGGGGGCGCGCAATATGCAGAATTTCCCCCTCCTGGAGACGGTGGGGCGCTTTTCCAAGCCGGTGCTCCTCAAACGCGGCATGATGTCTTCGATCGAAGAGTGGCTCATGGCCGCCGAGTATATCCTCGATGCCGGCAACCCGAATGTGATCCTCTGCGAGCGCGGCATCCGCACCTTTGAAACCTATACCCGCAATACTCTCGACCTGAGCGCCGTCCCGGTGGTCAAGCGCCTGAGCCATCTGCCCATCGTGGTTGACCCCGCCCATGCGGCAGGCGACCGCCGCTATGTGCCGGCGCTCGCCATGGCGGCCGTGGCCTGTGGCGCCGACGGGCTGATGGTCGAAGTCCATCCCGATCCCAGCCATGCCCTCTCCGATGGCAAGCAGTCTCTGGAGCTTGACCACTTTCAGGAGTTTATGGCCCAGGTGGCGCCGATTGCTGCTTCCGTCGGGCGCGGGATATGACGCTCCGCGCGGGAATACGGCCCTCAGCGGCGACTGTGCTGAGGCGATAGCTGGCGCGGAATGCGCCGACAGATTCTGACATCGTAAGCCTGTACCTACCCCTCGTTTTGGCACTCATCGCTCTCACGGGGCAAGCATGCGACTCGTAATGCGCAATTATGTATCACATCGAGGGGGCTGTTATGCGCATTCTCATTTCGGCCGATATCGAAGGCGCTTCAGGGGTTGTGAGCGAAACAGAGACGGGCTGCGAGGGGCGCGGGGCTACGCAGACGAGCGATTACGTGTTGGCGCAGCGGGCTTTGACTGGCGACATCAACGCCGCAGTCGAGGGGGCGATGGAGGCCGGCGCCACCTCTTTTGTGCTGCACGATAGCCATGGGCTGGATCTGCGCAATGTGCTGTTGGAAGAGCTGCACCCGTTGGTGGAGGTGGTGCGTGGACGGCCGGTGATCTTTTACGAAGAGGCCGACCTGGCCCGCGGCTATGACGGGGCCTTTATGATCGGTATGCATGCCCCGGCGGGCGAGGCGGCCATCCTCAGCCATATCCTCGACTGGCCCCGGCTGCGCGAGGTACGGCTCAACGGCCAGCCGGTGGGCGAGTCGGAGTTCACCGTGGCGTTGGCGGGGGCCTATGGCATCCCTACGGTCCTCATTACCGGCGATGACCGCGTCTGCACGGATATCCAGCGCTGGAGCAATGGCCATATCGAGGCGGCGGTGGTCAAATACTCCCTTTCCCGCTATGCCGCCCGCTGCCTCTCGCTCGTCGAGTCTCGCGAGCGCATCCGGGTGGCCGCCACGCGCGCTGTGGAGCGCCTGCACGCCGTGCAACCCATGACCTTTGCGTCGCCTGTTACCCTGGAAGTGGAACTGAACGACCGGGAGATCGCCCGCGCCATCTCCTGGATGCCCGGCGTGGGCTATGACGGCGACCGCACCGTGCGCTACAGCGACAGCGATTTCCTGCACGTCTACCGCTGCCTGCTGGCCATGTTTTGGGTGGCGACGTCGAGCCTCAATCCGTAAGGCGTGATGCGTAATGCGTAAGGTCGCCACACTTGGACCTCCCGGAGGTGTAGCTTCTGGACAGGCCTGGCCATTCAGTAGCTCAATGGGATACCTTCTGCCACGATCGCGCGATAGAGGGGAAGGCGCATGCGGCCGATGCTGGCCCAGCGGGTTTCGGCATAAACTCGCACTGAGAGCACAACGCTGTGCTCCAGCGAGACATCGGAGGCGATGCGCCAGAGCTCAGAGATGAATTCTCGGTCCTCGGCGTCTACCAACACCAGGAGATCGAGGTCAGACTCGGTGGTGGCTTGCCCTCGAGCTTTGGAGCCAAATAAGGTGATAGAGTGTATACGGTTAGGGAATCTACCGCGTATCTGGGCGGCATACTCCCTGATTGCAGCCTGCTCGTTGTGCGTCAAGCAAGGTAAAGCCGAGTTGCTCATTGTTTCTTCGCCTGCCCCAGATAGGCCCGGCAGTGCTCTACAAAACGGTTGGCACTCTCAACTACGGCCCGCGCCTGTATGCTGTCTGCCTGCCCCAACATTTCGTAATCCGTAGTGTTGCGCAACTCAAAAGCTTCCCCATAGGCGTGGCTATCCTCTACGGAGAATAGGCCCGGTTTGACGAAATACTCTCGAAAAGCAGCCAACACTCCCGCATGTCTACTTCGCGTCATATCCAGCGCGAGGAGTAACGCCGTAGCGGCGTAGAAGAAGGCATAATAGGCTCGATTGACGGCAACGCCAAAAAAGGCGCCATCAAGATTGTACTGCGCGCTTGCGAGCGCATCCTGAGCACCTTTGAGGTAGACAAGAGACGCTTCTCCATTGGCTGCTGACTCGTCCATCATTATAGTTAGTATAGCACAGAACAAGACGACAATGCAACCTCGCCTAGCGCCCTAGACTTGCGCCTGGGCGGCGCGCAGCCAGCGCGTGAAAAAGAGGGCGGCGGCGGCGACAATGCTCCCCTCGAGGAGGTGCACCTCGCCGATGATCAGGAAGCTCAGGGGCACCAGGAACCCCAACAGCGACCCCGCAAAAAAGCCCAGGAGTGCGGCCAGCCAGAAGTAGGGCAAGTCCTTCGCCTTCTTGCCCCAAAGAACGTGGAATAGCCCCGCGTAAAAGCTGGCAATGACGATCGATAGGACAAAGGCAGGCAGTGACACGTTTCCCCTTTCACTCCCTACGCTGAGCGATCTTTCCCCCGCCCAGCACCACTTCTCCCTGATAGAACACCGCCGCCTGTCCGGGGGTAATGTCGCGCTGGGGCTCGGCGAACTCGACATGGGCACGGCCCTCCGCCAGGGGGGTGACGGTGGCGGCAGCTTCGCGGCCGTGCAGGCGGATGCGCACGGTTGCGGGCACGGGTCCGGTGGGAGGAGCGCCCGCCACCCAGCGCACATCCTCGGCCAGGAGTCCATGGCCGCCCAACTCGCGCTCGGTGCCGACGACCAGGGTATTGTGCCGGTGGTCGATCTCGAGCACATAAAGGGGCTCGGGGGCGGCGATGCCCAGCCCCTTGCGTTGGCCGATCGTATAGCCGGGCAGCCCCTGGTGTTGGCCCAACACGCGGCCCTGAGAGTCCACAATCGGGCCAGGGCGGAAGGCCTCGGGGATGCGCGCCATCAGGAAGCGGCGATAGTCGTTATCGGTGATGAAGCAGATTTCCTGGCTCTCCGGCTTTTCGGCCACCGGGATGCTCAGCCGGCGGGCGACGGCACGCGTTTCCTCCTTGGTCAGCTCGCCGATGGGCAGCAGTAGATGCTCCAACTCAAAAGGCCCCAGCATATAGAGGGCATAAGACTGGTCCTTATCGTGATCACGCCCGCGCCAAAGCTGATAGGCATCGCCGGTGTGCACCACACGCGCATAGTGCCCCGTGGCCAGGTAGTGCGCATCCAGGGCCAGGGCGCGCTGCAACAGACGCCCGAATTTCAGGTAGCGGTTGCAGTTCAGGCAGGGGTTGGGCGTGAGGCCGCGCGCATAGTCGGCCACAAAGGGCCCCACCACCTGGTCCAGAAAAGGAGGCTCATAGTTGACCAGGTAGAAGGGGATGCCCAGGTGCCGGCTGATGGCCCGCGCATCCTCAACCGCTTCGATGGAACAACAGCGGTTGAGGGGTGAACGGTCTGTGGCGGCCTCGGCCCACAGGCGCATCATGAGGCCAATGACCTCATAGCCCTGCTCCACCAGCAGAGCAGCGGCCACAGCGCTATCGACACCGCCGCTGAGGGCCACCACCACCCGCTGGCGCTCTGCTTCCACTACCAGCTTACCTCCTTGATCACATCCCATTCCCCCACACGAGCATAAACAATGCCTTTGGAGAATCCCTGCCCACGGAAGGATTGCCCGGTGTACGAGAAATCGAACTCGGGCGTTTCGGGATTGCCCAGGTTGTGCTCGCGGGCGTAGCGGGGAAAGGCGGCGTCGGGGTTGTAAGGGATGCCGCCCGCCTGCCAGGCCGCATTGCGCACGATCTGTGCCAGGGCATCATCGTTGGTTTCGGCTTGATAGATGCGGTCCAAGAAGGCCTCCCAATCGAGATTACGTGGATCCTTGCGATTCTTTGGATCGATATCGGCGTGACGGAAGACGTTCTGTCGTGGAATACTGTAGGTGCACACCAGGCCCCGCACGTGTTCGACGGCGGCATTCAACTGCGCATCTGGCCAGGGCGGCGCTGCCGGGTCGGCCGGGTACTCCATCTCAATACCGATGGAGGGCAGGTTAGGGTTGGGCACATAGTCGCCCACTTTTGGGTTGAACTCGTTATAGCCCGGTATGTGAGAGCCGCCGCAATGATGGGCAGCTTTGTCATAGGGCACGCAGCGCCATACCACACCGCTGTTATCGATGAGGTCGTGGGCGCTCGACTGGTAGGGGTTATTGGGGTTGCACCACCAGGCCAGTGCGGCGTCGCGCGAGCCTTCGGTATCGTGCATGACCAGGTAACGAATTGTCTCCCCTTGGCGCTCTGACCAGAATTTCGTGCCGTACCAGTCCTTATATTGTACCATGAATCCAGCCTCGTGCCATGCTCTACCACATGTGGTATGGGTTTTGGGGGTTGCGGATGGGTTGGCCTGCGGCGGCCTCGGGGCGCAGCAGGCCAACCCCATCCGCAACCCCAAAAACCCATTCCTTGATTACCAGGGCTTGGATTGCAGCTGGTCCCAATGTCCGATCTCGCAAAAGACAATCCCTTCGCTGAACCCCTGCCCGCGGCAGAGCTTGCCCTGGTATTGGAAATCGAACTCGGGCGTCTCGGGATTGCCCAGGTTGTGCTCGCGGGCGTAACGGGGAAAGGCGGCGTCGGGGTTGTAGGGGATGCCCCCTGCCTGCCAGGCCGCATTGCGCACGGTATCGTCAGGCGGCCAGGGTAGCTGGGCCTGCAGTAGCCGGGCCTGGAAGCCCTTCTGGTCGAACCCGACGGGGTCAGGGGAGGTAACGCCGCGTACCTGGCCGGCGGTAGCGACATTGGCGGCGCTGATGTGGTATTTCCCCAGCAGATAACACACCAGGGCCGCCGTCTGCTCCAACTGAGCGCCAGGGTAGGATTCGCTGCCGTCGTTGCGGTTCACCATGCCGATGGCGATAGAGTAGTCATTCACCTGGGGTCGGCCGTTCCAGGCGGCATTCTTGGCATGCCAGGCGCGGTTGGCCTCGGGCACAAACTGGTATACCGCTCCGCTGCGCGCCACGAGATAGTGCAGTGAGTAACCGCTGGAGGCGTCGCGCATCTTTTGTACGGTGCTGTTGAAATCGCCGCCGGTGGCATAGAGCACGACCAGTTGCGGCAACACGCCGGCCGGCCGGGCATCGCTGTTGGGTGAGCCCCGCCAGGTGGCCTTGGGATAATCTGGCTTGAGCTGCTCCCACGACCAGGCACGCTGGAAGGGGTGCGCCTGCCATTCTTCACGCAGAGCGGCCACCGCGGGCAGGTCCTGCCCCCCGTTGTAAGTGGGGTTCTTGTGCCAGGCCGCCTGCGCGAAATCCTTATGGCCGAAGGAATCGACCAACCACATGCAGGTGGTAAACAGTGCATCGCGCCAGCGCCGGCTGCCGCGAGGGCCAAAGTCGCGCAAGAGCTCCAGGTTATAGGCCGCGTGACGCTGCACATCAATGGGGGGAAAGGTGGCATCGGTCTGGTCCCCCGGCTCATAGCCCGCCTCGGTGCCGATCAGCGGCAGGCTGCGGCCGACATAGCTGCGCACCAGGTCATCGATCCACTCGTAATCCAGGAAAAAGCACCCCGAGGCATCCATGTGGGTGAGGGGCCGGTTAAAGGGCCGGTTGTGGATGGCGAGGGCGGCCCCTTCCCACACGTCCATGTGCTGTTTTTGGCGCAACCATTCCATGCTCGTGCGGTAAAAGTCATGGTGCGGGTATTCGCCGCCCGGCGCCAGCGCTGGGAAGAGAGGGATACCGCCCCCCTGGCGGATGGCATCGGCGTTGCGCAGGAATTGCTCGCAGACCTTATCAACGCGCGCCCCCTCATTCCAGGAGGCCTGCTCCCACTCCAGCGACAGGTTGGGTTCGTTGCCCCATTCGATATAGTGCGCACCGGCCTGCACATAGGCCCGCACATCCGCCGGCGAGACGCAATAGTGTGGGTGGGGCCGCAGGGCATAAAGGCGCACCACCACTTCGATCCCCTGCTGGCAGAGGGCCTGTACGAGATCGACCTTGTTGGTGCCGTTTACGAGCGCTTTGTACCAGGTTATGCCCAGGTCCTGCCGTAGATGGCGCGCAAAGGCGGCGGCATCGGCGGGGCGCGAGTCGGCGCCAGCCGAGTCGTGAAAGCCCCAGCCTGTATCGGCAGGGGGGCGTGGATACTGCATCAAGGATGTTGTCATCAGGCTGATCCCTCGGATGCGATAGGCAGTTCGACGTAAAAGGTTGCACCGGAGCCCTCTGGACTCTCGGCCCAGATGCGCCCCCCGTGCTCACTGATGATACCGTAGGAGATGGAGAGCCCGAGGCCGGTGCCGGCCCCGGCCTCTTTGGTCGTGAAAAAGGGATCAAAGATGCGGCCCAGGTGCTCGGGGCGGATGCCGGGGCCGTTATCGCTCACGGCAAAGCGGATGTGCTTGCCATCGGGCAGGGCGCACGATTGGATAACGATTTGCCCGCCGTTCTGCGTCTCCAGCAGGGCCTGCTCGGCGTTCATGATCAGGTTGAGCATCACGCGCTGCAGGCGATGCGGGTCGGCCATGATCGCCGGCAAAAGCGGGTCGAGCTCCCATTGCACGGTGATATTGTGTACCCCCATCTCATAAGCTCGCAGCGAGATCGTGTTGCGCAGCAATTCGTTCACATCCGTCTCGATATGCAGGGGCTCATAGTGGCGGGCAAAGGTCAGCAGGTCACGCACAATGCGCTGGCAGCGGTCGGCGGCATGCTCCACCCGGCGCAGATCATCGGCCACGGCGGGGGGCAGCGTTTCGAGCTGGAGGAGCTGTGTGTAACCTTTGATGGTGGTCAGCGGGTTATTGAGCTCGTGCGCGACCCCGGCTACGAGTTGCCCGACTGCCGAGAGCTTGTCGGCCTGCAGCAGTTGGGCCTCCAATTGAGCCTGCCGGCTGATATCGCGGCAGAGCAGCGCCAGCGCTGGCCGGCCCTCATACTCGATCCGGTCGAGCGTCACCTCGACCGGCAGCGCCGAGCCATCGCTGCAGCGGAAATGCGATCGGTATTGCACAACATCTCCCTCGAGCCGCCCCAGGCGCTCCACCGCACCTGCACCCTGGGGCCACTCGTCGATCGTGTGCAGTGACTGCAGGGTGCAGCCCAAGAGCGACTGGTGGCTGCGGCCCAGGAGCTGCCCGAGCCGCGCATTGGCAAAGGCCAGGCGATTCTCCTGGAAAACGGCATAGCCGTCGTTCATCTCCTCCAGCAGGGTGTGATAGCGCCTCTCCAAGGCCAGGGTCTCCTGGAAAAGCTGGGCCTTTTCCAGGGCCGAGGCAGCGATCTGTGCCAGCAGGCTCAGCAGGCGCTGGTCCTCCGGGTCAAAGGCGGCCGGGGTATAGGCCTGGACGCTGATAACGCCGATGCCCCGCCCTCTGGCCAGCATGGGCACGCCGAGCCAGGAGCGGGCCGGATCGCCGATGTGCACGGGCGACGCCGGCAGCGCGCCAGGCGCCTGCAGGTCGTTGACCAGGAGGGGCTGCGCCGTGCGCAGCACATGCATCGTGAGGCCCCCGCCATCTTTCAGCGGCGCCATGATCGGCTCCAGGTGCTGGCCGCGGTCCTCAATATAGGCCAGCCGCAGCATCTCTTGCTTCTCATCAAGGAGGGTGATCACGGTAGTCGCCGGCCGGAAGAGGTGCACGATGTGATCACCGACCAGGCGCAGCAATTCATCCATGTCCAGCGAGGAGACGGCCAGGCTGAGCTCATACAGGCTATTGAGCTCTTCCACCTGCTGCTCCAGCTTGGCCCGCATTGTGCCCCAGTGCCCCAGGTTCTCCAGGAAGCGGGTGATCCTCCGCTCGGCGACCGGCGCCGCATCATCCAGGGGCTTTTCTGGGGCCATCTCATTCTGGTAGAGCTGCCCTTCCCAGGCGATCAGCCGGTGGCTGTGCAGCAGGGCTACAAAGAGCTCCAGGGAGAGATGGCGCCGACCGTAGAACTCGATGAGCACAAGCGAGCGCGCGGTCGCTTCGCACCAGAGGGTCTGCAGCCAGCTCAGCAGCTCCATCTCTGAGCCGGCACTTGCCGATGAAAGCTCGGCGAGCACCCAGGCGCCGGGAGCCTCGTGCTCAATCTGCGCCAGCGAGGCCAGTGTGTGCGCCCGGACCTCCGCAGGTGATAGCGCCTGCTCAGGCAGCCAGGCTTTGGGGTCGGCGACTGGCTCGCCCCCCGCCAGCACTCGCAGGGGCGCGCCCAGCTCACCGGCGGTGCGCAGGCACAGGTCGACGGCCTCCTGCCGCTCCGACTCATCCTGATAGGCCCAGCAGAGATGATCGGCAGGCTGCAAATGGCTGAGCACACGTGCAAGGTGTGACTGCGACATGGGGCCTCCGGTTTTGCGATGCGCCTCGTTATCCAGCCCGGGGCGGGCCGAGGATACTCCGTACGTTCGTCGTG
>DAOTVS010000011.1:0-6226 GCA_034436375.1 Anaerolineae bacterium | reverse complement strand
AGTTGTTGTCAAAGGTCACGCTGCGGGCCGCCAGGCGGGCGAAATTGGGCGCAACGACCCAATCGCAGCCGTAGGGCGGCAGCATGTGCCGGTTGAGCGAATCGAACATGACCATGATGGCTTTCATGCGCGACAACTCTCCTTTGTGACCAGGTCCACCCGGTCCTGGGTTTCCTGGGTCAATAGACAATCGTCATTCAGTCGCTATCCCTTCAGACCGCTGGAAGTGACGTTCTGGACAAAGTAACGCTGCAGTGAGAGGAAGAGGGCAATCACCGGTACGGTGATCATCACACAGGCTGCCATCATGGGACCCCAGTTGGTCGAATTCTCCTGTTGGAAGGCGGCCAGGCCCAGTTGCAGAGTTTTCATGTTCATATCGCGGATGATCACCAGGGGCCACAAAAAGTCGTTCCAGCTCCACAGAAAGACGGACAGGGCCAGGGTGGCGATCACCGGCCGGCAGTTGGGCATCAGGATGCGCCAGTAAAAGCCGGCGTAGGAGGCGCCGTCGATGCGTGAGGCGTCTTCCAGCTCGTGAGGGAAGCGCAGGAAGAACTGCCGGAACATAAAGATGCCAGCTACCGTGACGCAGTTCGGGAACACCAGGCCTGCATAACTGTTCATGAGGCCGGTGCCGCCCTGCCCCAGGATATTGTTGCCGCCCATCAACGGAAAGCCGCGGGCAATGAGGAAGATGGGGATCATCTGGACTTCAAAGGGCACCATCATGGTGGCCATGAGCAGCCAAAAGAGCGCACTCTTGCCCGCAAAGTTGAGCCGGGCGAAGACAAATCCGCACATGGAGCAGAAGAGCAGGTTCAGCAGCACCGAAGCGACCGAGACCACGGCGGTGTTCAGGAAGAGCGTGCCCATATGCGCCATGCCAAAGGCATCGCCATAGTTCTGAACGTAGAGTCGGTGCGGCAGCCATTCGATGGTCGAAGTAAAGATCTCGGCATTCGGCTTGAGAGAGGCGCTCAACATCCAGAGATAAGGCACGATCATGAACAGCGCAAAGAAGGTCAGCAAGAGGTAGGTCAGAGCGCGCCCTGCCGTCAATTTCCGCCGCCAGCGAGGGCGTCGGCGTGGCCCACGATGGATAGTGGCTATCGTCGCCATGTCAGTCCTCCACCTGGATCAAGCGGAACTGGATTACCGAGATCAGTAGAACGATCAACAACAGGACAACGGAGAGCGCCGCAGCTCGGCCAAAACGCAGAAAGCTGAAAGCATTGGTGTAGACTTCCCACACCAGGTTGGTAGTCGCATAGTTAGGCCCACCCTGGGTCATCATAAAGACGATGCCAAAGTTCCGGAAGACGCTGACGGCGAGGTTGACGACGACGAACAGCGTCACCGGGTTGAGGAGCGGCAGAGTGATGTGGCGGAAATACTGCCACTCGTTGGCACCGTCAATGCGCGCTGCCTCATACAGCTCGGGGGGAATATCCTGCAAACCGGCCAGGTAGGTGATCATGTTGTAGCCGATGCCGCCCCAGACCATCACGATAATGAGAGAAGGCAGGGCCAACTGCTCGCTGGTTAGCCACTGGTAGGGCCCGAGACCGATGTCGGCCAGCAGCGAGTTCAGCAGGCCACTCTGGGTGTTGTAGATGAGCCGCCAAACCATCGACACGACGACGGCCGAGGTGACAACCGGCATGTAATACAGGGTGCGGTACACCACTCGTCCGGGCAACGGCCGGTTGAGGAGCACAGCCACCAGCAAGGCCAGCGCGGTGCCAGTCGGCACGGCGCCAATGGCATACAGGAGGGTGTTTACCAGCGCCTTTTGGTTCACCCGCTCGGTGAACACCCAGACGTAATTCCCCAGCCCGATCCATTGGGGAGCCCGGACCATTTCATAGCGTGTGAAGCTCAGGTAGAGATTATAAGCGACCGGATAGATCTTGATCAGGAAAAGCAGCAGCATTGGCACGGCCAGGAAGGCATAAGCCGTCTGCACTTCCTGTCGCGACAGGTAGCGCCGGAGGCGCGCCCAGTGGCCAAGCTGGGGCTTGAGCGATGGGGCCAGGGAAAGCGGACCACCTTTGGCCACAGCCTCAATCTCCTTCCTCTTGTGCAATGGCGGGCCAGGCAGGAATGCCCGGCCCGCCGAGGGACAGGATCAACCTTCGGCCAGGATCTTGCGAATCTCGGTCGCTGCGGTGGTCAGGGCCTCCTTTGGGGCCGTCTTATTGGACAGGGCTTCCGCCAGGGCGTTGGCCATCGGCCGGAAGATATCCAGGAGACGATAGTACTTGGGGAAAACCTTGGCCATGGCCGTGGCGTTCATACAGACCTTCATCGACGGCGTGAGGTCGGGGGAGTCGGCGGCCGACTTGCGCGGGCTGATGTACCCGGCCAGGGTGTCGTACTTTTGCAGGGTGGGTTTGGCGGTCAGGTACTCGAGGAGCGCCCAGGCTTCCTGGGGATCCTTGGCCGTCTTGGCGATAAAGTACTTGTTGACCCAGGTGTGGGTGAACTGCCCGGCAGGGCCTTTGAGCGGCAGGGCCGCCTTGATGAAGCCGGCCGTCTCGGGCGAGAACTTGAGCGAGCGCACTTCGACATCGCTGCCGCCGTTCAGCATGGCTGCCGTGCCCAGCATGAGGGCCGATTTGTCGCCCTGGGGCTCAAAGCCGGGGTAGGGCATGATGTTGTGTTTGTAGATCATGTCGACCAGGAATTGCAGGGTATCGATAGCCGGCTGTTGGTCGATCAGGCACTCTTTGCCGTCGTCGCTGAGCAGCATGCCCCCAGCCTGATCGAGGAAGATGACATAGGCTTGCCAGTCATTCTGCCAGCCGGAGGCGACAGGGTCGGCAAAATGCCAGCCCTCACGCGTGATCTTGCCGTTCTCCATCTTCGCGCAGGCCTTGGCTGCTGTGATCATCTCGTCCCAGGTCGTCGGCACTTCTACGCCGGCTTCCTTGAGGATATCCTCACGGTACCACATGGGGCGAGTGTCCATGCGATAGGGGACCGCCAGAACCTTGCCTTCGATGGTAACATCATCCTGCAGAGCGGGGTAGAAATCAGCCCACTCCCAGTCAGTGCTGGCTGTCTTGATCAGGTCGTCGAGGGGCAGAGCCCAGTTGCGCTGAGCCATCTGCGGCGCCCATACGGCGCCTCCCTGGAAGACGTCGGGCGCCACGCCACCGGCAAAGGCGGTGGTCAGCTCTTCATTGAACCGGTTCCAGTCTGAATAGTTAACCTTGACCTGGCGGCCGGGGAATTTGGTCTGAAAGTCCGGCACTGCCTCTTTGTCAATATAGTTCTGGACATCGGGGTTCCAGTCAGCCAGAGAGACGGTCAGAGTGACCTGTTTGGCTGCTACCGTTGGAACCTCAGTTGCAGGAACGGCCGTAGCGGCTGGGGCGGTAGCGGCTGCCGGCTCGGTCGCGGCAGCGGCAGCAGTGGGCGCTGGCGTAGGCTCGGGGGTCGGCTTGGGCTGAGCGCAGGCGGTTAGAAGCCCCCCGGCTACGGTCATGGTTGCCATACCGATGAACTGACGTCGTGTTACTCTTCCCATGGTTTTCTCCTTGCTGGGTTCCTTTCAGTCGAGTAATCCTGAGCGACCAGGCTCAACTTGCCGATCTGCGGGTGGAATGGTAAATTACGAGTCCACAATGCACTGGATGCAGTATAGCATGAACAGGACTCACAAAGGGGGTTATTTGGCCCTCGACAGGACTTGTACCGGGCATCGAGCGGACGCAGCGGGCTGGGCAGCCAAATCCAGCTTTGTCCGCGATCTGCACAATGCCCTGCGCCATCTCTATGACCCGATTGCCCTCCGCCACAATCCATTGCTCGGCCTCTTGGATCTGGAGCCACAAGAGAACCCTCTGCTTGCCCTGCGCCACCTCTTGCTGGCGGCCATCGAGGCCCTCAAGCCCGATCCCGACACTCCCTCCCAGGCTAATGCCTGGCGGGTTTACCAGATCCTCCACGAGCGCTATGCCGAGCAGTTCAGCCAGGAAGAGGTGGCGGTTCACCTAGCCCTCGGCACCCGGCAGTTGCGCCGGCAGGAGACTCTGGCCTTGCGCGTTCTGGCTGACTATCTGTGGGGCCACTATGGCCTGCAAGACAAAGCAACGCCCATGGACCAGCCGGCGCCCCACACGTCGGACGCTCCTCTGCCTTCTCAGGGGGCTACCCCCAGCCGCGAGCAAGAACTGGAATGGCTCAAGTCTTACCCCAGTGAGCCGCTGCATGTAGCGAGCCTGATCCAGCCGGTGTTGAGAACCATCACCCCGCTGGCGGAGGCGCTTCAGGTCAGCATTGAGTGTGCGCTGCCCGGCAATCTGCCGCAGTTGGTGGCCCAGCCGATCGCGATCCGTCAGGCGCTCTCCAATATCGTCACCGCTGCCATCCATGCGGTGCCAGGGGGACGGGTCCATGTCAGCGCCCAGTCTCGCAGCGCGGCGGTGGCCATCGCGGTGCAGTCGTTTGCTTCAGGGCGGCTGCTGGGCAAAGGTGATGCCCTTGCCCAGACGGCCGATGACCTGGACAACCTGGAGATCGCCCGGCGCATAGCTGGCTTTTTCGGCGGGTCCGTGGAAGTGTCCGTGTCCGCAGGCGGGGGCCAGGTCTGGGCCGCTCAACTGACGCTGCCGGCGGCCAGTGAAGTGACCGTCCTGATCGTCGATGACAATGCCGATACCTTGCAACTGCTACAACGTTACCTCGAAGGCACTCGCTATCGTTTCGCTGGCATCTCTGATCCCCAGCAAGCACTCCCGCTGGCCGAAGAAGTGGCCCCGAGCATCATCGTGTTGGACGTCATGTTGCCCGGGCTAGATGGTTGGGAACTCCTTGGCCGCCTGCGCGAGCACCCCAGGACGCGCGACGTGCCCGTCATTGTTTGCAGCATCCTGGCCCAGGAGCAACTCGCCCTGGCCCTGGGCGCGGCTGCTTTCTTGCGCAAGCCGGTCAGCCGCGACATGTTCCTGGCAGCATTGGCAAAGCAGGAGAGCGCCAGGGGCTGATCAACTCTTTCTCTCCGCTGCGCCCGGAGAGAGCACTGTCGTCAAGCCGGCAATGCACTCCAGCAGTTGAGAGGCCGAAATACCTCCCGCTCGGGTCACGGCTAAGGAACGGCTCACGATGGGCTGGCCTGCCGGGTCGCGCGCCGAGATGACGATCACTGGGATATTGCACAGATCCGGATCCTGGCTTTTGGCTTCCAACAGGCGGAAGCCATCCATCTCAGGCATGACCAGATCGAGGAGGACGGCATCGGGGTGCTGTTCCTGCAAGAGGCGTAACGCTTGCTGGCCGTTAGTGGCCCGCAGCACGTGGTACCGACGACCGGCTGAGGCAAACATGCGCAGGTACAGGCGTGATGCCTCCGGCTCATCATCAACTACCAGCAGCGTGTTCCCAGGCAGCGCAAGCCGGTCTAGGGCGGCCAGGAGCTTGTCTTGCGAGAGCGGCTTGATCAAATAGTCGGCAGCGCCCAGGGCTTCTGCAGCCTGGCGCATGCCCGGTACCGAGCAGATTATTACTGGTGTCTCTTGTGCGACGAATGACGCTTCCTGCATGTCCTCCAGTGCGCGACTGACTGACGGTTCGTTGATCAGGAGGGCTTGCGCAGGCGCCCTGGACATCTCCTGGACAGCCTCCTGCAGGCTGTTGACCGGCACGATGTCTTTTCCATCCAGATAGCGGCTGAGCAAGCGCGCCAGGGCCTGATCGCGCTCAACGACCACCAGCCTTGGTTGGGGAGGGGATGTGGGTGGCGCCGAGCGGTGAGTGCGCTGCTGGTATTCCCAGTCGGCACTCAGCCAGCGTGCCACGTCGGCTTCCGAAGCAGCGGGTGGGTCAATGGGCAGACTGAGGAAAAAGGTCGTGCCTTGGCCCACCTGACTGGTGAGCCACATCCTTCCGCCGTGCAATTCGACAAAACTCTTGCTGATGGCCAGCCCCAAGCCTGATCCACCGTAACGACGTCGGATAGAGCTGTCCAGTTGCTCGAAAGGCTGGAAGATGCGGTCCTTGTCAGCCGGGGCGATGCCAGGCCCTGTATCGGCTACGCTGATCAGGATCTCGTTCCGATCTCGCCAAGCGTGGATGTGTACCCCCCCTTGCTCGGTAAAGCGTCCAGCATTACTCAGCAGGTTCAACACCACCTCGCGGATGCGCGTGCGGTCGCAAAAAACTGGAGGCAGGTCGCCATCTACTTCAGCCTGCAAGTACAACCCTTTAGACTTGAAAAGGG
>DAOTVS010000010.1:0-8641 GCA_034436375.1 Anaerolineae bacterium | reverse complement strand
CTATTCGGGGCTCAACGAAGCTTGTTGGCGTGCTGGGCGACCCCGTGGCGCACAGCCTCTCGCCGGCGATGCACAATGCCGCTTTTCAGGCGCTGGGGCTGGATTGGTGCTATGTGCCGCTGCATGTAGCGCCGGAGCGTATGGAAGCGGCGCTGCCGGGGTTGGTGGCGCTGGGCTTTGTGGGCGCGAATGTGACCATCCCCCACAAAGAGCGAGCTGCCCAGTTGAGCACCGAGCTTTCACCCACCGCTCGCGCGGTGGGCGCGGTGAACACGCTCATCGTGCGCGAGGGCGCCCTCTATGGCGACAATACCGACGTGGGCGGCATTTTGCGCGCGCTGGCCGAGGCGGGGGTGGACCTGCCAGGCCGCGCGGCGGTGGTGTTGGGCGCGGGGGGCTCGGCGCGGGCGGCGGCCTATGCGCTGGCGGGGGCGGGCTGCCGCGTGACGGTGGCCAACCGTCACGCGGCGCGGGCGGAATCGCTGGCCGCGCTCCTGACGGCGCAGCTCGGGCGTGAGGTGGAGGCGATCGCTCTGGGCGACGAGGTGGCGCTGCAGGCCCGGCTCGAGGGCACCGCCGTGCTGGTGAACACAACCGCCGCTGGCATGGAGCCTCACGCGGATGAAAGCCCCCTGCCAGAGCGTGTGGCTCTGCACCCCGGCCTGGCCGTGCTGGACCTGGTGTACGCGCCGCGGCAGACGCTCCTGCTGCGCAGGGCCGCCGCGGCCGGTTGCCGCACCGTCGAGGGCCTGCGTGTGCTGATCCACCAGGGGGCGCTTTCGTTTGAGATGTGGACGGGCCAACCGGCGCCGGTCGACGTGATGAGCCGCGCCATCGGCGGTTGAGAGAGTTTGTGTACACAATTGACATTGTGCCTCTCTGGCTATAGAATGTAGTGAACTGGAGGTGCACGATGATACAGAGAGTAGGGGCTCGCCAGGCGCGCAGCAATTTCGCCGATCTTCTGGGCCGGGTCGGCTATGGCGGCGAGATTGTCATCGTCGAGCGCTCGGGTAAGCCGCTTGTAGCCGTGATGCCGATTGAACTCTTCGAACAACTCATGGCCGAGCGTGAGGAGCGTTTCCGAGTCATCGACCGCATTCGCGCACAGGCGCCTCAGGTAGATGAGGCTGAGATGCAGAGGGACATCGATGAAGCAATCCGTGCAACCCAGTCCTCGTCTGTTACGAGTGGTACTTGATACGAATGTGCTTATCAGCAGCCTGCTCTCCAGGACGGGAGCGCCTGCCCAAGTCATCGATGCCTGGAGAGCGATGCGGTTTGTCCTGGTCATATCCCCGGCCATTCTGATGGAGATCCGCGCCACTTTGAGTTATCCGCGCATCAAGGATAAGTATGCTCTTTCTGATCGGCATATCAACGACTTTTTGAACCTGCTCCTGCACGATGCCCTGGTGGTGGACGATGGTCCCCGGCCTTGCACTCCGCTAGCGGCGGACCCCAGCGACGGCAAATTTCTGCTATGCGCTGCTGCGGCCCAGGCAGATCTGATCGTCAGTGGTGACCAACACCTCCTCCGGCTACAATCATACCAGGGGATACCGATTATCACTGTCCGGCAACTGGTACAGGAGTTAGGCCTCGATTGAGGCCAATGTTGCTTACTGCTTAACGTACCCATGAAGCATGATTTGCTTCCTTCTGATTGAGGTTGCAGATGCTACGTTTTCTCATGGCAGGTGAATCCCACGGTCCGGCGCTCCTGGGCATTATCGAGGGGCTGCCGGCGGGGCTGGCGCTCTCCCCCGCCGACCTGGCGCCGGACCTGGCGCGGCGGCAGTCGGGTTACGGCCGGGGCGCCCGCCAGCGCCTGGAGGCAGATACGGCCGAGATCCTGGCCGGCGTGGCAGCGGGGCAGACGACCGGCGCCCCCGTGGCGCTCAGGATCGCCAACCGCGCGCGGCCGGAGATGGGCGACCCTGAGCGCGCGCCGCGGACGATCCCGCAGCCGGGGCATGCCGAGCTGGTGGGCGCGCTGAAGTACGGCCACGGCAATGTGGAGCTCGTGGCCGAGCGGGCCAGTGCGCGCGAAACGGCCCTGCGCGTGGCCATCGGCGGGGTGGCCAAAAAGCTATTATTGGCGGTGGGAGTGGAGGTGCTGGGCTATGTCGTGGCCATCGGCGATGCCGAGGCGCCCGCGCTAGACCTGCCCTGGGCCGAGCGCATCGCGCTGGCCGATGCCTCGCCCGTGCGCTGCCCAGACGCGGCGGCCTCGCAGGCGATGGTGGCGCGCATCGACGCCGCACGCGAGGCGGGCGACACTCTGGGGGGCATTGTGGAGGTGATGGCCGTGGGCCTGCCCCTGGGCCTGGGCTCTTTTGTGCAGCCCGACCGGCGGCTCGACGCCCGGCTGGGGGCAGCGCTCCTGGGCATCCCCGCCATCAAGGGGGTGGAGATCGGCCCGGCCTTTGCCAACAGCCACCTGCCCGGTACGGCCGTGCAGGACCCCATCCGCCTGCAAGGTGGGCATATTGTGCGCCCGCGCAACCGCGCAGGCGGTATCGAGGGGGGCATGACCAACGGCCAGCCGCTCGTGCTGCGCGCGGCCATGAAACCCATCCCAACCACCCACCAGCCGCAGCCCAGCATAGACCTGGCGCACGCCGTGGAGGCCGAGACGGTCTACCGGCGCAGCGATACCTGCGCTGTGCCCGCGGCCAGCGTGGTTGCGGCGGCGGCGGTAGCCTGGGTACTGGCCGAGGCGGTGCTGGAAACGTGCGGCGGCGACCGGCTGGAGCAGGTTGTAGCACGGGTGCGTGAAATGAGGAGAGAACTGGCACATGGTTGAGCGCAGCATCGTCCTCACCGGCTTTATGGGCGCCGGCAAGACGGTCGTCGGGCGACGGGTGGCGCAGGCGCTGGGGCGGCCCTTTGTGGATATGGACGCCGTGCTGGAAGAGCGCCTTGGGCAGACGATCCGTGAGTATTTCGCCAGCGCTGGCGAGGCGGCTTTCCGCCGGGCTGAGGCGGCGCTGGTGCAGGAGTTGGCCGCTCAAGCGGGGCTGGTCATCGCCACCGGCGGGGGGGCGCTGGTGCCCGAGGAGAACCGGCGCGCTTTTCTGGGGACGGCCACGGTGATCCTGCTCGAGTGCGCCCCGGCCCAGCTTTTGCAGCGCCTGAGAGGGGCCAGCGACCGCCCGTTGCTATTTGGGGCCGACCCGGCCTCGCGCATCGCACAGCTCCTGGCCGAGCGCGCCCCGGCCTATGGCGCCATCCCCCTGCGCCTGGACACTACGCACCTGAGCCCCGACGAGGCCGCCGCGCGCGTGCTGCGCCTGGCGCGCGCAGCGGCGAGCGCGCCGGTGCGGGTGCTCGCGCTGCCGGAGATGGCCGGCGGCTATGATGTGGCCCTGGGCGAGGGCCTTCTGGCGCGCGGGGGGGCGCTTTTGCGCGAGGCGTGCCGGGGCGAGCGGGCAGTGGTGATCACCGAGCCGGCCGTGCGCGCTCTCCACGGGGCCCGGCTGCAGGGCGCGCTCGATGCGGCCGGCATCGAGGCCCGCTGGCTCGAGGCGCCCTCCGGTGAGGCGGCCAAGACGTACCCGGCGCTGCAGGCCCTCTACGATGGGCTGCTCACATCGGGCGCCGACCGCGGCACGCCGGTGATCGCCCTGGGCGGCGGCGCGCTCTCCGATGCGGCCGGTTTTGCGGCGGCCACCTGGCTGCGCGGGCTGCCCTGGATCGTCGTGCCCACCACGCTCCTGGCGCAGGTCGATGCCGGCCTGGGCGGCAAAGTGGCTATCGATCACCCCGGGGGCAAGAACCTGATCGGCGCCTTTCACCCGCCGCGCCTGGTGCTGGAGGACCCCGCCCTGCTGCGCACCCTGCCCGCGGCCGATTTCCGCTCTGGCCTGGCCGAGGTGGTCAAGCACGGCGTCATCGCCGACCCGGACCTCTTTGCGCACCTGGAAACGGTGGGCGTGGAGCCCCTGGCTGAAACGCTGGCAGCGGCGGTGCGGGTCAAGGTGGATGTGGTGGCCGAGGACCCCGAGGAGCGCGGCCGGCGGGCGGTGCTCAACCTGGGGCACACCGTGGGCCACGCCATCGAGCGCACGGCAGGGTTCTCCTGGCGGCATGGCGATGCGGTGAGCGTGGGCATGGTGGTGGTGACGCGGCTGGCCGTGCGGCTGGGGATCTGTGATCCGGCGTTGGAGCCGCGGCTTGTGCGCCTGCTGCAACAGCTGGGCCTGCCGGTGCGGCCGCCGGCGGTGAGAGCAGATGTGATCTGGCAGGCCATGGGGTCCGATAAGAAGCGGGTGGGCGGTCAGGTGCGGTTCGTGCTACCGGTGCGCCTGGGTGAGGTGACGGTCAGGAGCGGCATCACGCAGGAAGAGTTCGTCACAGCCTGGGATGAGGTGAAGAATAATGGCTAATGTACTGGTGCTTCACGGTCCCAATCTGAATCTGCTCGGCCGGCGCAAGCCCGAGGTCTATGGCCGGGTGACGCTCGCCGAGATCAATGAGCGCTTGCAGGCGCGTGCGGCGGAGTTGGGCCTCACCCTGCGCACGGTGCAATCGAACCATGAGGGCGGCCTGATTGACGCCCTGCACGAGGCCATCGATTGGGCCGATGCCGTCCTCATCAACCCCGGGGGCTATACGCACACCAGCGTGGCCCTACGCGATGCCATCGAATCGGTCGCCAAGCCTACTGTGGAGGTGCACCTCTCCAATATCTACGCCCGCGAAGAGTTCCGGCATACGAGCCTCATCAGTGCGGTGTGCGTGGGGCATATCGTCGGGTTCGGCTGGCGCAGTTACCTGCTGGGCCTGGAGGCGATTGCGGGCATTGTGGGATAGACTGATCTATCCGATATGGGGGCGAACGTTGTCACCCCATCTATCAGAGGGGAAGGAACTGCACTTTGCCCGCCAAATCGGCAGGATCTGCGGCTGTGGCGATGATCTCCAGATCACGCACACAAGCTCCAATGGACACGCGCATTTGATGAGCGTAGATTACACCCGAGAAGGAAATGCCTTCTCCCTGTCTTCTGGCCGCTGAAGCCCAACAGTGACGGAGCGCGGCACATGCTGATCCATGTAGAGGCTGATTGCCATCAGATCGAACCCTTGGCCTTCAAACGAGCGGCTAACGCTGTCGGTTCCAGTGTCTTCTGTATCTCATCAACTGCCCTGAGCCTGCGCTCGATGTCCCGATCGAGCTCATCCTTGTGGTCCCAATAGTAGGCAAGGGCCGAATGGATCTGCCCCAGCGTCAGGTAGGGATGCTGGAAGTGCAGTTCTTCCGGGCTCCACCCGTAAGCAGTCTTTTCCAGGACGAGTTCGACCACCTTCATGGTCGTCCCGGCGATAATTGGCACTCGGGCTTCATTCAGAATTACGTGCTCGTAGCCCGTTTCAACTTGGGACATAGCCACCTCACTTCGGCAATGCCGCACTAACACTACAGCCGTACTTACCCATCGGAGCGCGGATCCCATCCGGGCATCGCGCTTCGCACGCGACCGGAGTGGAGCCATTCGGGGGGATTGGGCGGGTTGCGTGCAGCACCTTTGCCGGCTGTTACCGGGAGCCGGCTGGATCAAGTGCGGTTGCAGTACTAACTCGATAGTATGATATCATTATGACACGGATTGTCCGGCAAGGCAAGGATCTTGGGTTGGATAACACAACTTTAGGTCACAGCATTGGGCAAGCTGGCACTGGTTGCCGGGCTTTGCGCTGCGCACACCCCTGGCCCGGAACCTGAGTGAGCAATGTAGCATCGTGGCGCGCTTCGAGATTCTGCACCGGGCCAGACGTAGCAATCTGTGCAAGTTTGCCAAAATGCCCCAGTGCGATTAGGATATCCTTCTCTTCAGGGGAGGGAGGAAGCGCTGTCCCATGGATCACACTCGGGCCGGGCAGCGGGCGCTCTGGCGCAGCCGTGCATTATGGGCCTTGTTGGCACTCTTCTTTTTCCTGGCGGCGGCCTATAGCCTCGTGACCCCGCTCTACGAGGCGCCTGATGAGGCCCAGCACTATCCCTTTGTGCGCCAGTTGGCGATGGGGGGAGGGCTGCCCGTGCAGGACCCGGCGCACCCCGGCCCCTGGCTGCAGGAGGGCTCGCAGCCGCCGCTCTACTATGCCCTGGCTGCCCTGGCCAGCCGTTGGGCCGATGCGAGCGACCTGGAGCAGGTGTTGCGCCCCAACACGCGTGCGGATATCGGCATCGCCCGCCCCGACGGCAATGCCAACTATGCCCTGCACATGGCGAGCGAGAGGTTCCCCTATCGGGGGGCGGTGCTCGCTATTCACCTGGCGCGCCTGTTCTCGGTGTTCCTGGGCGCCCTGACGGTGCTCTTTACCTACCTCCTGGCCTGTGATGTGCTGGGCACAGGCGGTGTGGCGCTGGCCGCGGCGGCGCTTGCCGCTTTCACCCCCCAGTTTCTCTTCCTCTCGGGCGCGGTGAGCAACGATAACCTGGTCA
Organism: Anaerolineae bacterium; assembly: GCA_034436375.1. GTDB lineage: Bacteria > Chloroflexota > Anaerolineae > SpSt-313 > SpSt-313 > DAOTVS01. Next base: position 2,190 of record DAOTVS010000010.1, on the reverse strand, counting down.
TCTGCCTCTCGACAGCGACTCTCTGGCTGGTGCTGCGCCTGGTGCGCCGGCCGCTGCCCCTCTGGCGTTGGGGGCTGGCCGGGCTCCTGGTGGGCCTGGCGGCGCTGAGCAAGGTGAGCGGGCTGGGGCTCCTGGCGCCTGCCTTCCTGGCGCTGACCTGGGCGGCCTGGCGGCGCCGCAGCGGGCGCCTGCTGTTCCTGGGCGGGGCGGCGCTTGCGGCCGTTGCCCTCCTGGTTGCGGGCTGGTGGTATGCGCGCAATGTACTCCTTTACGGCGACCCGCTGGGCTGGAACGCCATGCTGGCCATCATCGGCCGGCGCGCGCACACGCTCAGCCTGCGCGAGGTATGGTCCGAGTGGCCCGGCTTTGCCCGCAGTTACTGGGGCGTTTTCGGCTGGATGAACGTGCCCATGCCGGAATGGGTCTATGGAGTATGCGAGGGGATCGCGCTGGTGGGAGCCGCGGGGCTCTTGCTGGCGCTGGGGCGGAATCTGCGCGCGCGACGCCTGCCCGAGCCCGAACAGGCCTTCCGCCTGCTGCTGCTGGCGGCCTGGCCTGTGATCGTGCTGATCGGGCTCGTGCGCTGGACGTCGCTCACAACCGCCAGCCAGGGGCGGCTGCTCTTTCCTGCCATCGCGCCGCTTTCGCTCTTTCTGGCGGCAGGGCTGGCGGAGATTGCCCAGTTTACCGCGCCCGTTAAGCGAAGCGGGGGTACCCCGCTGGCGGCCTGGCTGCAGGGACGGGGGCGCGGGCTGTTACCCGGCGCCGCTGCGGTAGTCCTGGCGGGGCTCGCCTTTTGGGCGCCGTGGGGCGTGATCGCCCCCGCCTATGCCCGGCCGCCCCTCCTTACACCCGCACAGGAGGCGGCGATCCCGCACCGCCTGGACTATCTGGTGGGCGATAGCATAGAGCTTTTGGGCTACCGATTGGAGACGGCTGAGGTGCAGCCAGGCGGCAGCGTGCCGGTGACCCTCTACTGGCAGGCGCGCCAGGACTTGGCGGAGGATGACCTCGTCTTTGTGCACCTGGTGGATGAGACGGGGCAGATCGTGGGCGGCCGTGACGTGCACCCCGGGGGCGGCCGTTTCCAGACTTCACTCTGGCGCGCGGGCGATGCTCTGGCCGACGAGTACGTGCTGACTCTCTCGCCCGACACCTATTGTCCCAGCCAGCTGGCGGTAGAGGTCGGTCTCTATCAGCCAGGGAGCGGCAAGCGGCTGCCTGTGCGGGATAGCGAGGGGCATAGCCTGGGCGATTGTGTGCGCTTTGGCCAGATGCTCGTGCATCGGGCGCCCGGGGAGCTCAACAACCCCACCTATTATGACTTTGGTGGGCGCCTCATCCTGCGCGGCTATGCCCTGGATCGCCGGCTGCTGCGGCCGGGGGATGCGGTACATGTAAGCCTCTTCTGGCAGCCAGGCGCCCCTGCCCCCGCCATGCACGGGCTGGTGCTCTTCACCGGCTTGATCGATGACAACGGCAAACCATGGGCCGATCTCTCGGCCCCGCCGCGGTTGAGCGACTCGTGGCAGCCGGGGCAGATCATCACCGATGTGCGTGAGCTCGTCCTGCGCCCCGATGTGCTGCCCGGAGCTTACCGCCTCGATGCGGCCGTCTATGCGCCCGATAAGGGCAATCTGCTATTGCGCAGCGTCAAGGGGGAAGTGCTGGGAAACCATATCCCCTTGGCCCAAGTGCGGGTGCTGCCCGCTTCTGGGCCTACCCCCGAACCCACCCCCAAGCCCCTGGAGCCCGCGCCCCACTTCCCCGGCCTGGCGCGCCTGGAGGCCTTTGCCGTGCAGCCCGGCCCGCTCCTGGTGGTCACTCTCTACTGGCGGGCAGAGAGTGAGGGGCCCATGGCGACGGATTTCACCGTTTTCGTGCACCTGCTGGATGCGCAGGGCCGCATTATCGCCCAGCACGACGGCCCTCCGGCGCTCGGCGAGCGCCCCACCAGCGGTTGGCAAGCGGATGAGCTGATCGTGGATCGCCACGCCCTGGCCGATGTGGGCGCCCCATATGCGGGTGAGGCGAGCATCGAGATCGGGCTCTACAACCCGCAGACCCTGCAGCGCCTCCCCACGGCCGATGGCGCAGACCACATCCTGTTGCCGGTGCGCATCGACATGAGCGCGGATAGGGCAGAGCCTCAGATCTTGTTCGAGCCCTCAATGAGCAATACCAGTCAAG
>DAOTVS010000009.1:0-10774 GCA_034436375.1 Anaerolineae bacterium | reverse complement strand
GGTTCCATCTGCTCTTTCCTTTGGCGCCGCCGGCCGCCAATCAGGCGTTACAGAGGGGCATTTTGCACCTCTGGCCAAGCCGGCATTGTTACTGGTGGCTGAGAAGCGATCCGCCGTTAGGCAAGGTTGGTCTCAAGCAGCCCCGGGTCGAGGGGCAGAAAGGAGGTACTCAACGTTCGGGTGGCAGGAGGATGGGGGAAATACTCTATCCCCTTCTACCGGCGGCACAGTAAGTGAATAACTTGCCTTGCGGCGAAGAGTGCCAGGCGCCGGCGCTCCCATAACTGAGTTGATCCGGCCAATTCGTGTCCCAGATCTCCGCAGTTGCACACGTACCCAGGTATCCCATGCTGTGACGGTGAACCGGGCAGCCTATCATACTGTTCGGTTGGGTCTGCCCCCTTCGGTCATCGCAGATCATGAGTATCGCCTGCAGTTTCAAGGAAAGGGAGATCCCTGTCATGAGCACGAAAAAGATCAACCGCCGCCAGTTTCTCCACTTCAGCGCGATGACTGCCCTCAGCGTTGCGGCTGCCGCCTGTGCCAGGCAGGCCCCGGCCGCCACCGAAGCGCCCACCCAGGTCCCCGCTGCCGCTACGGAGGCGCCCGCCCAAGCCCCGGCCGCTACCGAAGCGCCTACCACAGCCGCAGCCGCCGAAGCGACCACGGCCCCCACGGCCAAGCCCGTACCGCTCTACAAAGAAGCCCCCATGCTGACCGACCTGGTTAATGCGGGTAAGTTGCCCCCGGTCGACTCTCGCCTGCCCAAGCCGCCCAAGCTCACGAACGAGATGCCTGCCTCACAACTCAAGTTCGAAAACGGCCAGTATGGCGGCACGCTGCGCACCGTGACCTCGGTGCCCGACTGGGACGCCGATGTCTTTGTCATGTGCAACGAGCCCCTCATCAATACTCCAGGCATCCTGGGCGAGGAGATTACCGGCAACATCGTCAAGGAGTTCAGGGTTAGCGACGATCAAAAGGAATTCACCTTCTTCATGCGCCAGGGGCTCCGATGGTCCGATGGCGAGCCCGTGACCACCGAGGATGTGCGCTTTGCGGTGGAGGACGTTCTCTTTAATGAAGAGCTCACGCCCACCTTCCCCTCCTGGCTCAAGGCCGGCAACGACCCGCGGGGTAACCCATTCAAGTTTGAGCTGATTGATGAGTTCACCTTCAAGATGACCTTCGATCAAGCCTATGGCGGTTTCCCCATCGTGCTGGCCATCCAGGGCTGGCGAGGCTACACCGACCTGCTCAAGCCAGCGCACTATTTGAAGCAGTTCCACAAAAAATACACCGACGAGGCCAAACTCAAGCCATTGTGGGAAGCGGAAAGTCTCGAGGACTGGGTCCAGCTCTTCGGGCGCAAAGACATCACCAACTGGGAACTCAACCGCAAGGAAGGCATCGGCTTCCCGGCCCTTTACCCATGGCTGCTCAAAGAGGCTACCCAGCAGACCTATACCTACGAGCGGAACCCCTACTACTTCAAGGTTGACGAGGCGGGCCAGCAGTTGCCCTACATCGACAAGATCGTCAGCCAGACGGTGCCCGACATGGAGATGGTCGCCATGAAGCACATCTCCGGCGAGGTCGATTTCGCCCGCGAGTCCGCGACGCTGGTCAAGATGCCCCTGTATAAGGAGAACGAGCAAAAGGCCGGCATCAAGGCCGTCCTGGCCCGCTGCCACGTGACCTATACCGATGTCTTCCTCAACATGACATTCAACGACCCCGTGTGGCGCGAGGTGACGCAGAACGTCAAGTTTCGCCAGGCCCTCAACTATGCCATCGACCGCAAGGAAATCATCGACGCGGTGTACTATGGCTATGCCGAGCCCTCGACCATCATTTCGAGCGAGTTCAACACGGAAAAGGCCATTGCCCTGCTCGAAGAGATCGGCCTGGATAAGAAGGACAGCGAAGGGTTCCGCATCGGGCCCGATGGCAAGACCTTTGTCATCCCCTTTGAGATCCAGGCGGCCTCGCCCGACCAGGTGCCGGTGTGCGAGCTGATCGTGCAGTTCTGGAACAATATTGGCATCAAGACCACCATGAAGACCATCGACGGCACCCTATGGGGCCAGCGGAACGGCGCCAACGAGCTGCAGGCGACCACCATCTGGACTCATACGCCCCTCTGGTATATGGGCGACTGGGGCCAGGGCATATGGGGTCCGCTCTGGAGCAGCTGGTTCTCCACCAGCGGCAAGCAGGGCGAGGAGCCGCCTCAGGATGTGAAGGATTTCCTCAACCTGGTCGCTTCGATCAACCGGGTGTCGCCCGAGCAGGGCCGCCAAATCTACCAGGATTGCCGCAAGATCATGTACGATAAGATCTGGTACTTTGTGCACACCGAAAAGGAGATGCAGCCACTGCTCTTCAACGCCAAGCTGGGCAACGTGTCCGAATCCAAGGATGCCTTTGCCATCGCCTCGAACTTTAGCGCTGAGCAGTTCTTCTTCAAGAGCTAACGATTTCCCAGACCTGTCACACCCAATTCCCTGGAGAGCAACCCAGGGCTCTCCTCTGGCAAAAACTCGGCAACATGAAGCCTGGGGTAACGTAGCCACGGATTACACGGATTGGCACAGATGGTCAGGCGCCAGCGCCGGGTCGTGCAATGCAACGTCGCAGCAAGCGCGCAGGAAGGGATACGACGCTGTCTGGCACAGTCTTGTCTTGCCGGGCTGGCCAACCCTGATCAGGGAGGCCGTCTGTTTGCGCAGTGAGCCAATCCGTGTAATCCGTGGCTTTGTACCCCAGGGCCTGACGGCTCGCCGAGTTCTTGCTAATCACTCTCCCGTCAGGGAAATCGGTGTGTCAGGTTTCGCAGTCGACGACTTGGATCGAAGCCGGCTGACTCACTCCGTCGCCGTCCGGCTTCGGCACTGGAAGTGTCTCTGAGGATTGGCCAACGACGCCTGACGGCCAACGCCCAGAGACACCCCACACTGGAGAAGGGCTGGGCATGCCATGCTAGGTTATATCGGACGGCGTATCCTGCAGATCATCCCACTTCTGATCGCCCTCTCGGTCATCATCTTCATCATCATCCAGTTGCCCCCGGGCGACTATGTCAGCATGTACATCATGCGGCTCAAGCTCTCGGGCACGGATGTCTCGATGGCAGAGATTCAGCGGATGACCAACATGTACCACCTCGACAAGCCTCTATACGACCAGTACTTTATCTGGATCCGGAACATCGTGCTGCACTGGGATTTCGGTCGCTCCATCCAATGGGACCGGCCCGTCGCAGAGGTCATCGGCGAGCGGCTAGCAATGACCATGGCCGTCTCCCTCCTCACGCTGATCTTCACCTGGGCCGTGTCGATCCCCATCGGCATCTATTCAGCCACCCACCAGTATTCCGTTTTTGACTATGTGTTCACCTTCATCGGGTTCATCGGCATCTCCGTCCCGGGCTTTCTCATCGCGCTTGTGATCATCTACACCGTTTTCCAACGCACGGGCGTGGCTCTGACGGGGCTCTTCTCGCAGCCCTATGTCGATGCGCCATGGACCTGGGCCAAGGTCCTCGACGGGCTCAAACACGTCTGGCTGCCGCTGATCGTCATCGGGCTTTCCGGCACGGCCTCGATGATCCGCACCATCCGCGGCCTGATGCTCGACGAGTTGCAGAAGCAGTATGTGATCACTGCCCGGGCCAAAGGCGTCGCGGAGACGACCCTGCTGTTCAAGTACCCGGTGCGCCTGGCCACCACCCCCATCATCAGCACCATCGGCTGGCTCTTGCCCTCGATCATCTCTGGAGAGGCGTTGGTTTCGGTGGTGCTCAATCTGCCGACTACGGGACCGATCCTGCTCAAAGCGCTCATGGCGCAAGACATGTACCTGGCCGGCAGCTTCCTGCTCGTGACCAGCGCCCTCACCGTCATCGGCACTTTGCTCTCGGACATCTTGCTGGCCTGGGTCGATCCCCGCATCCGCTTTGGCGGCGTGAGCGAGGAAGCCTAACCGGCAGGCCGATCGCGGGCAATCTGGAGGGGATTTCAATGGCACAAGCGGACATGGGGGCCCCCGTGGGCCCCAATAACGCTCCCGCACGGGGGCAGGCGGGCGCCAATGGCGCCGATAAAGACAAGCGCCAGGAAGGCTATTATGTTGCCTCCCAATGGCAACTGATGTGGTGGAAGTTTATCAAGCACAGACTGGCTACGGTCGCCTGGCCCGTGCTGCTGATTCTGTACATATCCGCGCTCTTTGCCGATTTCCTGAGCCCAACCCTGCCTGATACGCGCTACACGGACTATAAAGAGATGGGGCCCCAGGCCATCCGGTTCACCGATGACAAGGGGCTCACGGCACCCTTTGTCTATGGCGTCAAGCGCGAGACAGATCCGGAGACGTTCCTGCGCACCTTTGTCATCGACAAGAGCACGCGCTACCCGGTGCAGTTTTTAGGGCACGGCGAGCCCTATGACCTGCTCGGGCTCTTCAGGACCGATGTGCATCTCTTCGTATGCAAAGATGGCCCGGCGTTCATCCTGGGCACCGATAAGCTGGGGCGCGATGTTTTCACGCGCACGCTCTACGGCTCGCGCATCTCGCTCTCCATCGGCCTGATGGGCATTGTCATCACTTTCGCTCTAGGCCTGTTTCTGGGGGGCATTTCGGGCTACCTGGGCGGGCCGATCGATACGGTGATCCAGCGCACCATCGACCTGATCATCTGCATACCCACTATCCCCCTGTGGATGGCATTGGCCGCAGCCCTGCCCCGTGATTGGCCGTCAACACGCATGTACTTTGGCATCGTGCTCATCACCTCGGCCATCAACTGGGTGGGGTTGGCGCGCGTGGTGCGCAGCAAGCTCCTCTCTCTGCGCGAGGAGGATTTCTGCATGGCCGCGCGGCTGGCAGGGGCCTCGGATATGCGCATCATCTGGCGGCACCTGATCCCATCCTTCGCCAGCTATATCATCGTCTCGCTCACCCTGTCCATACCGGGCACGATCCTGGGTGAAACGGCCCTGAGCTTCCTGGGCCTCGGCCTGCAACCGCCAGTGGTGAGCTGGGGCGTACTCTTGCAGGATGCACAGAACCTGGAAACGATCGCCCATCATCCGTGGCTGCTCTGGCCAGCCGCCTGGGTCGTGGTGACTGTGCTGATGTTCAACTTCCTGGGCGATGGACTGCGCGACGCAGCAGATCCTTACAAGTGAGGATCGTTTTGGAGCACAAAGGACGCGAAGCGGCGACAAGGGTAAGAAAAGAGGGGCGCCTGGTACCGCCGCTGCGTGAAAGAGGGGTGAGCGTTGGATAACAATGGCCATGACATCCTGCTGGATGTAAAGAAACTGCGGGTGTATTTTTACCTGGACGAGGGGATTCTCAAGGCGGTCGACGGGGTCGCCTATCAAGTCGCCAGAAAACGAACCCTGGGGCTGGTCGGGGAATCGGGCTGTGGCAAGAGCGTCTCAGCGCAGGCCATCCTGCGCCTCGTGCCCAAGCCAGGTCGGGTCGAGGGTGAGATCCTGCTGCAGCGCAAAGACGGCGGAGTGATAGACCTGGCCAAACTTGATCCTTTTGGCAACGAGATCCGGGCAATCCGCGGGGCCGAGGTCGCCATGATCTTCCAGGAGCCCATGAAAGCCTTCTCTCCGGTCCACACCATCGGCGATCAGATCATGGAGGGTATCCTGCTCCATGCAACCCAGGACAGGAAGGAAGCCTATGAGATCGCACTGGACATGCTGTCGCGAGTGCAGATGTCGAACCCGAGGCAGAGGATGCAGGAATACCCCCACCAGCTCTCTGGCGGCATGCGGCAACGCGCGATGATCGCCATGGCGCTCGCCTGCCGCCCGTCCATCCTGATCGCTGACGAACCCTCTACTGCCCTCGATGTGACGGTGCAGGCACAGGTGCTGCGCCTGATGAAGGACCTGCAGGCCGAGTTTGGCATGTCGGTGATCTTTATTACCCACGACATGGGCGTCATTGCCGAGATGGCCGACGAGGTCGCGGTCATGTACCTGGGGCGGATCGTAGAGTATGGCGCTGTAGATACCATCTTCCACGAACCCACCCACCCCTACACTTTGGAGCTGCTGCGGTCGATCCCGGCCCTGGGCCGGGAAGCGCGGACGCGCCTGACGACCATCGAAGGCACAGTGCCCGTCCCCCTGAACCTGGGCAAGGGTTGCGGCTTTTACTCGCGCTGCAAACGGGGTCTCGACGGCCTGTGCAACGTGGAGGATCCGCCCTACCTGGAGGTGGAACCAGGGCACTTGGTGCGCTGTTTCCCTCAGGGCATCGAGGTGAGGCGATGAGCGTGAATAACAACAACCTGGTGCTCGAAGTCAAGTCGCTGAAAAAGTACTTTCCCATCAAGACCGGCTTTTTGAAAAAGACGTCGGGCTATGTCAAGGCCGTGGACGATGTCGACCTCTACGTCCGCCGCGGCGAAACGCTGGGGCTGGTGGGAGAGTCCGGTTGCGGCAAGACGACCCTTGGCCGCTGCATCCTGCGCGCCATCGAGCCGACCCAGGGCGAGATCCAGTATCACTTTGAAAAGGGTGAGCGCGTCGATATCACCGCCCTGGATCCGCGGGAGCTCCGCAGCGTGCGCAAGAACATGCAGATGATCTTCCAGGATCCCTACTCTTCGCTCGATCCGCGCATGACCGTTGTAGATATCATCGGCGAGCCCCTGGTGATCGACAAGGTTCCACATCGGCAGGTGATCGATCGGGTCAGAGAGCTGATGGACCTGGTGGGCCTCGATGCACGCTACATGAAACGCTACCCCCATGCCTTTAGCGGCGGCCAGCGCCAAAGGATCGCCGTCGCCCGCGCCCTGGCCACCAATCCCCAATTCATCGTGTGCGACGAGCCCGTGTCGGCGCTCGATGTCTCGGTGCGCTCGCAGATCCTGAACCTGCTCCTGGACCTGCAGGAACGGCTCAACCTGAGCTACCTCTTCATCTCCCATGACCTGAGCGTGATCCGCCACATTTCGCATCGGGTGGGCGTCATGTATGTTGGCAAGATGGCCGAACTTGCGCCGACCAGCTCGCTTTTCGGGGATCCCAAGCACCCCTACACCGAGGCGCTGCTCTCGGCCATCCCTCACCCCGACCCACGCGTCAAGCGCGAACGCATCATCCTCAGCGGCGAGGTGGCCAATCCGGCTAATCCGCCCTCTGGGTGTTACTTCCACCCGCGCTGCCGCTACGCCCAGGATATCTGCGCCGCCAAGCCGCCCGTATGGCAGGAGGTCGATCGCGGCCACTATGTAGCCTGCCATTTCGCGGCCCAGTTGGCTCTGCAAGGAGTGGATAGATAATGGGCCTGCTCATCATCGGTCTATTCACCCTGATCCTGGCGCTGATCATGTGGGGAGCCATCTGGGGCACCAACAAAGCCATGGCCCGGCTGATCGGTGATAAACACCGGGCCATGCAAATAATCATAGAGACCGGGCAGGTGCCCTCCAGTTGGTCGGCGCCCTTTGCGGCCCGGATCGCCCGGTTGAATGCTGATCCTGGCAATGTCAGCAGGGTAGCGGATCTGCAGGCCCAGGCCAGGCGGCACTGCCTGCGCAAGCTCGACGACCTGGTGCGTTATGCCGAGACGACCCCGCTGGTCGACGGGGAGGAAACGCGTAGCCTGTTGCTCGACCAGTTGACGAGCCTGCGCGCAGCGGTCGAAGCCGGGCAAGGAGCCGACGGGATATGCAAATGAGAAAGGCCGCCCTGCGTGCGCTGGCCATCATCCTGTGGCTGGTCACGTGTGTGGGGGCTCTCCTGGAGATCATCGCCCTCCGTGGGCTACTCATACGCCTCTACGCGCGCCTGCCCGGGGCCAATCTGTCACCCTCCACAGGCCTGGCGCCGCTGATCAACGTCTGCGCGGCGCCAATCGTTGGCCTCCTGGCGTACATGTACATCCTCATCAGCATCCAGTACCACCGGCGGAGGCGGTGGGGCAGTGCTCTCTCTTGGCGGGCGCTGGGGCTCGCGTTCGCCGTCGAGCTCGGCATCGTCTTTGCTGCCTATGTGATCGTCTGATCCAGCCCAGGGGTTATGGGGCGGGGTCTGCGCTTCATAGGCAAAGGCGCCTCCGGCGCCCAGACCCCGTCCCACAACCCCCCAGACGGTCACTTGCAGCGGACGACCGCCCCGTTCTGCGCCGCCGATTCCTTGATCGCGTCCCACAGGCGGGCCATGCGCAGGCCCACTTCAGGCGGGCAGGGGTTGGGGATGCGGCCCTCGCGCACCGCCAGGAACTGCTGCCACACGCCCATGGAGGCCGGGACTCTGACCTTGCGCAGCTTGCGGGACCCGTGGCGCTGCAGGTCGAGGCTCTCGCCCCAGATGCCAGTGCGCAGGATGCCCTGCGAGCAAAAGACGTACACCGTCGAGTTGCAGGAAGGGATCGCCTCGCCGCAGCCATTGAGGGTCACAAGCGCCCCCGATTCGAGCCGCCCCATCACCGCCGCCAGGATATCCACCTGGCGCCCGCGGTAATCGAGCCAGGCCGCCACCTCCACGAAATCCTCGCCGGCCAGGTCAGCCACGGTGTTGAGCATGTGGGCGCCGGTGTCGAAGAGAAACCCGCCGCCGGCAATTTCGGGGACCTGGCGCCAGGTGCCGTCGGTCGCCGGGCCCCAGTTCTGCCAGGCGGTGGCGCTGATATTGAGGATCGGCCCCAGACCGCCCGAGCGCAGCATCTTGACCGCCGTGCGCACCTGTGGCGAGAGGCTGCCAGGAAAGGCCACCACCAGGAGCTTGCCCGTGCGGTCGCGTGTCTCGATCAGGCTGCGCGCCTCGGCAGCATTCATGACCATCGGCTTTTCCAACAGCACATCGAGCCCCGCCTCCAGGCACGCCTTGGTTTGATCGTGGTGGAAGGCGTGGGGGGTCACAATAAAAGCCGCATCGAGCTGTGAGCCATAATCGGCCAACAGGCGGCCCAGATCCGGCTGGTTGGGCGGCGGCTCGACCCCGGCCTCCTCAAAGATTCTGTGCGTCGCCTCCAACGATACGGGCGACGGCTCGCACAGCGCGACAATCTGCGTCGTATCCTGCTGGCGCAGCATTACTTGCATGTGATGGCGAGCCATGCCGCCACAGCCGATCATAGCGACCCGAACACGTTCCTGTTCCGTCATGGGAATCCTCCTTGAGTCGCAGGAATAGCCGCCTTGTAGTACCATAGAGCGGTACGCCAGGGGACAACTTGCAAAATGAGCGATCTACAGCCAAACAGTTATACCACAAGAATAGCTTTTTTGCCTATTTGTAAGAAATGAGAGGAAGTGACCGGTGTGGTTAGCCCCAAGGCAACCAGAATGCTACCATCAGCCGTCGTCAAGTACCATCTGACTCTGCGCCAATTACAGGAGGAATCGATCAGCCCATTGATTATCATTTCCTGTGCAGCCGGGCTGATTGCCGTTTTCCTCTCGCACCTGTTCCCCCAGACGTGGCAGGGCGCCCTGCTAGGGCTCACGCTGATGCTGACGCCCCTGCTCACTTGGGCGTTGCGAGAGCACAGCTATCTGGCCGGGATCTGGCTACTCTTTGCCAGTTGGCTGGGCTGCGCCCTGGCTATGGCGCTCTGGTTGCCAGGCACGGCAGCAACCGGACTTCTGGCATTGCCAGTAGCCCTGGCGGCCCTGTTCATCGATGTGCGCGCCGGATTCCTGGCTGGTCTCGGCGCCAGCCTGCTTCTTCCAGCCATGGCCTACGCCTTTCCCAACAACGCAACAGCCCGGAATTGGGGCGTCGCCTGGGCGATCATCTGGGGGATCTTCCTCCTGGCCTGGCTCTCCTCTCGGCCAACCCAGACAGCGATCCACTGGTCATGGGAGAGCTATGACCAGGCCCGCAAGCAACTGGAACTGGCACGCGAGCGGCAGGTTGAACTCAGTCAGATCACCCAGGATCTGGCCAGGGACAATGAGCAGATGGCGCGCCTGAATCAGCTCCTTGGAGCCGCCCGGCGTGCCGCCGAAGTAGCCGAGCGATCCAAAGCCGAATTCGCAGCCAACGTGAGCCACGAACTTCGTACACCGCTGAATATGATCATCGGCTTTAGTGAAATGATCCTGCAAGCGCCGCACACCTATAGCAGCAACCTTCCCCCGGCGCTACTGGCCGACCTGGAAGTCATCCACCGCAACAGCCAACATCTTTCCAGCCTGATCGATGATGTTTTGGATCTGAGCCGCATCGAAGCCGGACAGATGGCCCTGGCCCGGGAGCGGGTTACCATCAGTGAGATCATCGAGGCAGCATTAGTAGCCGTGCAGCCCCTCTTCAAGTCTAAAGGGTTGTACTTGCAGGCTGAAGTAGATGGCGACCTGCCTCCAGTTTTTTGCGACCGCACGCGCATCCGCGAGGTGGTGTTGAACCTGCTGAGTAATGCTGGACGATTTACGGAGCAAGGGGGGGTACACATCCACGCCTGGCGAGATCGGAACGAGATCCTGATCAGCGTAGCCGATACAGGGCCTGGCATCGCCCCGGCTGACAAAGACCGCATCTTCCAGCCCTTCGAGCAACTGGACAGCTCCATCCGACGTCGTTACGGTGGATCAGGCCTGGGGCTGGCCATCAGCAAGAGTTTTGTCGAATTGCACGGCGGAAGGATGTGGCTCACCAGTCAGGTGGGCCGAGGCACGACCTTTTTCTTTAGTCTGCCCATCGACCCACCCGCTGCTTCGGAAGCCGACGTGGCACGCTGGCTGAGTGCCGACTGGGAATACCAGCAGCGCACTCACCGCTCGGCGCCACCC
>DAOTVS010000008.1:0-27004 GCA_034436375.1 Anaerolineae bacterium | reverse complement strand
ATGGCGGGTGACGGCAAACCTCGTAGTAGCGGGCTTTAGCCGCTCAAACTGCGCATGGCGAGCTTTCCGTCGAGCAGCCGCCCAATGCAAATTAGCGTACTCACGCACCTTGAGCGGCTAAAGCCCGCTACTACGACAGGCCCCCGTCGCCTGCCATAGTGACGGACTTGCTCTATGTCGCTACCTTTGGCCACGCGTTCGGATCTATAAGTCGAAAAGTTAGCGCCATTGGGCAAGCTGCCGGCGCTCCCCCGATTGTATGAGGGCTGCGCAAGGTGTGGCACGCCCTGGGGTACTGCTCATGACAGGCGTCATGCAGGGCGAAAACGAGGTGCAAGCGGCGCGTAGGCTGGGGTATCCATACGCGGCATTCCCGTGTTCACCCCACAAAACGCCCCAAAACGAGCCGGTAGCCGGGTGTATATACACCGGCCTACGTTGGGTTGGGATAACTTTGGGGACCCATCCCCAGGTAGTTACTGCCAATCGAGAGCCACCGGTCGCCCGTCTGGGAAATCGGTCTGGCAGGTCTGGCCGGGGATGAAGTGAGGTCTCGGTCCCCGGCGAGTTTTCCTACACGGCAGCGCCTTGCACGCAAAAATAGTTGGTCTGCAGGCCGTTCTCCTGCCAGACGGCGCACGTAGGGCAAACGCAGGCCAGGTTGCGGTTCAGGTCCGTGCAGGCGGATTTGCCGACTGCCTGGCTGCAGTACAAACCCTCAAAGCCATGGGGGTCGGGCTGCATGCCCGGCTGCATCTGCGCCATCTTCTGGGCGATGCACTGACTCTTTTGGTGCACCGGGCAGACGCCGCAGCGGCACTTGTTGATGTTTTCGGGCGTAAAGGGAATCGTCGGCATTCGTACCTCGAATTATCGTTCTGAGTGTTGTAGGGTGCCAGATCATCCTGCCGGCAGGCATGATAGGTTTGTAGTGCGCACGTCAGTGCGCCGTCCTGTTGCCCCATAACAGAGTCAGTGTCGCAGAAGCACGCCGCACTGACGTGCGCACTACAAACCTGTGTGGCGAGTATCAGCGCGGAACGCCTGCGCCAACCATCTCCTGCGCCTCCGGGGCCTGGACGGAAACGGGCTCATGCCGGCAGCGCCCCAAGCCCTCTCCCGGGCCAACCTCGATCTGCCCGTTGCGCACGCGCGTCGCCAGGCAGCGCTCCGCAAAACTGGCGGGGCCGTCAACCACATGCCCATCATCCAGGGCAAAGCGCGAGCCGTGCAGAGGGCACTGGATGGCGCCATCTACCAGCATCCCTTGCGCCAGGTTGCCACTCATGTGGGTGCAGGTGGCGTGCATGGCATAGATGCGGTCACCTTGCCGCACCAATACGACCGGCACGCCACTGACCTGCACCTGGCGCGGTTGGTTCTCGGGCAGGTCCGCCAGGGCCATCACGGGCTGGAATGCCATGGGGATGCCATCCTGCGGCGCCCGGTTGACGCCGATGCGATACCGCTCCACCAGTTCACCACCCAGGTAGCTGGAGACCAGCAGCCCCCCCAGGCCAAGGAGTGACATCACTCTCCCCGTGCCACGGCGGCCCCGGGCGCGCTCAGTAAGCGAGGCCGCCTGCAGGAAGACCAACCCCACGTTCATTATGCCGTGGAGCACGCCGATACGGCGAGGCGGATCAGGTATATGTTGCGCATCGGTGAGGCCAGACGCCATGGCGGCCATGCCGGCCATGGTGCCGAACGCCAGGGCCCCATCTGCACAGCGGGAGAGGGCGCCATATCTCGTAACCGAGTCGAGCACGTCGAGCACAGAGGCAGTAGCCCAGGCGCCAATGGCCAGATCCGTCAAAGATGGATGGAGCGGGTGTCCGAACCAGGTACCATACAGCGCATTCTTGACCGGCCTGCCTGCCGGGCCGGCGGCCCTGTACGCCGCCCTGATGACCCCTTGCACGGCATTGGAGATAGGGTCTAGCTCTTTCCGGTGGGCAAGCATATCGGTAGCCTGCTGGAATATCATGCTGACCTCCTACATCTGCACTCTGTAATTGTGATGCCTCATTTCTGCAACCTGACTCCGGCCTTTTCCGCCGGCTTGATTATTGAGGACAGCTGCCATTGCAACTCTGCCTGCCATTTGGGTGAAAAGGAGACGGTGCCCGCTGTTACCGCCACCAGCCCCAGTGCAAAACCCAGCCACAGCCATGCTTCTTTGCTCATGCTCACAACTCCCTGCGGTTGGCCGCATCGCGGATATAGTCGGCGCTGCGGGCGGCCAGCGCTGAGATGGTCAGAGCGGGGTTGGCCGCACCCTGCGTGGGCAGGCAACTGCCGTCGGGGATGAAGAGGTTGGGCACATCCCACGAGCGGCACCACCTATCGACGACCGAATCCTGAGGGGTGAACCCCATGCGGCAGGTCCCGATAAGGTGAGCACTGTCGTCCTGCACGAATACATCCTCTGCCCCGGCCGCTTCGTGGATCTCCACGACCTTCCGTTTGGCATGTTCAATAAGCTTCTTGTCGTTCTCAAACAGGTTATAGTGCACATAGGCCACCGGCAGGCCATAATGATCCTTTTCCGTAGACAGAGAGACATAGTTGCGCTCATCGGGCAGCAGCTCGCCAAGCAGGCCCCAACAGGCATAGTGGTTAAAGTCGGCCATGGCCTCACGCAGCTCCATGCCAAAGAGCCCCTTGCCACCGATCAGGATGTTGGCCATCGAGATGGGCAGCGGCCCTACACTCTGGATGGAATAGCCACGCGCAAAGCCCCGGCTTGGGTCGGTTTCATAGAATTCTTCGGTCTCCACCTGGGCCGGCGGGCCCTTGTATTGGCGGATCATCTCACTATAGCGGCCAATTGCGATGTGGGCGGCCTGGGTCATCAGGTTCTTGCCTACCAGGCCGCTGGAGTTAGCCAGGCCGTTGGGAAAGCGGCCCGATTTCGAGTTCAGCAGCAGCCGCGGCGTCTCGATAGCATAGCCGGCGGCGATGACCAGCCGCGCCGGCTGGAACTCTTCATGGAACGTGCCATCGCCGTCGTCGCGATAGTAGCGTACCCCAGTCGCCCGGCCCGCACCATCAGTAGGAATCTCAAACGCCATGCAGCCAGCACGCACCTCGGCGCCGTGCTTGATCGCATCGGGGATGTGACTCACCAGGGTCGAGTGCTTGGCCCCCACCTTGCAGCCCAGGTGACACTGACCACGGAAGATGCAATGTGGCCGCTTGCCAAAAGCCCCGGACGTGATACCGA
The DNA here is from genome assembly GCA_034436375.1 of Anaerolineae bacterium. Classification (GTDB taxonomy): domain Bacteria; phylum Chloroflexota; class Anaerolineae; order SpSt-313; family SpSt-313; genus DAOTVS01. Next base: position 23,778 of record DAOTVS010000008.1, on the reverse strand, counting down.
CCGGGCCGCCCGCCACCACGGGGATGCCCAGCTTCAGGCAGCCCTCAATCAACTTGTGGCCATGCGTGCTCGACTCCAGCGGCTTGTAGGCATAGCCGTGCGGCTTGCCCCAGGGAAAGTAGGCCGGGCCGGCGACGGGATATTCATCCTCCATCTGCTGGTAGTAGGGCTCCAGGTCCTCGTAGCGTATCGGCCAATCCACGGCGACGCCATCCAGCGTGTGCACCATGAAATCCGAAGGGTGCAAGCGCGGACAGAAAGCCGAGTAGGTGACGGTCGTGCCGCCCACCGTCTTGCCGCTATTGTTGTCGCCGAGGGCGAGTGGCCAACTGCCTCCGGTGATGCGCAGATCCATCCAGTAGAGATTGCGCGATGCCTGCTCGTCGCTGACCATGTCCTTCTCGGAGTCGGCCCAATCGCCGGCCTCGAGGGCGACGACGGAAAAGCCGTAGCGCGCCAGCCGCTGGGCCATCACGCCGCCAGCGGCGCCAGTGCCGACGATGCAGGCGTCGACCGTCTCATTGAGCGGGTACTCGCGCATCTCATCATCGAGCAGCCAATTGGGTGTCAGGCGCACGTGCAATTTCATATCCTCTCGTCGACCTCCCAGTGTTCCCGCACCCCATGGTTCAGGGCATAGTAGCCGCGCGGATAGGCTGGCCCGCCAAAGCCGATCTCATCCCAGGCATAGGGGTGCGCATAGTAGGCGTGCGCCACGGCACTCATGAGCGTGCTGGTGAAAAAGCGGGCGGCGGGCATGCGCTGCCAGATCTCTCCCGGCGCATCGCCCTTTTGCAGGCGCACCATCACAGTGCGCCGCTCAGATGGCGTCAGCGCCACAAAGCGCCGCCCATAGAGCGCTTTGCTGGTCTGGTCGATCCCCGTCAACCCCCAGTGCCAGCTTGTGCGCTCCTCGGGCATATCCTCATAGCGAAAGCCAGGGGTCTCACCCTTGAACTGGGCTTCATCGATGTAATGGATAATGGGCACGCGGCGCTCGCACGGCCGGTCATCTTGGGGCATGACCGTATCGAGCACCGCTTGCAGGGTCTCCACTTCAGACAAGCTGAAGAAGCGGATGGGCGGCACATTGTAGACTCGATCCAGCACCACATCCCGCGTGGCGGCGTCCCAGTGCCCCTGCTGGCTCAGGACGTGATAGCCGGGGTAACGATCGGTGGGGCACTTGCTCATAACTCTTCCCTCCTGAGAAGAGCGGCCAGCAACCCCAACACGCCCACCGCGCTGAAGAGGAGCGGCGCGAACAAGGGAGGGCCCATCGTAAAGTTGAAGCGCAAGTTCTTGAAGCGGCCCGGCATACGGTAGATACCCCGCAGGTGCAGAAAGGCGCCCAACAAACCCTCTCCCAGGTTGAGCGCCGATGCGACGGGCAAGACGGTGCGCGCCACCCGCTCACTGTACAGGGCGCCTATTCCAGCCGCGACCATGGGCGGCGTCACCCATACGGGAGTCCACATCCAGCGTTGGTTATAGCTGCCGCGGGCGTGCTCGAAATAGGCCTCGCCACCGGAAAGGACGGAAAGAGACGTGGCGATGAGCGCCATGCCGCGCTGAAAGCGCCCCCGGCTGATCTGGTCGTGCAGCGCCTCGGCCCGGCGAACGGCGTGGGTGACCTCATCTACCTGGAGCAGGCCGGGCTTGGCCTGGCGAATGGGCAGTCTGACGTTCATGGCTGCCATGCCTCCGGTCGCAGGTCCTCCGGGCGCAACAATGCCGCCAGCACGCCCAATACGCCCGCTGAAGTCAGCAGGAGCGGCGCGAACAGCGGTGGGCCCATGCTGATATGGTAAGTGCCGAGTTTGAAGCCTCCGGGCAATCTCTGGATGCCGCGCACGTGCAGGGCAAAGCCCACCATGCCGTCGGCAATCATCGCCAGCGAGGCGATCGGCAGCGCAGTCTCTGCCGCCCGCCGGTCCACCAGGCCGATGCCCGCAGCCAGCACCAGGGGAGGTGCGAGGACAACGGGCGTCCACATCCAACGATTGGCAAAGGCGCCCCGCGTGTGCTGAGTCCAGGCCTCAAAGGCGCTCACTGTGGCTGCAAAGGCCGCCATGAGGGCCATCCCGCGTTGCAGGCGGCCGTGGCTGATCTGGAATTGTGCCTCGTGCGCGATGGCGCCTGCGCTTTCTACCAGTTTGCCCGGAGAATCGATCGTTGGCACTGTTTGCCTCCACAGTGTAAAGTTAACGCCCCAGTGTCCTATGCGCGGCCGATCGAGGTCAAACTCCCTGCATTGCTGCCGCAGGCAAACTCTTCCCTATGCCAGGGCAATCCTAAGCCGGCTCACCCATGGCCCGCGCCACCTCTGCATACTCCGGCGCCGCCTCACCCGCCGCCAGAGGGAGGATCTCGCCTCCGTGACGCATCACAGCCACCCAGGCACCTTGCCCCACAATCTTGAATGCCTGCTCCAGCGCTTCCTGCGGTGTGTTCGCCGGGATAAAACCGATCTTGCGCTGATCATCGGGCGAGATCCCCGGTGAGACCATGATGCCGGTGGCCCGTTCCTTCACCACCCAGGCCGTCAAGGCCGCGATGGCTGCGCCGATGATATCCGCGACCTCGCCCTTTTCTACCCACTGCCGGATGGTGGCCACGGGCTGCACCCCGCGCTGGAGCATCTCCGGGTGCTCCTTCGAAACGCCTTCGGGGCAGGGGGTGACCACGATGATCGCGCCGCCCGGCCGTACGGCGAGTTCCGTGGCATAGACGGCCTTGGCGGCCTGCCAAAAATCGACATCAGCCGGGTACGAGTCGGTGATGACAATATCGGCCAGGCCAGGCAACTGCACCCCATAGACCCGCCGCGAAACCTCCGCCCCCTGGCGGTGAGCAGCCACCGGGTCGCCGGCAAAGACCGCCATCACCTCCCCTTCCGTCCCCTGGATCACATTGACGATAAAACGCAGACCTGCCCGGCGGCCGATCTCGTCCACGTCTCGGCGAATCGGGTTATCGGCGACGCCCAGGAGATCACGCCCCGGCACTTGAGCCGCCATCCAGTGGATCTCTTTCGTTCCAGATGCCGGCCCGGCCAGCCCCGGCTCGATAATCTTGGCGCCGCCGCTGAAACCCAGGATGCGGTGGGGCACGATATGCCCCAGCCCAATGACCAGGTCAGCACCCAAGAGCCGGCGGTCCACGACAATAGGCGTCCTGCCCTCCGTCTCGCCCAGATGCACCAGGTTCTTTTCATCATGCCAGTGATGCTGCAGGATGCTGTGGTTGGACACGATGCCAGAGCCGAGTTTGTGGGTCAGCTCCTCCCAGGTCATCGGCCGGTGCGTGCCCGTAGCAATCATGATCTTGATGGCATCGCTGTGTACCCCGGCCGCCTGCAACTCCGCCAGCACCGGCGGCAGCAGATCGGCCACTGGCGTGGGGCGGGTATAGTCATCGCTGAGGAGAAGCACCTGTTTCGCACCCCGCGCCAGTTCACGGAGCGGAGGGCTGCCGATTGGCGCGGCCAGAGCTTGCTGCGTCAGGGCCTCTGCTGACGGTCCGACCGGCGCTTTCTGGGGCCCGAAGACACCCAAGAGGTTGGTCTCGGGCACCTCAAGGGGAGGAATGCCCGGATAGCGGAATGCAATCTGCACGGCTGCCTCCGATGGTGATAATCTCCCTAAACCCCGAAGGTTGAGGCCATCATTGCGCCCTGGTATCGCTCAGGCCCTCATGGCAAACCGATAGCCCTATACCAGTTGGCGCAGCCCCTGAATGGCGGCCTCGCCGCCAGTTTCAACGACCTGGCGCGTCGCCTCGGTGACCACCTCACGCGTGACTGTGAGCGCCTCCGGCTGCCCTCTGACCAGGGCCTCGGCAAAGTGCGCGCCTTGCTCCAGAGTAAACGCAGGCGGCATGGGCGGCTCATTGGCATCCACCACAGCCTGGATGACAGCTGGCCCGCGATAGGCGAGGGCCTCCGCCAGGATGCCAGACGCCTCCTGCGGTCTCTCGATCGTGAACCCGCCTGCCCCCACGGCTGCGGCGACCTGGGCAAAGTCGATTGGCTGCAGCTCCACGCCAAACTGGGGATAGCCGGTCAACACGATCTGCTCCCACTTGATCTCGCCCAGGACATTGTTCTTGAAGATGAGGATCTTGACCGGCAGATTATACTTGACGGCTGTCGCCATCTCAGCCATGAGCATGGAAAAGCCACCATCGCCGACGAGCGCCACGACCTGGCGCTCTGGATAGGCTATCTGCGCCCCCAGGGCATACGGCAGGCCACAGGCCATGGTGGCCAGGTTGCCGGAAACGGAGAACATTTGCCCCCTGCGGATCGAGATATCACGCGCCGCCCAGGTTGCAATCGTACCGCTATCAGTTATGACAATCGCATCATCGCGCAACAGTCGGTTCAGCTCGGCGGCGGGCACCTGCGGTTTCATCGGCAGGCTCTGGCGAGCGGCCCGCTCTTCGACCAGGCGCCGCCAATCGACCATCTCGTTCTGGAGCCTCTCCAGGAACGAGCGGTCGGACTTGGCCCGCAACAGCGGCAACAGGGCCTGCAGGACGTCGCGGGTGTTGCCAACCAGGGGCACATCGACGGGGTAGCGCACGCCAATGCGAGCGGGGTCGATATCGATCTGCACACATTGCGCCTGCCCCGGCTTGGGCAAATAGTCGATATAGGGAAAGTTCGAGCCGACGATGAACAGGGTGTCGCAGCTCTGCATGGCATGCACCGAAGGCGTCGTCCCCAAGAGCCCCAGGCCGCCAGTAGAATAGGGGCTGTCGTCGGGCACACAGGCCTTGCCCAGCAGGGCCTTGATGATCGGCGCCCCCAGCAGCTCGGCAACCTGCTCCAGCTCCTGCGCGGCCCCCAGGGCGCCCCGTCCCGCCAGGATGGTTACCTTTTGGCCCTGATTGAGGATACGCGCTGCTGAGATCAAATGCTCCTGCGGGGGTAGTGAGCGGAGCTGCGGGTAAGTGTTGGCGCTGTGCCCGGGGATGTTGCGTTCTGATAGCTGCTCGTCGGAGCGCTCTTCGCGTTGCGTGTCGGTAGGGATGGTGATATGCGACACACCCTGGCGGGCGAGCGCCAGGCGAAAGGCCTGGTCTACCACGTTGACCACATGGTTTGGCCCGCTGACGCGCTGGCTGTAAACAGCCATGGGCGCATAGAAACGCGCCAGGTCGACGTCCTGCTGCTGCCAGGTGCCCATGAGGTCATGGAAGGTATCGCCCGTAATCGCCACCACCGGTTGGTTGTCCATGGCAGCATCATAGAGGCCGTTGGCCAGGTGAATGCCGCCGGGCCCCGAGGTGCCCAGGCAGACTCCAGGCCTGCCAGTGAACTTGGCATAGCTACAGGCCATGAATGCGGCCGCCTCTTCGTGGCGCACCTGGATGAAGCGAATGCGCTCCTGGTGCGTGCGCAGGGCATTCATCAGGCCTGAAATGCCGTCGCCGGGCAGCCCGAAAATTGTATCCACACCCCAATCAAGCAGGCGCTCAATCAGAAGGTCAGCCGTTGTAGGCACTTTATCTCCTTTCGTCAAGGGAACTATCCCATCAAAGCATTCGTGTCTGCAGTGAAGGTCATAGGGGTAGATATCGGCCACCCGACCCAGGGCCCAGCAAATGCTGTGCCAGGAAAGCGACAGATGATCCCGTTTCCGTGGCATACAGGTTGCTCAAGTTCTGCGCCCGCCTTGCACACGCTCGGGCGCTGCGCGGCGGCGATACATGATAAGAACTGGAGGGAAACGATGTCCGTCGAAAGCAACGAGCAAGTAGTGCGCCGCTTTTACGACGCGGTGTTCAACAAGGGGGATACCGCTGCCATCAACGAACTGGTAGCCCCCGATTTTGCGGATCACAGCCCGTTTCCGGGGCAGGCGCCCGACCGCGATGGGCTTTCCCAGTTTGTGACCATGTTCCACACACCCTTGCCTGACCTCAAGATCGAGATAGACGACATGTTCGGCCAGAACGACAAGGTCGCCACGCGCTGGACGGCGCATGCCACCCACAGAGGCACCTTCCTCCAGATACCAGCTACTGGCAAACAGGTAACGATCAAGGGCATCGACATCATGCGCATCGAGAATGGCAAGGTCGTAGAGCACTGGGGCTACCAGGACCAGCTGGGCTTTGTGAAAGAGATCGGCGTGCTTCCCGCCCTGGCGATGGCCGCCAGATAACACCCTGGAACCTCCTGAAGAGCATAGAGAAAGTGCGTCATCGGCTCCTCCGCCGAGTCTGATACCGGAACAAAAGAGGGCAGCCCACAAAAGGGAAGGACACTTGCTCCTTTTGTGGGCTGCCCTTGTGCGCAAGCCCTAATAGGCTGGGCCAGCGCCCGAGGTGCTCGTGGCCGCCGGGGTAACGGCGGCGCCCCCTGCAGCCGTCGCGGCCGGCGTGCCGGAGGTCGAAGGCGTGCCTGTAGCCCCAATGGTCAGGGCCGTAGAGGTCAATCCCAATCAACTGCACGACAGCCCGGGGCAGGTCTGGTTCAGGTAGATGATATAGGCGATCAGATCGGCAATCTGCTGCTGGCTGAGCAGGTTCCTCTCCCCAAAGGCCGGCATCACGATCTCGGGCGATGGGCCGACCGGTATCCGTCCATACTGCACCCGCAGATCCACGTTCGTCGCAAAGACCTTGGGGTCGGGGTTGGCGATATCGGGGTCGATAGGGTTCAGCACCGGCACCTGCCCATCCCTGGAGCCCGGGTTGGCGATGCCCTGCAGCCCTTCGGGACCGTGGCAGCCTGCGCAATAGGGTCCGAACGCGGCGCGGCCGCGCCCTGCATCGCCGGCCAGGCTCACCGCTGGTCCAGGGCTGGCCGGCGTCGCCAGCCGCGCCGCCTCTGCGCTCTCCGCAGGAGATGGTGTGGGTGGCGGGACGCCCACGGTGGCCGTGGGCAGAGCTGGCACGCCCTGCAACGAGTGCAGATAAGCCACCACGCTCATGATCTGTGCATCCGTCAGGGGGCCGCATTGCCCAAGCAGCCACGCCGGCATCCGCGTGTTGTTGCGGCCATAGGCAATCGTGGTGTAGAGCGCCTGATCGCCGGCCGACTGCACATACTGGCTGTTGCGCAGCGGCGGCGCATCGATCCCCTGCCCCTGATTCCCATGACACAGGCAACCCTGCAGATAGAGCGCCGAGCCGACCGCCCCGCTGACCTGGTTCGCCGCCACCGGCGCCGGCGCAGCCGCCGAGTTCCCCCCGGCCGCTGCCGTCGAGATCGGCGGCGGCGCCACCACCGTCTGCATCTCGGGCACGAATGGCGCCTGTTCACCCATGCTTTGCGGCACATACAGCGTGGGCGTCTGACCCAGCGGCGTCAGGACCAGTGGCGCTGGCGTTGGGGTCATACCTGCTGGCAGCGTGGGCACCGGCGACAGCCCTGGCGGCTGCGGGTTGGGGTAGCAGCCTGTGCTCACTGCGAGCAGCGCCAACACCATCATGGCCAGCAGGGCCCACAAGCGAATGGTCATCGTCTGCCTCCATATGCACATCTGGAGTTCCAGCATGAGCCCGACAGCGTGAGCAACAACCGTGCCATCTTTTTCTTCTTCCCTTCCCTGGAGCGAGCCGGAAAGCAAAACGGCGTGATCCCTCGGCAGAGTCCGATTACACTCCTCCGAGGCATCACGCCGTCCGCAATAATGTGGTCTTGCGCACGCCCGGCTCAATGGGCTGCTGGGGCATTTCCAGGTTACAGCATCTGCTCCGCCAGCGTCGCGCCCGCCTGCAACAGTTCCTTCGCCTTTGCCTGTTCCCTGGCCTCCGCATACATGCGCAGCAGCGGCTCGCTGCCCGATGGTCGGATCAGCAACCAACTATCCTCACCCAGATAATACTTCACGCCGTCCCCCTTATCCACGCGGCTCACCGACAGCCCGGCGATGCGATCGGGCGCGCGCATCAGCAACCGCGCCACCAGGTCTTGCTTCCTGAACGGCCGTGTGCGCCGATCATCGCGCGCGTAGCAGACGGGTCCCAGCGCCCGATCCAGATCGTCCACCAACACGTGCAACGGCGCCCCCCGCACGGCCACAATCTCCAAGAGCAGCAGCCCCATCAACAGGCCATCGCCCTGCGGGACGTGCCCCCGGATAGTGATCCCGCCCGCCTCCTCACCGCCAATGAGGGCACGCCCCTGCGCCATCCAGGCGGCAATATGGTCGAAACCCATGGGCGTCTCGCGCAGGGGTAGCCCATAGCGCCGGCACAGAGCGTCGACGTGCTGGGTGGTCGAGACGGTCTTGACCACGCTGCCTCGCATCCCCCGCACCTCTACCAGATGCTGCAGAACCAGGGCAAAGATGCGGTGCGGGTTCACAAAGAGTCCCAACGCGTCGACTGCACCGATGCGATCCGCGTCGCCGTCGGTCGCCAGCCCCAGGTCATAACCCCCGTCGAGCACGGTCTCCACCAGCGACTGCAGGTTCCGCGCGATGGGCTCTGGGTGCACACCACCAAAACCGGGGTTCAGGTCGCCGTGTATCTCCCGCACCGGGCAGCCCAGTCCACCCAACAGGGCGGCCAGGTAGCCGCGCCCCGCACCATACATCGGGTCTACCACCACCCGCGTCCGCGCCTGGGCAATCGCCTGCAAATCCACCAGGCTGCGTAGCTGCTCCAGATAGGGCTGCAGCGGATCAAAGCGCTCAATGGCACCGTGCCCCTGTCGGGCCGCCCGGTTGCCATCCTCGAGCCCCCACCGCATCCGCCGCGGCTCGCGCCCCGCCTCTTCATTCCGCGCCAGCCGGTCCTCCACCCGCCGCATCATCGCCCGCGGAAATGGGCCTCCGTCTGGGCCCTCGAGCTTGAGGCCGTTGTAGCATGGCGGGCTGTGGCTCGCGGTGACCATCACCCCCCCATCTGCCTGCCGGATGGCCACCGCATAGGAGAGCGCAGGCGTCGGGCAATCCCGTTTTGAGAAAGCTACGTCCACATCATTGGCGCCCAGCACGCTGGCCACCTCAGCTGCGTAGCGATCCGAGAGAAAGCGCGTATCATAGCCCACTACCACCCACGGTCGACGCCCTCGCACCTGCTCCCGCAGCTCATCCGCCACCGCCTGAGCCACCCGGCGCACATTCTCGAATGTAAACTCCTCACCGATCACCGCTCGCCAGCCGTCTGTGCCAAAGTGGATCATGCAAACCTCCGGGAAGAGTCGATCATGCCGGCCCCAGGCAGAGCAGGCGCCGCCACCAGCCCGGCCAGGGCGCGAAAGGAGCAAAGATATGCCAGGGTACATCCCGCCCTGCTGCGCCCTCTGCGGCGAGGGGCAACCGGATGGCACAGCGCCTGGAACACGAGCAGCCTGAACAGGGCATACTCGCACACGTGCCCTGTGTGCCGCACCAGGTCGCCCCGCAGCGCCTCCGCAGCCACGGTCTGCCTCTCAGCTATCAGCGTTCATCTGCGGTTACACTTTCCTCTTCCGCCTGCTCCATGCGCCTTCCCACGATCCGCCATAGTTGCTCTGTCACCACGCCGTCCTGCGGCGCCTCCGCCGCACGCAGCAGCGCATCGATCGCTTCGTCCAGTGCAGCCCCATCGGGCGCCCAACGGCAGCAAATGCGCAAGATTGAGGGGTGCGCCGTCGGCCGCACCTCGTCGCCCTCGCCCGTGAGTACCTCGTGCAGCTTTTCCCCCGGGCGCACGCCCGTGTACTGAATGGCGATATCCTGCCCCGGCCGCAACCCCCGCAAACGGATCAAGCGCCGCGCCAGCGCCTCGATGCGCACCGGCTCGCCCATATCCAGCACAAAAAGATCACCCCCCGTTGTGAACGCCGCCGCCTGGATGACCAGACTCACCGCCTCAGAAATGCTCATAAAGTAGCGCGTCATCTCCGGGTGTGTGACGGTGACGGGCCCGCCCAGCGCGATCTGCCGCTCAAAGGTGGGCACTACACTGCCTCGGCTGCCCAGCACGTTGCCAAAGCGCACCGCCGTGCACAGGCATGCGCTCCCGCCGCGTGCCGCCCGCGCCGCCACCAGCAGCTCGCCCACCCGCTTGGTTCCGCCCATAACGCTGGAAGGACTCACCGCCTTATCGGTCGAGATGAGAACAAAACGCTCGGCGCCGTAGCGGCACGCCAGGTCCAGCACGGTGCGCGTGCCGCCCACGTTCACCCGCACCGCCTCGTCGGGATACTCCTCCATCAGGGGCACGTGCTTGTAGGCCGCGGCGTGAAAGACCACCTGCGGCCGCCGCTGTGCAAAGAGCGCCTCCAGCTTGGCCGCATGCGTCACATCGCCCACAATCTGCTGCACCCGTGTGGACCCTGGGCATGTGGCCAGCTCTCCCCCCAGGTCGAACAGGCCCGACTCGTTGTTATCCAGCATGAGCAGCGCCGCCGGACCGTAGCGCAGCACCTGCCGACACAGCTCCGAGCCGATCGAGCCGGCTGCGCCTGTCACCAGCACCCGCTTGCCCGCCAGAATGCCGGCACAGGACCCACTGTCGGTCGTTACCGGGCAGCGGCCGATGAGGTCTTCCACGGTGACATCGCGCAGCGGCAAGACCCCTGTGGTCCGCTGCACCAAATCAAAGATATTGGGCAGCACCTTGACCCGCGCCGCCGACCGCTCACATAGGGCCAGAATGGAGCGAAAGGCGCCCGGCGTAATGTGGTGGATGGCGATGATGATCAACTCCACCCGCTGCTTCGCCACGATCTGCGGGATGCAACTGCGATCGCCCAGGATGGGCAAACCATGCACACGCAGGCCGAGCTTCTCCGGGTCATCGTCCACAAAGCCCACCACGTGATAGGCCTTGCCCTCGCTCTCGTTGAGCATCCGCCAGACCAAGAGCTGCCCCACCTCACCCGCACCCACGACCAACGTGCGCGTACGCTCCGCAGGCAGTTGCCCGGTGATCGCACGCCAGCGCCAGCTGATGCCGGTGAACACGCGCCGCCGGTAACGCACCGTCACAAACCCGGCCAGGCAGAAGAAACCGCACAGCAACACCACGCTCACGGGCAGCGGCCGCACGCCAGGCCAGCAAGTGTCCAGCGCCAACAGCACTAACGTGCCGGCCAATGCAGCATTGGCCAGCACCACCACCTCGCCTGCCGAAGCATAGCACCAGAGCCGCTGGTAGGTGCTGAAAAGGGCGTTGAAGGCCCAGTAGACGAGCACTGCGGCCAGGCCAAAGGGCACGAGGGGCTCAAAGTACAGCGCGGCCGTGATGGAACGCATGGACCAGGCCAGGCCCAAGCTCAGGAGCACCACCGCCGCATCGCCTGCGAGCGCCGGCACATAGCGCCGGTAGAAACGCAGAACGCGGGGCATAAGAGCCATATGCGCGAGGTCGAACATGAGCCAGCACCCCCAGCAAAGATGTCATTTCGCCCCTGCTCGACAAAGCAAACGGCGCTCACCCGATCAAATCAAAAGGCCGGCTCAAGCGGAAACAGTGCGCGCTTGAGCCGGCCTCCGGGTGTCTTTCACCTCTGGCAAAGCCAGCACATACTGCATAGTTTGGTAGATTACTGGCAGACGTCCCGGGCCTCGTGCCCCGGTAAACACTGCTCCTACATTCTAACAGACAAGAGTTAAAATAGCGTTAAAGCCGGGTTGATGACTCATGACAATTCATTCACGATCTTGGGGCGAGCATTGGGCTTTACACCCTGCGCCACGCGGCCTATCATCCAGATCATAGCTACTCAGACCCCACTCCAGGCCAATGGAGGCTTGTGCCATGTCACTCAGAGACTCCAGCAAACGCTGGAACTCGCCGCTATGGATGCCCTCCTTATTGGCGATGTCAGTCAACACACGTCTGGCGAGGGGGTGGCCGGCAACCTCGACGCAGGTCATACAGAGATGGATGGCTTCCTGCTCCGCAGCGATGCTCTGGCGGACGGCGCGCATCAGATCCTCCATCGCCATATCCTGCTCAAGCGTCTTGCTGTATGGATTGAGCAGCTCCGGCATGCCCCTATCTCCTTCCCAAGGCCACCCGATCTCCTCGTACTCTCCCCAAGCTTACCAATCCCAGAGCGCCAGGGCATACAGAGCGCCCGGCGCACTGAGCTTCATCCCCCTCAGCATAACACAGACCGTGGCTTGCAGACGGTGTATCGGGTTGGGAACCGCGCTGGTCTGGGTTGGGGAAGGTTGGTAAAAGGTTGCTGAGCCCACAAAGGAGGCAGGCAAAGAAAAGAGCCCTCCCATTGCGGGAGGGCCCTGCACCCCGGGCAAGACTGGAAAAAGGGTTCACTACACTTGTACCCCAGTAGGCCGGGTGGGACTTGAACCCACACGAGCTTACGCCCAGCAGATTTTAAGTCTGCAGCGTCTGCCATTCCGCCACCGGCCCAGGCCACAGTTATTATACCACGGCCGCAAAACGGGGTAAACTCGATGGCGAGCCGGCGAGCCCCCTTACGGCATGGCGGGGGCTCGCCACTTGCGCAGGCGCAGATAACGCTGCAGCTCGGGACGCACGGCGCCACCCTCGGTCATGTGCAGTGTGGGTTAAAGTCATACACAAGCTGGCTGTACTCGCGGCGCGGGATGCAGGCACGCCACTGCTGCTGCTAGTGCCAGCCCGGAATCGCATACAGCCCCCAGTGCACAAAGAGGCCGAAACGCCTGGCAAAGAACCCGTCGCGGCCGTCGCCGAAATGAGCGAACATGGCACCCTCCTCAGGGGCGCGCCGGGCCCCCATCCGGAAGGCGGGTCTGCGTCCACTGCTCCACCTCGTCTACACAGGGGTAACGCGCGGCGAGCTTTTCGTCAATGTCGATGCCCAGCCCGGGCCGGTCGTTGGGGTACATGTAGCCATCACGCACCTCGGGCGTGCCGGGGAACATCTCGTAGACGATCTCGGGGAAGCGGCACCACTCCTGCACGCCAAAGTTGGGCGCCCACAGGTCCAGGTGCAGATTGGCGGCGTGGCCCACCGGCGATACATCGCCCGGGCCGTGCCAGGCCGTGCGGACTCCGTACATGGCGGCAAAGGCCGCGACATTGCGGGCCGGCGTGATCCCCCCCATCTGGCTGATGTGCATGCGGACGAAATCGATCAGGCGGCCCTCGATGAGCGGCATCCACTCATGCGGGCTGTTGAAGAGCTCACCCATCGCCTGGGGCGTGGCGCATTGCTCACGGATGCGCACGAACCAGGCGATATCCTCCGGCGCCAGAGCATCCTCCAGGAAAAAGAGTCGGAATCGCTCTACGTCTTTGGCGAACTGCACCGCATCGATGGGGCTCAGACGCTCGTGGATATCGTGCAGCAGCTCGACCTCCTCGCCGACTGTCGAGCGTACGTGATCCATCATGCGCAGCATGGCCCGCATGTAGGCTCGTGGATCAAAGTAGGCGCCTTCGGGAGCCCCCTCCGGCTTGACCATGCCGCCGGCCCGGCCGCCATAGCCCCCCATCTGGATGCGCACGTAGCGGTAGCCCTCGGCCATGAACGCCTGGACCCGCTCCGCCACCTCCTGCGGGTCGCGGCCGTCAGCGTGGGTATAGACTGCCGCGCCCTCCCGGCACTTGCCGCCCAAGAGTTGGTAGACGGGCATGCCGGCCTGCTTGCCCTTGATATCCCACAGGGCCATATCCACGCCAGAGATGGCATTGTTCAGCACCGGCCCGTTGCGCCAGTAGCCGCTGACCATGAGCATCTGCCAGATTTCCTCGATGCGCGAGACGTCACGGCCGATGAGGAACGGTTTGAGATGCTTCTCAATGGCCGCATGCACGGCATGAAAACGCTGCGTAAAGGTGGCGCAACCCAGGCCATAGAGGCCTGGCTCAGAAGTAATGATCTTGACCACCACCAGGCGCGAGCCGGCGGGCTGGGTCAGGATCGTCTGTACATCCTGGATGGTGACGGCTGCCATGGGAGATCCTCCTGTGGAATGTGTACAATTACCGGTATGGGCAGGTCCCTCTCCTATCATGCGCCAATCCCGGCAATTGGGCAAATGGCACGTCTCAGCGCAGCCCGAGCGGCTACCAGGGAACACGATGTGGCGCCCACCAACTGTATCAACGGCTCTGCCGCCGCTGCTCAGGCCCGCGCACATAAGAGAGGACAGCCGCAGCCAGGCAGATGGCGAGCGACACATGGAACGCTGAGCGCATGCCTTCGACAAAAGCGGCTTTGAGCATAGAGGTCAGGGTAGATTCGGTGCCAGTGAACAGGCTGAGCGCCACGGACCGGGGGAGGCTGCTGGCGGCGACGGCCAGGGCGAGGGCAAAGCTGATAACCTGGCCGGTGTTGCGCAGGGTAGCCAGGGTAGCCGAGGCAACGCCCAGCCGGCCGGGCACGACGTTGGCTGCGGCGGTCATGGCAGCGCTGGTATTGGGCGCGAAAAAGAGACCTCCCCCCAGGCCGGTCAGCGTCAGGCCAGCGGCGATGAGCAGGTACGGTGAGCTCACGGTCAGAGTGCTGAGCACAAACACACCCACGGCCTGGAGCAGGAGCCCCGCCGTGGCCGGTATGCGGGCGCCAATGCGATCGGAGATGCGGCCGCTGATCACACTGACAATAGCGAGGGCAATCGGCAGCGGCAGGAGCAGGAAAGCGGCCTGGAGCGGCGCATAGTCGCGCACGGTCTGCAGGTAAAAGACAACCAGAAGCTGCACGGCAAAGATAGCCAGGGCCTGCAGGAGCGCCGCTACGACCGAAAAGTCATAGAGCGTGCTGCGAAAGAGCCGCAGGTCCACTGCGGGGCAATGGGTGTGGGCCTCGTGATAGATGAAATAGGCCAGACCAATGATAAAGGCGGCGAAAAGGGCCAGAATGGGCGGCGCAGTGAACCCCACGCTGATGCTCAGCGTCAGGGCCAGCAGCAGCGCCAGCAGGCTGGCGCTGAAGACGGTTGTTCCCACCAAATCCAGGCTTTCCCCCTTAAGCCGGGGTAGCGGCCGCAGCACCCGGTAAGAGAGGTAGGTGCCGACGATGCCGATGGGGATGTTGATCAAAAAGATCCACGGCCAGCTCGCCACAGAAAGAATGAGGCCGCCCAGGATAGGGCCCAGAACGGCGCCTGCACCGAAGGTCATGGCATTAAAGCCGAGCGCTGTGCCCCGCTGCCAGGGAGGAAAGACCTCGGTGAGGATGGCCAGGGCATTGACGATGAGCAGTGCCCCGCCGATACCCTGCACGACCCGCGCACCGATGAGCTCGATATCCGTCCGCGAGAGGCCAGAAAGAGCTGAGCCAACCGTAAAGACGGCAAAACCCAGGTTGTACAGGCGGACGCGGCCATACACGTCGGCTACCCGGCCCAGGGCAAGGAGGAGTGCGGTCGCGGCAAAGATGTAGGCCATCAACACCCAGATCATGTTCACCAGGTTGGAGCGCAGATCGACGGTGATGACCGGCAGTGCCAGGATCACCACGGTACCGTCGATGGAGAACATGAGCACCCCGATGGTAGTGACGCCCAGCACATACCATTTGTAGTTGTCAGGCTGCCTTTCCTCTGAGCGCAAGGGCCGTCATCCTCTCTAAGGGCAGGTTGGGGAGTTGGTAGGGGCAGCCATCTCGCCCACCGCCTCCCCCTGCCTTCCAATCGTCCAGCAACACCCGTGCCAGATGGAGAAGCCAGCCTATACGTCGGTCGGCTCTCACATTTGACAGCACTTTCCCGCTTGTCTATAATCGTTCGCTGTTAGGTGTGGGAGGGCAAAAGCAATGATCAATGTAACCGACCTGCGCAAGAATGTGACCTTTGAGTGGGACGGGCAGCTCTGGCGTGTGCTGGAGTATGAGCACTACAAGCCCGGCCGCGGCAATGCCATCATTCGTACCAAGCTGCGCAACCTGCGCACGGGCGGCACGGTCGATCGCAACTTTCTTTCGGGCGAGCGCGTGCAGGATGTACGCCTCGATCACAAGACGGTGCAATACCTGTACACCGATGGCGATCTGTATTATTTCATGGACACGGAAACCTTTGAGCAGCCGGCGCTTGACGCCAAGACGCTGGGCGATGCCGTGAACTATCTCAAAGAGGGCGTCACCCTGGAACTGGAGTCATACGAGGGCGAGCCGATCAGTATCGAGCTGCCGACGACGGTCGATATGGTTGTGACCGACGCGCCGATGGCCATCGCTGGCGACACAGCGACCGGCGCCACCAAGTCGGTGACGACGGAGACCGGCCTCAAGGTGACGGTGCCACTCTTTGTGAACGAGGGTGACACCATTCGGGTCGACACCCGTACCGGGGCTTACCTGACGCGCGTTTAGCACTATCAGCGCATAATGCGCGACAAGGGCAAGTTTTGCCAAGGCGCGAAGGGCGCAAAGGTGATCACCTTTCAATTTCCCTTCGCGCTCTTTGCGTCTTGGCGAGTCGGATTCCACTTTACGCATGACCTGGAGGTCCATGGTGAACACGCTGCTCGCCATCCTCGCCTGGTGGCTCAGTCTGGAACTGATCGGCTGGGCTGCATGGCCGCTGACCGCGAGCTTTTTCCGCGGGCTGGGCAGCCGCGGCGCGGCGTGGTGCAAGCACCTGGGGCTGCTCCTCACCGGTTACCTCCTGTGGCTGCTCGTTTCCTTCCACGTGCTCGAAAACACGCGCGTGGTCATTCTGCTGGTGATCGTGGGTGTGGCGGCGCTTTCCCTCGTGGCCAGCCGCCGCGAGCGCCTCAGCGAGCTATGGCGGGCTCAGCGGCGCCAGCTCCTGGCAGGAGAGTTGCTCTTCCTGGGCGCCTTTTTGGCCTACCTGGCCTTCCGCGCTTTTGACCCTGCCATCAACCACACCGAACAGCCGATGGATTTCGGCTTTCTGAACGCGATCGTCCACAGCCGCACGTTCCCCCCCAACGATATGTGGTTCTCGGGCTATGCCATCAGCTATTACTACTTTGGCTACCTGCTGATGGCTGTGCTGACCAAGCTCTCGGGCGTCCCAGGCGGGATTGCCTACAACCTCGCCCTGGGCACGGTGTTCGCCCTGACGGTGACCGGCGCCTATGGCCTGGTCAGCGATCTGAGCGCAAGGCGCCGGCGGCCGTGGGTATGGGGGCTGGTAGGGAGCCTCTTTGTAGCCATCGCCGGCAACCTGGAGGGGATCCTGGAGCTTGCGCATGCCAACGGTATCGGCAGCGCAGCCTTTTGGCATTGGGTCAATATCCCCGCCCTCACCCAGGCGCCGCTCAATCCCGGTTGGCTGCCGGGCCTCGATTGGTGGTGGTGGCGCGCCACCCGCCTCATCCAGGATGTGAACGTGATGGGCAAGATGCCCGAGGTCATTACCGAGTTCCCATCCTTCAGCTTTATCCTGGGTGATTTGCACCCCCACGTGATGGCCTTGCCCTTTGGTCTGCTGGCGCTGGCGGCAGCCTGGAACCTGCTGCGCCTGGCGCCGGACTGGCCCAAAGGTGAACCCGTGCCCGTTTGGGGCCGCTTCAGCATCGTTTGGCCCGCATTGCCTCCCCTCGTCGCCATGTTGATGCCGTTCCTGGTCGGCGCCCTGGGCTTCCTGAACAGTTGGGATTTCCCTACCTACGCCCTGGTCGGCATCGCCGCCTATGCCCTGGGCCGCGCCTGGGCCCGCCGTAGCCTCTCTTGGGCCTGGGCCAGCGAATCACTCTGCTTCGGCGGGCTCGTGCTGGTGGGCGGCTTTGTGCTCTATCTGCCCTTCTACATCGGCTTCCGTTCGCAGGCATCGGGGCTGGGCGCTGTGGTCTATGCCAAGACCCCCTGGCTGCAGTATGTACTGATCTTTGGCCTCTTCCTGGCCGTGCTGGTGCCGTGGCTGCTGAGATCAAGCCTGCGGACGGCCACGGCGCCGCGATTTGGGCGCACCTTTGCCATCGCCCTGGTCGCAGTGGCCATCCTGCCCCTCGCCCTCACGCTGGTCGCCGGCGGGCTGGGGAGCGCCCTGCTCATGGGTATCGGCTCTCTGCTGCAGGGGCCCTTTGTGGCCCTGGCGCTGGCCCTGCTCATTGCCCTGGCTGCCACCCTCCTCTGGGGGCGCCTGCGCCAGCCGGATGGGGATGCTGCCTCGACTTTTGCCCTGCTCCTGCTGTTGGCAGGGCTGCTGTTGACCTTCGGCACCGAGTTTATCTACATCCGCGATAGCTTTAACACGCGGATGAACACCATGTTCAAGTTCTACTATCAGGCCTGGGTGCTGCTCGGAACCGCAGCCGCCTGGGGTGCAGGGGAAATTGCGTCCCAGCTGCGCGGCCGGCAGGCCTGGGGCCCCCGGCTCTGGCTGGGCGGGGTAGCCCTGTTGCTCGTGGCCACGCTCTACTACCCGGTAGCGGCCGCCACATCCAAGGCGGGCCTCTTTGCCGGGCCGCCGACCCTCGACGGCACCGCCTGGGCCGATCCGCATTCCGGCGACGGCGCCGCCATCGCCTGGCTGGGGCAGCACGCCCCCGAGGGATCCGTCATTGTCGAAGCGCCGGGCGACGAATACAACGCCTCCGACAATCGCGCCTCCGGCTGGACCGGCCTCCCCACGGTGTTGGGCTGGGCTGGCCACGAAGGACAATGGGGACGCTCCTATAGTCAAATCCAGCAACGCGCCAATGATGTCGCGGCGATCTACCAGAGCGCGAACGCCAACCAGGTGCAGCAACTGCTGGACAAGTACGGCGTGCGCTACGTCTACGTGGGTTCTGTTGAGCAGCAGAAATACAGCCTCAGCCCCACCAACCTGCCAGTGCTCGACAAGCTGATGCTGCGTGTGTATGACCAGGGTGGGGTGGCCATATTCGAGCGTAGGGACTAACCCGGCCGCTCAGCCCACACGCGCCAGTTGACGGCGGTCTGCTTCCGTGGTTGCCGTTGGGTGCCGAGGATGCGAAAGCCGGCAAAGAGCCCCTCCAGGTGCCCCCCCACAGCCGACCGGGGGCAACCCGGTTGGCGCAGAGAAAGCGCGACCGGTCGCTCCAGCAGACAGCGACAATCGCCGGCATCGGCCAGCACAGCCAGGAAGAGCCCGCCCGGCCGCAACACCCGCCAGACCTCACCAACCGCCGCCCGCGCCTGTGCAGGATTGGCCGGATGCAGCACATTGACGCTCAAGACGGCGTCAAAGGCCCCATCGGGGAAAGGTAGCTCAGTCATCTCTAGCAGCGCCAGGCCGGCCTGCAGCCCTTCCCGTGCCAGCCACAGCGCCGTCTCCGTCAAGGCCACGGGCGCAAGATCACCCCCGACGACCGCCAGCCCCAGCCGTGCCAGCAGCACCGTATGTCGCCCACTGCCACAGCCCACATCGAGCACTCGCCGGCACCCCCGGCGCAGCAACACCGCAGCCCATTGGCGCACCGCCCAGTCGGGCTCGCGCACAGTGAATGCAGTATGAACCCCTTTCTGCATCCGATGCACTGTCGTCACAGCACCGCCTCCATCGACAGTCTGGATGGAGTTGCCCAATGACTGGTGACACCACATGCCCGCCGAAGACGGCATAGCAAGTCACGGTCCAGGGGTGGGCGTGGGTTTCCTTACAATTCGGAGATGGTCAGCCCTCCATCATATGGTATTCTCATTACATTCACTGATTCACTGTCATTTTCTTGCCCATTGCCGCGACTGGATATACAATACCATCGGTGACGGCTTGATGGGGCATGTTGGGCCGTCCTGAGAAAGGAGACACATGCAAGTCTACATCTCAGCGGACATAGAGGGGATCTCCGGCGTGGTGGCCGGCCTGCAGACCGACGATGAGCAGAAAGAGTTCGAGCGCGCGCGACGCCTGCAGACGCGTGAGGTGAATGCGGCTATCGCCGGTGCCTTTGCCGGCGGCGCCAGCAAGGTCGTGGTGAACGACTCGCACGGCAACATGCGCAACCTGCTGATCGAAGAACTCGATGAGCGAGCCGAGTTGGTGACCGGCTCACCCAAACCTATGTCGATGCTGGAGGGGCTGGATGGCTCCTTCGCGGTGGCATTCCTGGTAGGCTATCACGCGCAGGCGGGCACACGCCTCGGCACCCTCAACCATACCTATACCGGCCGTGTCTTTCGCACAACGCTCAACGGCATTCCGATGGGCGAGGCCGGCATCAATGCCGCTGTGGCCGGCGCCATGGGCGTGCCAATCGGCCTCGTCACCGGCGACCAGGCCGTGGTAGAAGAGGCACAGCGCCTCTTTGCACCGCCGGCCAGTGTCGCGGTCAAGCAGGCGATGACCCGCAATGCCGCTCGCTGCCTGCCCCCTGCCGTGGCGCACGAGCGCATCGAGACCGCGGCCGCTGACGCTGTGCGCCTCCGCGGCCAGCCCTACATCCTGCCGCCACCCATGACCATCGAGGTCACCTTTATCCGTACCGATATGGCCGATATGGCAGAGATGATCCCCGGGGCGCTGCGCGTCGATGACCGCACAGTCTCATATCAGCACGATGATATGCTGGTGCTCTTCCGCGCCTGGCGGGCCATGTTAACCCTGGCCAATTATGTCTAGTAATCGCCTTGCCAGCGTCTCGCATGATGCCAACGTGGCCCAGGCCGGGCCGGTACTCGTTGTGGGGGTGCTGGTCATGGCCTGGGCATCGATCCTGATCCGGTGGGCGGCGGCGCCTTCTCTGGTGGTGGGCGCCGGCCGCCTTGCAGCGGCGACATTGATCCTGGCGCCCTTTGCCTGGCCGCGCGCGCTACCGGAATGGCGCGCACTACCGGCGCGCCAATGGCTCCTGGTCGCTCTCTCTGGGGTTGCCCTCGGGTTGCACTTTGCCGCCTGGATTGCCTCGCTATCGCTCACCTCGGTAGCCAGCTCGGCGGCGCTGGTTTCGATGACGCCGCTCTTTGTGGCTCTGGCCTCACCGTTCCTGCTGCATGAGCGCGTCTCAAGCGGCATGGGCCTGGCCGTAGTGCTGACCATCCTCGGGGCCGTGATCATCGGCGTAAGCGATGCGCAGCCCGGCGGGCCGCATCGCGCATGGGTCGGCGACCTGCTGGCCCTCACTGGCGCGCTGATGGCCGGCATCTATACCATGGCCGGGCGTGTGGTGCGGCGCCAGCTCTCATTGCTGGCCTATATCTGGCCCATGTACGGGCTGGCCGCTATTGTGCTCCTGTTGGGCTGCGCGTTGCAGGGGCAGCCGCTTGTGGGCTATAGCGGGCGCACCTACGGGCTGCTCTTGCTCCTGGCGCTGGGGCCACAGATCGTGGGGCATTCCTCGGCCAACTGGGCCCTGCGCTTTCTCTCGCCAACTTTTGTCACGGTAGCCGTCCTGGGCGAGCCCCTTGGGGCTACCCTGCTGGCATTGATTTTCCTGGGCGAGCGCCCGCCTTGGACACTTATCTTGGGAGGCATCGTCCTGCTGCTTGGCATCGGCCTGGCGGTGCGCAGCGAGTCGCAGCGACAAGGGGTAACGTGATCAAATACGCATTGATCGATCTGGATGAAACTCTCTATCCGCGCAGCGCAGGCGTCCTTCAGCAGGTCGGCCAGCGCATCGAGCGCTACCTGGTCGAGCGCATGGGCATGACCCCTGCCCAAGCCGCCGCTCTGCGTGTGGACTATCGGGATCGCTACGGCACGACGCTGGGTGGCCTCCGGGTGCACTACACCGCCAACACGGCCGATTACCTGGCCTTTGTGCACGATGTGCCCATCGAGCAACTCTTGCAGCCTGACCCCGAGCTCGATGCGGTCCTGTCTACTCTGCCCTGGGAATGTGTGATCTTTACCAACTCGTATCGCCCGCACGTCGAGCGCGTGCTCTGCGCCCTGGGCATCCGGCAGCACTTCTTCCGCATCTTTGACGTTATCGCCATGGGCTACAAGCAAAAACCCGACCCGGCCGCCTACCGGCACGTCCTTACGGGGCTCGGCGCCGAGGCCGCCGAATGTCTGCTCGCCGACGATAGCCTGGGGAACCTGATCCCGGCCAAAGCCCTGGGCATGACCACCGTATGGGTCGGCCCCCATGCCGGGCCCGTGCCCGGCGTGGATTTCGCTATTCCAGAGGTCAAAGCCATCCGCCGTGTGGCGGAGTGCGTAATGCGTAAAGCGTAAGCGTAATGCGTAAAGTTTACACTATTTGAGGGCGCCGCACAATGCACTGGGCTCGTTCCGGCAGAGATCGGTCGAAGCAAATCAGGTTGCACGACGGCCACTTTACGCATTACGCATTACGTCTACTTGGAGTGCATACCATGATTGAAAACAACTATGCCCTCGCCCCAGCTGAGTTCCGCATGCTCGCCACGCCAGAAGGCCCAGTGGTCGAGACGAATGTGCGCGTGCGCTTTGCCGAGACGGACGCGATGGGGGTGGTCTACCACACGAATTACCTCATCTGGTTCGAGGTTGGCCGCGGCGCCTACTGGCGGGCGCTGGGGGCGGCCTCGACGCCGGAGATGCAGGATGCAGGGTCTTTTCCCGTCTCGGCCGCCGAGGCGCACTTTCACGCGCCAGCGCGCTATGGCGACCTGGTCGTCATCCGCACGCGCATCATCGAGCTGCGCAGCCGCAGCATCACCTTTGGCTACGAGTGCCTGCTCGCTGAGAGCGGCGCCCGCCTCGCTGTCGGCCAGACAACTCACCTGTTCATCGATGAGAACGGCCACGCCCGCCGTCTGCCCGACCCCCTGCGCCGGGCGCTGACAGGAGCGACAACACGGCCGGCGCCTGTTCCGCGGGGCTAGAGCCACCGCGCTGAGAGTACAGAGCCCCTTCGAGGGAGCCGATCAGCCCACAGGGCTTTGTATTCTCAGCCCAATGCCTTCTGGCCTCGGCACCCCGGCAGGCGCCTGCGTTTCTCCGGATAACACAGAATCATTACCGGGCCCGCCGAACGGCCTCACCATCCCCCAGGGGCCGCCCGACCTTGCACTGGCAGACTCCGGCCGCCGCGTCAGCTTCCTGTCTCCTCTCGGTCAGTTCGGGGTCATGAAGCGCCCCTGAAAGGGTGCTATAATGGGGCGTCGTTTTGGTCCGGCGGCATGCCTTTGCGCCGCCTGGTTTCGGGCTGCTTCAAGGCAGCCAAGTGAGGTTTACCCTATGTACTTGAACGCCATGGTAGCTCTCTTCTTCTGGGGCGTGATGCTGGTGATTGCCCTCTGGATCTTCTTCCAGGCCGTGCGCTTTATCCCCAACAACCGCATCGGCATCGTGGAGAAACGGTTCAGCGGCAAGGGATCGCTCAAGTCGGGCCTGATTGCGCTGCAGGGCGAGGCGGGCTTTCAGCCCAAGGTCCTGCGCGGGGGCTTGCATCTGCTGATCCCCTTCCAGTACCGCGTGCACACCGTGCCCCTGATCACCATTCCGCAGGGCAAGATCGGTTACGTCTTTGCCCGTGACGGCCTGCCGCTGGAGCCCGCCCAGGCCATGGCCATTCAGGAGCAGGTCCGCGCTTACGGCGGGCCGCGCTTCCAGGTGACACAGCAGGTCATGAACCGCTTCTCAGAAGCGATCGAGAAGGCCAAGGTCGACGTCGTGCCTCGTGTGCTGATCAGCGGGCGCGGCGAAGAAGGCAGCCAGGGTGGCGGCACCGGCAGCGTCCTCGAGGCCCTGCTGACGCTCCTCCTGACCGAGCACCTGGGCGAACCGGTAACGGGCGCCCATCCCGACGGGCAACCCTCACCCGAAGTGGAGGCCATCCGCCAGCAGATCCGAGAGAGCTTGAGCAAGCCCAAGGTCGACGAGCCCAAGACTGGCGACTCCAACCCGCCAGCCAAGGCCTAGTACTGCAACCGCACTTGATCCAGCCGGCTCCCGGTAACAGCCGGCCAAGGCGCTGTGCGCCTGCCCGGCTCTGACTCGGGAGGGGGGATTTGGCGGGTTGCCTGTAGCCGGGCCGCCAACGGGCGGCCCGGCTACAGGCAACCCG
>DAOTVS010000007.1:0-34928 GCA_034436375.1 Anaerolineae bacterium | reverse complement strand
ATATCATGCTGCGCATGCGTGACGAGTACAACATCTCCTTCCTGTACATCACCCACGATCTGAGCACCGCCTACCAGATCGGCGACCGGATCTGCATCCTCTATCAGGGCAGTATCGTCGAGATGGGTGTCACCGCACAGGTAATCGAGAGCCCGCGGCATCCCTACGTCCAGTTGCTCATCGACTCGATCCCAGTACCCGATCCCTCCCAAAAGTGGGATACGACCCTGGCCCTGCCCTCCGAAGACGAGCTCCGCGCTCGCACCGGGCCCGGCTGCGCTTTCTACCCGCGTTGCGCCTACCGTATGGATCGTTGCCTCGCCACACAGCCTGCTCTGCGCGACGTCAATGGCCTCGATCACCAATGTGCCTGTTTTCTGTTCGAATGAGAGCAGGCGCTGACTGCGAGTTTGACGGCGGATGCTATGCGAGACTTGTTGCGCATCATCGCCCTGCTGGTCGTACCACTGCTCATCATCATGGCCATACCGATCGTGGCGCTCCAGTTGCGTGCGACCGCGATCGCCTGCCCACCGCGCTGTCGGGGTGCTGACCTGCGTGGGGTGGATCTGCAGCGCCGCAGCCTGAGAGGCGCCGATTTGACCGAGGCCAACCTCAGCGGGGCCAGGCTGGCCGGGGCCCAGATGGAGCAGGCGAACCTTCTCTTTGCCGAGCTGGAGAGGGCCGATCTGCAGGGGGCGCAGCTGCGCAGCGCCGACCTGCGGGGCGCCCTGCTGCTCGGGGCAAACCTCAGCGGGGCGGACCTGCGCCAGGCCAACATGGGGGGCGCCAGGCTGCGCAAGGCCGACCTGGCCGGCGCAAACCTGGCCGGCGCCAACCTGACAGGCGCTCTGCTGGAACAGGCTAACCTGCGCGGGGCTCTGCTGGATGACACAACGACGATCGACGCCAAGTGGCGGCTGGTCTGGGAACTGCAGAGCCGGGGCGGGGAGGGGCGGCGCCTGGCCGGGCAGGATCTGCAAGGTGCCTACCTGCAGCAAGCCAATCTTCGGCAGACTGAGCTCGTGGGCACAGACCTGCGTGGCGCTGATCTCACTGGCGCCGACCTCTCAGGCGCCGACCTGCGCGGCGCGGCGCTCCACGGGACCGTGCTCGACGATACCACCCGCCTGGATCCCCGGTGGCGCTTGGTCTGGGAGATTCTGAACCAGGCGGCAGCGGAGCGGAACCTGGCCGGGGCTGATCTGAGTGGGGCCAACCTCAATCAGGCCTACCTGCGGCGAGCCAACCTGACTGGGGCCGATCTGAGCCAGGCCACTCTGACGGAGGCCGACCTCGGCGCAGCCAAATTGGCTGGGGCCAACCTGCACAACGCCGTGTTGATCGAGGCCAACCTGCACCAAGCCTCTCTGCGAGCGGCGGACCTGACCGGCGCCGACCTGACCGGCGCTGATCTCAATGGTGCGGAGCTGCACGGCGCGATCGTGGATGAGACGACCGCCATGGCCGACAAGTGGCGACTGACCTGGCGCATCCTCAGTCAGGGAGGAGTGGGCCAGGATCTGCGGCAAGCCAACCTCAGTTGGGCCTGCCTGACCGGGGCGGACCTGCGGCGAGCCAACCTGGCCGGGGCCGACTTGATCGAAGCGAACCTGGCCGGGGCCAACCTGGAGGAGGCGGACCTTTCCAGGGCCGACCTGCGCGATGCGGACCTCTCGCAGGCGAACCTGCGGGGGGCCAATTTACAGGGAGCAGCCCTTGCCGGGGCCAAACTGGAAGGGGCGACTCTCCCCGCGGGCGCGGCTCCAGGTTGACCGGCACGCCCCGCAAGCCGCAGGGCAAAGGAGGTGAATGCCGAGAGCAAACGCTGGTACCTGAGTAGCGGCCTTTGGCCCGTGGCGCGAGGTTTTGCCACACTTTTGCACCTCCCGGAGGTCCAACCACCCATCGCTAGCGCCATCAAGCTTTGGCCACTCGTCCAAACCCAGGTCTTAATCGGTAGGCAGAGCCATTTCACAATCTAAGGAGGGAGGAATGAAAGGCCTCAGTCGACGCGAATTTCTGCGTTGGAGCGCGATGACCATCGCCGGCCTCGTGGCGGCTGCATGCGCCAAGTCTACGCCGCCCCCCACAGAGCCGACGGCTGCCCAGGCTGTCGAGCAGGCAGCCCCGACCGAGGCGCCCAAGCCAACCGAGGCGCCCCAGGCAACTGAAGCGCCCAAGCCGACCGAAGCGCCCCCGACACAGCCGCCCGCTCCAGCAGGTGATGCGGAGCGCCGCCGTACGGTCATCTTTGATATCGACGGCGGCCGGGTAGAGGCACCCGACCTCTGGAACCCCTATGTACCGGGTAGCCGGCGTGACCAGGGCTATCACCAGGCCATTCTCGAGCCCCTCTTTATGCTTCAGTACGAGAGCGGTGAGATCCTCCCCTGGCTGGGCGAGAGCATGACGGCTGACAGCACGCTGCAGGAGTGGACGCTCAAGCTCCGCCAGGGCGTGCTGTGGAGCGATGGTGAACCCTTTAACGCCGACGATGTGGTCTTTACCCTCCAGATGCTGATCGATCACGCGCCGGACCTGAGCTATTCGGCGGGCCTCAAGGAGTGGATCACCAAGCTCGAAAAAGTCGACGATCTGACCGTCAAGTTCACCCTCTCCAAGCCCAACCCGCGCTTCCTACTGGACAACTTTGCCGTCAAGACATGGGGTGGTCCCTGCATTATGCCCAAGCATATCTGGGAAGGGCAGGATCCCCTCACCTTCAAGTTCTACGATCCCGACAAGGGTTGGCCGGTCGGCACCGGACCCTACAAGCTCCAGAGCGTCAGCCCCACCGAGTTCGTCTATGTGCGAGATGATAATTGGTGGGGCGCCAAGGTCGGCTGGAAGCCGTTGCCCAAGCCCGAGCGGCTGGTCTGGACATGGGCTGGCCCCGAGGAGACCCGCACTGCCCTTATGGCCGATGGCCAGCTGGATAGCCTCATGGATATCACCCTGGGCGCATTCCAGGCCCTCAAGCAGCGCAACCCTAATGTCATCGCCTGGCACCAGGATCTGCCCTATGCCTGGGTCGACCCCTGCGTCCGCACCCTCGAACTGAACCTGACGATAGAGCCCTGGAACGACAAAGACATGCGCTGGGCCATCAACTATGCCATCAACCGTGAGCAGGTGGTTCAGATCGCCTACGAGGGCACGAGCATGCCCGCCGAGTTCTTCTTCCCGGCCTACCCGCCGCTGAACCGCCTGGTCCAGCTGGCCAAGGATGCCGGCCTGTACGACAAGTACCCGCTGACCAAGTATGACCCCGACAAGGCCAAGCAGATCATCGAATCCAAAGGCTATGTGATGGGCAGCGACGGCTACTATGCCAAGGATGGCAAGCAGCTCGCCATGACCATCACCTGCCACGAGGCCTTTATCGAGCTACAGCGCAATGCGCAGGTCATGGTCGAGCAGTTGCAGGCCATCGGCATCAACGCCACGATGCGCAATGAGGCGGGCGGCACATGGGGCGACAATTTCGCCTTTGGCAAGTTCGAGGCCAAGTCGGGCTGGCAGATGTGCGGCTCGATCAACGAGCCCTGGGCCTCGATGGACAACCTCAACGCCCGGTGGCTCGTGCCGGTCGGCGAACGGGCGAGCGGCAATGGGTGGCGCTGGAACAACCCAGAGTACAGCGCCCTCGTGGATGAGATCGGCGTCTTACCCCTGGGCGACCCCAAGATCGATGAGCTGTTTCTCAAAGCCGCTGAGATCTATCTGCGCGAACTGCCCGTCATCCCGGTGGCCCAGGCCAGAAAGCTCGTCCCGTTCGATACCACGTACTGGACGGGTTGGGCCACGGCCGAAAACAACTATCAGCATCCCTGCACCTGGTGGCAGAGCACCCATCTCCACATCCATCATCTACAGCCCACAGGTGCATGATCCTTGACGCAGGCTCGCAGCCAGATCTGTTAGGGGGTGGGTATTGCCCGTGTTTTGCCACTCTGCAGAGCGGCAAAACAGGGGCAATACCCACCCCATACCCCAAGGCTCAATGCCAGGCGGTTGCGCAGCCATTAACCCGGTAAGCCAGGTGGCAGGTTCTGGCCAAGCGATGCCCGGCATCGAATCGATGTGCCAGGTCTGACAAGCGGATGTGGTTCCCAGAGTGAAAGGGGCGCCATGCGTGGTTTGACGAAAGCCTATGTGATACGCCGTCTGGGCATGTACCTGCTGACCGTGTGGCTGGGCGCCACGCTCATCTTCATCATCCCGCGCCTGGCGCCGGGTGACCCGGTAGCAGCCATGGTCAGTCGCCTCACAGCTCAGGCCGGCTATGTACAGAATAGCGGCCCGATGATCGAGGCCTGGCGGGCCCGCTTTGGTCTGGATGCACCGCCGCTCCTGCAGTACCTGCGTTTCTTGCTCAACTCCATCACCTTCGACCTGGGTTACTCGCTGACCCAATTCCCCGTCAAGGTGGAGGAAATGGTGGCATCCTCACTCCCCTGGACTTTGGGGCTGCTCTCAATCGCCACCCTCATCTCATTCATCGCGGGCACGACCATCGGTGCGCTGATGGGCTGGCGCCGCACCCCCCGCCTGTTGAAGAGCCTCCTGCCCCTGAGCCTGGCTTTCACCTCCATCCCTTTCTTCATGCTGGCCATCCTCCTGATCTACGTCTTCGGCTTTGGCCTGCGCCTGTTCCCTATATCAGGCGGCTTTGGTCGAGGGATCGTGCAGGGGTGGAATTGGGCGTTTATCAAGAGTGTTGTGTACCATGGTACCCTGCCTGCCCTGGCCATCGTCATCGCCTCCATGGGCTTTTGGGCCTTGGGCATGCGCGGCATGATGATCACCAACGAAGGCGAGGATTATATGATCCTGGCCCAGGCCAAGGGCCTGCGGGCGGGCCGTGTTTTCTGGCGTTACGCCGTGCGCAACGCTGTGCTGCCCCAGGTGACAGCCCTGGCCCTGAGTCTGGGGGGCATTGTGGGTGGCTCGACCCTGGTGGAATACCTCTTTGCCTACCCCGGGATGGGCTACCTGCTCTACCAGGGCATCGTCAACAACGACTATACAGTCATTCAGGGCATCGTGTTCATTCTGATCCTCACCACTGCCACAGCCGTTCTGATCATCGACCTGATCTATCCGCTGATCGATCCACGGATCACTTATCAGAGGCGGTAGCCATATGGCAATACTCACAGCCGGAAAACCCCTTGCACGCGGGGCCTTACGCGTGACCCACTGGGACTCGCCCTGGCTGAACCCCAAGCTCATCATCGGCGCCGCGATGGTGCTGGCCGTGATCCTGATGGGGCTCATCGGCCCCTGGTTTTGGGATGTAAAGCTGGCGCGGGTCGGCGCGGCCCCCCTGAATCTGCCGCCCATGTGGGCCCACAACCCCCTGTCGCCTCCGCCTGACCCTGCGCATCCCCTCGGCACCGAGAGCAACGGTCGGGATATGCTCGCCGTCGTGATCACTGGCGCACCCCGTTCCTTCCAGGTGGGCCTGATCGCCGCCGGCATTGGGATGCTCATCGGCGTCCTCTTTGGCTTCACTGCCGGCTTTATGGGGGGCTGGGTCGATAATGTAATCCGTACCCTGGCCGACTCGGTGATCACCATCCCCTCCCTGGCCGTACTGATTGTGATCTCCTCCTACGTGCGCCAGGTCGATATCAACAGCATGGCCCTGATTCTGGCGCTCTTTTCCTGGGCTGGGCCCACCCGGGTCATCCGCGCGCAGGCGCTTACCCTGCGCGAGCGCGGATACGTGCGCATGGCCCGTCTCTCGGGCGTCTCGACGCCAGACATCATGTTCAGAGAGATGATGCCTAACATGCTGCCGTACCTGGCCTCCAGCCTGGCGGGCAACGTGTCGGGCGCGATCTTGGCGGCGACCAGCCTGGAAGCACTGGGCCTGGGCCCCACTCGCATCCCGACACTGGGCATGACCATCTTTTACTCCATTCGCTCCTCGGCCATTATCCGGGGTATGTGGTGGTGGTGGGGGTTCCCCATCCTGATCCTGGTTATCATCTTCACCGGCCTCTTCCTGATCGCCGTCGGCCTGGATGAGATCGCCAACCCGCGCTTGAGAGGAGCCAAGCCAGCATGATGACCACAAGACACGAGCCCCAACGCACGGCAGGCATTGCGGGCCCCGCTCCGGTGCTGGACGTCCGCGAGCTACGGGTGCACTATGCGACCCCCCTGGGCGATGTCATCGCCGTCAACGGCGTCTATTTCCACGTTTCCCACGGCGAGACGCTGGGGCTGGTCGGCGAGTCGGGGTGCGGCAAGACGACGGCAGCCATGGCCATCCTGCGCCTGGTTCAGCCGCCGGGGCGCATCATGGGCGGCCAGGTGCTGCTGAACGGCGCCGACATGGTGACTCTGAATGAGCATGAGCTGCGCGAGCGGCGCTGGCGCCAGGTTGCCCTCATCCCGCAGGGCGCCATGAACTCGCTGAACCCGGTTATGCGCGTCAGCGAGCAGATCGCCGACGGCATTGAAGCCCACAGTGGCCATCAGCCCAGGAAAATGCTGCGGGAGCGCATTCTGGATCTGTTGGCCATGGTGGGGCTGCCGGGCCGCGTCTACGATCTGTATCCCCACGAGCTGAGCGGCGGTATGAAGCAGCGCGTATGCATTGCCATGGCTATTGCCCTCAGCCCGCCCTTGCTCATCGCCGACGAGCCCACCAGCGCGCTTGATGTGGTCGTCCAGCGCGTGGTCGCTCAGACCCTGCTGGACGTAAAGAAGCGCCTGAACATGTCGATGATCCTGATCGGCCACGACATGGGCCTGCAGGCCCAACTGGTGGATCGCATCGCAGTGATGTATGCCGGGAACATTGTGGAGATCGCTCCCGTGTGGGCCGCGTTCCAGCGGCCGCTCCACCCCTATACCCGGCTCCTGATTGCGTCCATCCCATCGATCAGGGAGCGCAAGCCCCTGCGTGTGACCGAGGGGCTGACCCACGACTTGCGTAATCCGCCGCCCGGATGCGTCTTTCAACTGCGTTGCACCGAGGCAAATGAGGGGTGCCGCAGCCTGGTGCCACTCCTGCGCGAGGTTGCCCCGGGCCACCAGGTGGCCTGCCATCGTTACGGAGCCTGAGCCCCGGAGCGGCCACATGGACGCAGATAGTGGAAAAGACAGCAATCGCCTGCCTCGCCGCACGTTCCTGACCCGCGCGGCCCTCATGGGGATGGCCCTGGCGGCGGGCGCCTGCGCATTTCCAGCGGCAGCCCCCTCGGGGGCCACGGTAGGGGCAACGACAACCCCGTCGCCACCCTCCACACCTGCTTTCCGGCAGGTTGAGCTCACCGCCGCCACCTGCTGGGGAGCCAAGTTCGCACAGGCCGCCGAACAGGCATTTGCCGGGTGCCTCAGGCCAGAGGCGGGCCTCAGCGTCCGGGTGCAGCATATTGCCGCCGCATCCTTTCCAGCAACCATCCTGACCCGACTGGCCGGCGGCGATCCCTTTGCGCTCATCTTCCTGGCCGCGCAAGATGTCGCCTCCTGGGTCGCCAGTGGGGCGGCGCTGGCCCTGAATGATCTGGTAGCAAAGGACAGGGCAAGCCTTCTCCTGGCCGACATCGGCTCCAAGGCGCTGGGGCAGTGGCTTTACGGCAATGATTCGCCCCCGCCGCCAGAAGCATGCGATACCTGCGCGGAGGCCAGGGGCGAATGGACGATGGCCGGGCGCCTCTACGGGCTGCCCAGCCTGCAAGCATCGCTCCACAGCTACTTTAACCTGGATCTCTTCCATGAGGCAGGCCTGCAGGCGCCCGCACCGACGGCCTTGTGGCAGTGGAAGCAGTTACAGCAGTGGGGCAGGGCGCTGACCGCACGCCAGAACGGCAGGACCGCCCAATACGGCTTTGCCGCCACGGGCATACAGTGGTGCTGGGAGGCATGGCCCAACCTCAATGGCGCCCACATCTGGGATGAGGCCCTCACTCGCTGCCTGCTCGACGATCCGCGAGCCATCGAGGCCCTGGCATTCTACCAGAGCCTGATCTACGTAGATAGCGTGGCGCTGCCTCCAGGCGCAGCTGAGGCCCGCGCCTCTTTTGCCGCCGGCCGGGTAGCGATCCTCCTGGACGGGAGCTGGCAGCTCGGCTACTTGCGCGACCACTCCCCCCTTGCCGGCTTTGACTGGGATATCGGCCTGCCGCCCGTACGGGCTGAAGGGGCAGCCTTTTTTGTCCCCAGCTTTACGGCCGGCGCCCTGATTCCCGCGGCAGTGAGGGACGTGGAGGCCAGTTGGGCGGCACTCCAGTGCCAGGCCTCTCAGGCCTTTGCCGTGCAGTTGGTCGCGGCAGGCCTGGCCGTGATCCCCGTCCGGCAGAGCGCACTGCGAACGGCCCCATTCCGTTCATCGCCGGCAGTCTCGCCCGCGGGGCAGACGGCCAGCTTTTACACTCGCCTGGCCGAGCTCGGCGCCCCCCGGCGCAGCACCCGCTACGATCTGGGCAAGGAAATCATCGCCGACCTGGACCAGCTCCAGATGATCTACACCAACGCTGCCAAACCCGCCGACCTGCTGCCGGCGCTGGCGCAGAAAATCAACCGCGCCCTCACGGAGCGCCCGTGGAATAGAACGGGGGAGCACTGATGCGTGGAGGGAGTTATGTGCCCACACGGGCACACAACTCCCCGAAAAAGATGCTAATTCGTGCCCTGAATGGTAACGTCGACACAAACCTGGCTGATGATCGAGCCATCCCGCGGACTGGTATCAAAGACCACCACACGGCCGGCCGTGCTCCGGACAGGCCTGGTCCAGCTCAGGTCGATCGCATAGGGCCCCGTCTGCCCCATCTCCACACCGGTGATCATGGCCGTCCCGCGCGCGAGCACCGCCCCGCTGGCTGTGCGCACCTCAACGGCGATTTGGTTCTCAAAGGCGGCTGCCTGCCCCGTAACATGCACGTTCCCATTGAGGATCGAGTTTGCGACGGGGGAATCGATCGTGAATCCAGCCTTGGGGATGACCAGCCGCTGGCCCGCAAAGATCAGGTTGGCGCTGCGCAGGTGGTTCGTATTCACCAATGACCACACCGAGACGCCGAATTTGCGGCTGATCGCCGAGAGGGTATCGCCACGCTGCACAGTATAGATCTGATAGCTGCAGGCGGTGGAAATACTTGTCGGGATCAGCAGCCGCTGGCCGGCACGGATATAGTTGGGATTGGTAATGCCATTGGCCAGCACGATCGCGTTCACCGTGACGCCGTACAGCCGTGCGATGCGGGTGAGGGTATCCCCATAGCGTATGGTGTAGTACACGTCTCCGGCCGCGGGGGGCGCTGCGCTCACCGCCGGCGAGAGGACCAAGGGCGTCAAGAGGGCAATGACCAGGACAATCAACGCAACTCGGAGCTTCACCTGCCACCTCCTGGCAAAGAACACCTGAACTCCTGCCTATAGGACGCTTTCCAGCGGTCGCCAGTTCCTCCTTTCGCATCGAGAGCCAATGCAAAGCGCTCAACAGGCTATCGCCGTGGAGTCGGCTGTCTGCCTGCTATACCCAGTCTACTCCCTGTGCGTTGCAGGTATATGCCTCCCCGGTAGCAGGCCCGACACGGCGTGTAGCAGGCTCGCAACAGGGCAGGCTGAACACGTACCATAAGGTACATTGACACGCTCGTTCATCGCAGTATAATGCGGCTATTGCTGGCAAATTCGCAGCAACGGTGAGGTCCCACATGCTTTTTCCATTCTCAAGCTGGACGCCCCGGCATTGGGCACGCGCCGCCCTGGTGACGGCCGCCCTGATCACGATCCTGTGGGTGCTCTACGCTGCGCGCGTCGCATTGACCCCGTTCCTGTTGGGCTTGTTCATGGCCTACCTGGTGCTGCCTGCAGTGGATTGGCTGCAGGCTCATCTGCCGCCTTTCCTACGCCACACCAAGGCCGGCCGTGTGTTGGCGATTGTGTTCATCTACATTGCCGGGTTGAGCCTGATCGCGGCCTTTTTCGCCTTGCTCGTGCCGGCCATCATTGCCCAGGCCGAGCAGCTCATCGCCAATTGGGACCAGATCGCCATCGAGATCCAGGGGCAATTCGCCGCCGTGCGCGACTGGTACCTCACCAGCCTGCCGCCACAGTTGCGCGCTTCACTGGATGCCCAGGTGCAGCAGATTGTCGGCAGCATACTGGTTGGGGCTCAGCAGGGCATCGTGGGCGGCCTCGTCGTGGTGACCAACGCCATCAGCATCACCCTGGGGTACCTGGCGGTGCCGGTCTGGGTCTTCCTGATCCTCTATGATGCCAGGCCGTTCCAGCGCGCCCTGATCAACGTCATCCCAGAAGTCATGCGGTCCGATATCCTGAACCTGGGGCGCATCGCGAACGATGTGGCGGGCGCCTATGTGCGCAGCCAGATCGTGATCGCAGCCGTGCTCGGCGGCTCAACGACTATCGCCCTGGCCCTGTTAGGGGTAAACTTTGCCCTCCTGCTCGGCTTCCTCGCAGGCATCCTGGACCTGATCCCTACCCTGGGGCCGTTCCTGGCCGCCATCCCCACCATGATCATCGCCTCCTTTCAGCGCCCCATCCTGGCGCTTTGGGCGTTCCTGGCGATTTTCGGCGTCGTGCAGTTGGAGAGCGTCATCATCGTGCCCCGCATCGTCGGCGGCAGCGTGCGCGTGCGCACCGCCGTCATCATCCTGCTCCTGGTCATCGGCAGCGCCCTCTGGGGCCTGTTGGGGCTGGTGATCATTGTGCCTCTGGCCGCCATGCTGCGCGACATGGTGCACTATCTCTACATCCGCACTGCGCCGGCGAGCGTATCGCCCGACGCCGCCCTGCAACACATTCGCAACCAGCGGCATGCCAAGCCTGCGGATTAGGACAGAGAAATGCCCCAGTGGCTTCCCGCACTGGTCTTGTCAGGTCGGAGTCGCCCCCTGTAGGCAACGGGTACTCATCAAAACCAGCGCGGGGCCCACTAGCTGCGTTTGGCGGCAAGGCGCTCACCAAAGCGCGCCAGGTCGATGATCACCCGCTCGTGGCGGCCCACCCCTACCACTTCGCGCTCGTCGCTTGCCTCCAGCTCAAAAGTCAGCCGGCGGCCATTGACCGCCACCAGCCGGGCGCAAGCCTGCACGCGCATGCCGACAGGCGTTGGGGCCCGGTGCTCCACGTCGATCCGGGCGCCCACCGTCATCTGCCCCGGCGGCAGCAGGGGGTCCACCGCGGCCACCGCCGCCCGCTCCATCAGCCGCACCATCTCCGGTGTAGCCAGGGTTTCCACATTCCCGCTCCCCAGGTGGAGCGCAGTGTGTTCCGGCCCCACCAGCATCTCCAGGCAGCCCGTGAGCCCGGGTTGGATACTTGCTGACATGCTTATCTCCTTTCACGGATCATCGGGAGGGTGAAGCTAACGCAAAAAGGGACGGCAGGTTTCCCGCCGTCCCTTTTCTGTTTTGTCTACCCTGCTAGGCGATAATTGCCATCAGCTCCGGCACATCGATAGTTTCCCGCTCGATGAGCTTGCTTGCCAGCAGTTCGAGCTTGTCGCGCTTGGCGCGCAGGATTTCCATGGCCCGATTATAGCTGCGAGTGATGATCTCCCGCATCTCCTGATCGATCTCCTGCGCAACCTTTTCCGAGTAATCGCGCTGTTCCGAGATCTCACGGCCGAGGAAGACCAGTTCCTCTTTTTGCCCAAAGGTGCGAGGCCCCAGCTTCTCACTCATACCATACTGAGTCACCATGACACGCACCAGCTTGGTCGCCTGCTCCAGGTCATTGGAGGCGCCTGTGGTCACGTCGCCGAAGATAATCTCTTCGGCTGCGCGCCCACCCAGCATACCAGTGACCTGATCCTCCAGCTTGGCTTTGGACTGCAGATATTGGTCGTCTTCCGGCAGGGCCATCGTATAACCCAACGCCATGCCGCGCGCCACGATCGTTACCTTGCGCAACGGGTCCGCATGCGGCAGATTGGCCATCACCAGGGCATGCCCTGCCTCGTGATGGGCGATAATCTGCTTTTCCCTCTCGCCGATCAGGCGGCTCCGGCGCTCCGGCCCGGCGATGACCCGCTCCACAGCTTCCTGGAACTCGAGCATGCCGATAGCCTTCTTGCCGTTGCGCGCCGCAAGAATGGCTGCCTCGTTGACCAGATTCTCGATATCGGCCCCCGAAAAGCCCGGCGTCTGCTTGGCCAGCGCCATCAGGTCCACATCCGGTGCGAGCGGCTTGCCGCGCACGTGTACTTCCAGGATCGCCTTGCGGCCGTTCATATCGGGCCGGTCCAGCACCACCCGCCGGTCAAAGCGGCCGGGGCGCATGAGGGCCGGGTCCAGGATGTCGGGCCGGTTGGTGGCGGCGATGACGATCACCTTGGTATCCGTGTCAAAGCCGTCCATCTCTACCAGGATCTGGTTGAGCGTCTGCTCGCGCTCATCGTGGCTGCCGCCGAGGCCCGCACCGCGATGGCGACCCACCGCGTCGATCTCATCCACAAAGATGATGCAAGGGCTGTTGCGCTTGGCCTGGTCGAACAGGTCTCGCACACGGCTGGCGCCTACACCGACAAACATCTCGACAAACTCGGAGCCGCTGATGCTGAAGAACGGTACCCCAGCCTCACCGGCCACCGCACGGGCCAACAATGTCTTACCGGTGCCCGGCGCGCCCACCAGGAGCACGCCCTTGGGGATCCGGGCGCCCAAGGCGGTAAAGCGCTCCGGTTCGCGCAGGAACTCGACCACCTCGTGCAGCTCATGTTTGGCCTCTTCGGCTCCAGCCACATCGTCAAACGTGACGGTAGGCTTGTCGCCCGTGAACATACGGGCCCGACTCTTGCCGAATGAGAGAGCCTGATTGTTCCCACTCTGTGCCTGGCGCAGCATGAGCAACACCAGTCCGCCGAAAACGAGCGCCGGGATCAAGTAGCCCAACAAGCCCAACCATCCTGCCCATGGACTGGGATCCTCGACGTTGATGCTCTGGATGTGATCGATCTGCGCTTGAGTCACACCGAGGTTCTTCATCGTCTGCGCGAAATCGGTGCCATCCTCCTTGCGAGAGACAACCTTCTTAGGATTGCTGCCGTTGAGAGTAATCGTCAGGCGACCGTCAGGCGCGATGGAGACGCTTTGGACCTGCCCATTCTTGACATAGTTGGCCACTTCCTGGATCGAGGCGTGGCTCAGGCTCTCGCCGGGGGAAACGAAGTTAATAAAGAGGGCCACCACAGCAACCAGGATCAGGAGGTAAACAAAACCATTCTTATACCACGAAGAACTCACCCTTGTGCCTCCAGCCAAATCACCCCGAGGTCCGATTGATCCTCGGGGGCTACCTGCAAGAGATTATACCAGAAACCTTACCAAAATGGAAGTGCTTGTTGGGCTAGCTGGTCTAGATAGAGGAATAGCGCTGTGCGGGGGAGCTGGCGTGGCGACTGGCATGAAGGGCAGCATAGTTGGTGAGCTGGGCGCCCCGATCATGCACCGCCTGGCGCACACGGGGGCTGATGAGGGCAGCCAGATCACCCGGGTTGGGGCCAAAGGGGGAAACCCCAGAGTGGGTGCAGGGATGGAAATAGAGCTCAGCCGAGCGCACTGTTGGCTCGATGCGTCGCAGCAGCCCCACCACAAAAGGCTCGTGCATGCGGCCCAACTGCAGCAGGCCATAGGTGCGATCGGTGACGACCAGCATGCTTTGGGACAGGCGGCGCTCCGCCAGGCGGCAGAGCAGGGCATACACGGTGGCCCAGGTGATCTTGCCCGCCAACCTCTGCGGGTCGAGGGAGAGAGACAGGCGCAGGTCATCGGGCGCTAAGCGGATGCCGGGAGCGCCGTATTGTTCTGCCAGGGGAATCAGCACGGCCGATACAACTGGATGCAGGTGCATGAAATAGTGGCCGTCGACATGGGCCAGGGGGAGCCCAGTCGCACGAAAACGCTCAAACTGGGCGCTGATCTCACGGCGTAACTCGGCCCGCAGAACGGGGCTGAGGAAATAGCGCACCCCCGCCAGAAAGGGGTTGCGTGGCAGGTGGCCCTGCGCATCGACCAGGTGTGGCACCGCTGCCGCAGGCAGGGCCGGCGCCACAGGGCGCCGGCCCATCACCACCACGTGCAATCCCACTGCCAGGCTCGGGTGCGTTTCGGCGCGGCGCACCGCATCATCGACGGCGCTGCCCGTCACCATCAGGCTGGCGCTCGTCAGCACCCCCTCTTCGTGCGCGCGGATGACGGCTGCATTGATGCTCAGAGCGCCGCCAAAGTCATCGCCGTTGAAGATCAAGCGCAGTCTGCCCATGCCCCTCTCCGGACGAACCTGGACCCTATTGCTGTGGCCCCATCACCGTTCGCCCGGATCGAACCCAGGCGCTAGGGAACTGTGGAACGGCGCCGGACCCTTGGGCCTGTGAATCTTCACACACTGTCAACCCTCATTATAACACCCGGCGCGACCGGCTTCAAGGGCGAAACTGCCCAGTACCGTATATGATCCATTTGTAGGTCGTTAGTTCCCTCAGGCCCATAGGCCCGCGCGCGTGCAGCTTTTGCGTGCTGACCGCCACCTCGGCGCCCAGGCCGAATTCACCCCCATCAGTAAAGCGGGTGGATGCATTGACGTACACGGCCGCTGAATCGACTTCATTCAGAAAACGCTGGGCAGCGCCATAGTCCTCGGTCAGGATGCCGTCAGAGTGCTGGGTGCTGTAACGCGCGATGTGCTCGATCGCCTCATCCAGCCCGCCCACCACATGGATCGAGAGGATCAAGGCCAGGAACTCGCGCCCGAAATCATCGGGCGCGGCAGCGACCAGCTGCCACTGCGCGGCTTCTGGCTGCGCCTGCAGGATCGCCAGGGCCTCCGGGTCGGCGCGCAGCTCCACGCCTGCTCTGCTCAGATCACGCGCCATACGCGGCAGAAAAGCGGCCGCCACATCTCGATGCACCAGCACAGTGTCGAGGGCATTGCAGACAGTTGGCCGCTGCACTTTGGCGTTGTAGATGATCGGCAAGGCCTTGTCCAGGTCAGCCGCGCGATCGACATAGAGGTGACAGACGCCGATTCCCCCTGTGATCACCGGCATGCGCCCTTCCCTCCGGCATAGATCATGCAACGCTGCCCCGCCACGCGGAATGATCATATCGATATAGCGATCGAGGTGCAGCATCTCAGTCACCAGGGCACGGTCGGTGGAGCGGATCAACTGGATGCTGTCTTCGGGCAGGCCCGCCTCCAGGCAGGCCGCGGTGATTAGATCGGCCAGTGCTGCGTTGGAGCGCCGGGTCTCCTTACCGCCGCGTAAAATGGCCGCATTCCCCGATTTGAGGCTTAGCGCCGCCACATCGACCGTCACATTGGGCCGCGCCTCATAGATCACGCCCAGCACGCCGATGGGCACCCGGCGCTTGCCCACGTGCAAGCCGTTGGGCAGGCGGTGCATGTCAAAGGTCTCGCCGAGGGGTTCGGGCAGGTCTGCCACCGTCTCCACGCCCTGGGCCATCCCCTCCAGGCGCGAAGGGTTCAGCTTGAGGCGATCCTGAAGCGCAGGAGAGAGGCCGGCCGCACGCGCCTCCTGCATATCCTGCTCGTTGGCCGCCAGCACCTGCTCGCCGCGCGTGCGCAGGGCAGCGGCCAACGTCCGCAATGCCCGGTTGCGGCTCCCCAGGTCACTCGTGCCCAGCCGCCGCGCTGCCGCTCGCGCCCGGGCGCCCATCTCCTGCAGGTTGTCCATGTTGCCTACTCCTTTCCCCAGATGTCAGCCAATCGGCTTTTCCGATCGCCGCAGCAGCACCAGGTTATCGCGGTGCACGACTTCGCTCGCATAGACGTATCCCAGGGTCGCCTCGATCTCGCTGGAATGACGGCCCTTGATCTGCGCCAGGTCGGCGGCGGCATAGTTGACCACGCCCTGCGCGATCTCCCGCCCCTGCGGATCAGCGATGCGCACCGTGGCGCCGCGCTCAAAAGTACCCTCAACCGCGGTGATCCCCACCGCCAGGAGGCTGGAGCCGCCGCACAGGATGGCCTGCGCCGCCCCGGCATCGACCGTCAACACACCCTCAGTCGCCTTGTCGGCGAGAATCCAGCGCTTGCGCCCGGCCAGGCGGTCACCCACGGACGAAAACCGAGTGCCCATACGCTCACCTGCCACCAGACGCAAGATCACATCGGGCACGCCACCAGCGGCCACAATCACATCGGTGCCGCCGCGGGTAGCCAGGTCGGCTGCCTGCACCTTGGTGAACATGCCGCCCGTGCCCAGCCCCGAGCGCGAGCCGCCTGCCAGGCGATAGGTCTCTGCATCGATCTGTGCGACCTCAGAGATCAATTGCGCCTCCGGATGCAGGCGCGGATCGGCGGTATAGAGGCCATCCGTGTCCGTCAGGAGGATCAAGAGCTCGGCCTCCACCAAATTGGCCACCAGCGCCGAGAGGTTATCGTTATCGCCAACCTTGATCTCTTCGGTCGCGACGGCATCGTTCTCATTGATGATGGGCACAATGCGCCGTTCCAGCAGGGCCAGCAGGGTATCACGGGCATTGAGGTAACGGTGCCGGTCGTGCAGGTCTTCGCGGGTCAACAGCACCTGCGCCACGGGCACATCATAGATCTCGAACAACTGCTCATAGATATGCATCAGCCGGCCCTGACCCACCGCTGCGAGCATTTGCTTGTAGGGTATGGCCGACCCCAGGTGTGGGTAACGCAGCCGCTCACGCCCAGCCAACACCGCACCCGAGGTCACAAGCACCACCTCGTGCCCTCGGCTGAGGAGCGTGGCAATTTGCCGGGCCAGGTCCACCAGGCGCGGGCGGTTCAGCCCCTTGGCGCCGGCAGTGAGGACGCCCGTCCCCACTTTCACCACCAGGCGGTGGGGCCCCTGGGATGCTGTTGTGCCAACCATGGCTCCTCCGAATAACGAAAAAGCAGGCTGCGACCGGCAACCAGGCTGCGCAGCCTGCCTGAACCAGGCATCGTTCAGGGAAAAGCAAGCTCAGTTTACCACCGGGGGCGCACGCAGGCAAACTGGGGCGAGGCTGCGCCATAGGTACGCTTATTGCCGTGCCTACTGTGTGATATTTGGTCGGGCAACAAGGAGAGGTTATTGGCCAGCCTTTGGGTTGTGCAGCAGGTCGCTATCATCGTTTGCCTGAGCGGCTTGCTCGTCATCGCACTGAGCAATATGGGCATCCTGCGCTGGCTGGGGCACTATCCGCCGCCGCCCCGCACGCCGCGCGTTTCCATCATGGTGCCGGCGCGCAATGAGGAGCAGAATATCATTCCCTGTATGCAATCGCTCCTGGCTCAGGATTACCCCAATTTCGAGATCATCGCCCTTAACGACCATTCCACTGACCGTACGGGAGAGATCCTGGCTGAAATGGCCGCGGGAGACTCGCGCCTACGTGTGCTCACGGGCCGCCCGTTGCCGCCCCACTGGATGGGGAAGAACTGGGCCTGTTACCAGCTCGCGCGAGCGGCGCAGGGTGAGTTGCTGCTTTTCACCGACGCCGACACGCGGCACGATCCACGGACAGTGACCGATGCCGTTGCCGCCCTCTATGCCATGGACGCAGATCTTCTGAGCGCGATGCCCTATCAGGAGTGTGCCACCTGGGCCGAAAAGCTAGCCGTGCCAGCGCTGTTGTGGGGGTCCTTCTCATTTCTGCCGCTGGCCCTGGCCTACCGTGTGCGCACGCCAGAGATATCTACCACCCTGGGGCAATGCATGCTCTTCCGGCGCCAGGCCTATGAGCGAGTCGGCGGCTACAAAGCAGTGCGTTCGGAGGTGCTTGACGATACGGCCCTGGGTCGGCGGATCAAGGCCCATGGCTTGCGCTGGCGGCTGATCGATGGCACCACCCGCATTCGTTGCCGCATGTATCATGGCCTGCGCGAGGTCTTTGCAGGATTCAGCAAGAACATCTTCCCTATGTTCGACTATAACCTCGGCCTGTACGTGCTCGTCTGGTTGTGGATCGCCATCGCCTTCCTGGAACCCCTGGTCGTGCTTCTGCTGCACTGGGCAGGGACGCCGGTTAACTACACCTCGCTCACGCTGGCCGGTGCGAGCGTGGCGTTCACCCTGGTCATCTGGACGCTCTCATGCTGGCGCTTCAACCTGCCTTTCTACCTGGCGCCCTTGTATCCGGTCACGGTCATGATGGCCATCGCCATCGGTATCTCTTCGGCGGTCCAGGCCCTGGCGGGCCGAGCCAGGTGGAAAGGCCGGCGGCTCGCCAAGCCGAAAATTCGCCTTTGGTAACAGCGTAGAAATCAGCAAGGAGGTCATGCATGGAGACTATGCAGATCGCAAAGGTAGGCCAGCCAGCGCCCGATTTCAACATGCTTACCACCAAGGACCTGGAGACACTCGAAGCGCGCGCGCGCCTGAGCGACTATCGTGGTGAATGGCTGGTGCTGTTCTTCTATCCGGCCGACTTTACCTTTGTCTGCCCGACAGAGATCCGCGCCTTTCGCGATCACTATGAGCAGTTCCGCTCGCTCAAGGCGGACATCCTCGGCGTCAGCACCGACAGTGTGTACAGCCATCGCGCCTGGATCGAGACGCCTCCAGAGCGCAACGGCATTGGCCCCCTGCCCTACCCCCTGGCCAGCGACATCAC
This sequence comes from Anaerolineae bacterium, assembly GCA_034436375.1. GTDB lineage: Bacteria > Chloroflexota > Anaerolineae > SpSt-313 > SpSt-313 > DAOTVS01. The sequence goes on along the minus strand of DAOTVS010000007.1, from coordinate 16,347 downwards.
CAAGGCGGTCAGCCGCAGCTATGGTGTACTGGATGAGGAAGCGGGCATGGCCCTGCGCGGGTTATTCATCATCGATCCGGATGGCATCCTGCGCTATGAGGTCGTGCACGACACCGACGTCGGGCGCAGCGTCAGCGAGACCCTGCGGGTGCTGGCGGCGCTGCAGACGGGCGGCATGTGCCCGGTAGAATGGCAGCCCGGCCAGCCCACGCTGCAAGCCGAGCCAGCCTGACCCTCGTACAGCAAACCTGACACCCCATTCCGTGGAGAGCCCTGAGTTGCTCTCCATGGAATGGGGTGTCAGGTTTGCGCGCCGCCCCCATTCCTTTGACAAATCCCGCCGGGCCATGTATCATCTTTGCCAACCCCCGCGGAGGCAGTGGTGCCCCTGTGGTGAGAGGAGCAAGGCATGACAGCTCACCGCCCCTTTCTCGGCGCCCTGCCGTACGGTGTGCGTGACCTCTTTCTAGAAGAAGCAGCGCGGCTTTCCTCCCTTGAAGACACGTGGCGCAGGCTTTTCGAAACCTGGGCCTATGTTCGTGTTATTCCCCCAACCTACGAGCATTATGACGTGCTCCTGACAGGTTCGGGGATGGAGATGGAGGAGCAAGTCTTCCGCGTGCTGGACCGGGAGGGCAATATCCTGGCCCTGCGCCCGGACCTGACGACGCAGGTTGCGCGCATTGTCGGCACCAAGCTGTTCGATCTACCGTTGCCGCTGCGCTTTTATTACGTGGCCAGCGTCTTTCGCTTTAACGAGCCGCAGGCCGGCCGCGAGCGTGAGTTTCGCCAGGCTGGTGTAGAGCTGATCGGCGCATCCACGGCCGACGCCGATGCCGAAGTGCTGGCCCTGACCATCGAGGCCCTGCGCGGCGCCGGCTTGCCCGAGTTCCAGCTCAACGTGGGCCACCTGGGGCTATTCCGCGCCCTGATAGCAGAAGCGCGCCTGGCCCCCACCCTGGTCGACGATGTACGCGCCGCGCTCAACCGCAAGGATGCAGAGGGGCTTGCCGAGGCTGTCGGCCGCGCGGGGCTCAGCGGCCCCATCGCCGATGCCTTGCAGAGCCTGCCCACCCTGTGCGGCGGCCCCGAGGTCCTGGAGGCAGCCGCCGCCCTCAGCCGCCATCCCAGCGCCCACGCAGCCATAGAACGCCTGCAGGCTGTCCGGGGTCTGCTGGAGCTTCGTGGTATGCTGGGCCATGTGATCTTCGACCTGGGCGAAACGCGCGGCATGGATTATTACACCGGCATTGCCTTTGAGGGCTTTTGCCCGGGCCTGGGCTTTCCCATCGCCTCGGGCGGGCGCTATGATGAGCTGATCGGCCGCTTCGGTCAAGCGCGCCCGGCTGTGGGCGTAGCCCTCAGCACCGAGCGCATTCTGCTCGCCCTCAACGGCAATGGCCGGCGCAACTTGACCCGCCCCGACCTGCTGGCGGCAACCGCCGTGGCCCGCGAGCGGAGCGCGCAGATCGAGGCATTACGCCAGCGCGGCTGGCGAGTGGAGGCCGATGTCTTGGAACGCAGTGAGGGTGACCTGCGGGCACTGGCCACACAGCGCGGCATCCCTAACCTGGCGCTGGAGGCCACGTCCGAGCGTGTGCGCCTGGTGAGCCCCCAGGGCGAAAGCTGGCTGGCCTGGAGCGACCTGCCTGGGAGGCCGGCGTGAGCATGCTGTGTGTAGCCATGCCCAAAGGCAGGCTCTTCAGGCCGGCCGCGGAGCTCTTTGCGGCCCTCGGCTGCCGGAGCGTGCAGGCGCTGGCCGAGGGGCGGCGGCTGATCCATGAAGAGCCCGAGGCAGGGTTCCGTTTTGTGCTGGTCAAGCCAATAGACGTGCCCACCTATGTGGAGTACGGCGCCGCAGACCTCGGCATTGTGGGGCAGGACGTGCTGCGCGAGTTCGAGCGCGACCTCTACGAGCCGCTCCGTCTGGGCTTTGGCGGCTGCCGCCTCGTGGTCGCAGGCCCGCCCGCGTTGCGCGCCACCGACTGGGCGCGCCGGCCAATCTTGCGCGTGGCCAGCAAATACCCCCGCCTGGCTCGCCAGTACTTTCTCGACCGCGGCCTCTCTATTGAGATTGTCACCCTGGCCGGCTCGGTGGAGCTGGCGCCGCAGGCGGGCCTGGCCGATCTGATTGTGGATGTGGTCGATAGCGGCCGCACCCTGGCCGCCAACGGCCTCGTCGAGATTGAGACCATCTTGCTCTCTCAGGCCTGCCTCGTCGTGAACCGGGCCAGCCACAAGCTGCATTTGGCGCGTATAAACGCGATGATAGAGCAGATGCGTAAAGCGTAATCCGTAATGCGTAATACGTAAGGTTGCCACGGCGAAATGAGTTCTGCTTTTCGTGCTGTTCGCTCCGGCAGAGCCCACGCAAGGGAGCGAGCATGGGGCATGGCGGCCTTACGGATTACGTATTACGGATTACGCTCTTGGAGCGAGGACATGGACTCACCCCTCAAGATCTATACCACCACCGAAGCCCAGCGCACGCTGCTCCGCCGACGGCCGCTGGAGGCGACCGGGCTGCCGGCGAGCATGCGCCAGAGCATAGAGCGGATTTTCGGCGCCGGCGTAGGCCCTGCCGAGGCTGTGTCGCGCATCCTCGCCGACGTCCGTGAGCGCGGCGACGCCGCCTTGCGCGAGTGGACCGCGCGCATCGACGGTCAGGACCTCTCCACGCTGGCCATCGAGCCCAGCGAGCTCGAGGCCGCTTACCGGTCGTTGCCTGCGGACCTGCGGGCCGCCATGGAGGAATCGGCACAGCGAATCGAGGCTTTCCACCGCCGCCAGCCCCTGCACTCCTGGCTCGATGTGCAGCCCACAGGCTCTCTGGGACAACTGGTGCGGCCCATCGAGCGGGTCGGCCTCTACGTGCCAGCCGGCCGGGCGCCGCTGCCCTCTTCGCTCCTCATGGCAGCCATTCCGGCGCGTGTGGCGGGCGTACAGACGCTGGTGGTGGCTACACCGCCCCAGCGCGACACGGGCCTGCCCGATCGGGGGATCCTGGCCGCCGCCCACCTAGCTAGGGTGGACCGGGTCTACCGCATCGGCGGCGCCCAGGCCATCGCCGCCCTCGCCTATGGCACAGAGAGCGTGGCCGCCGTGGACAAAATCTGCGGCCCGGGGAACCTCTTTGTGACCCTGGCCAAGCGCCAGCTCATGGGCCTCGTCGGCATCGACGGCCTCCCCGGCCCCACCGAGACTATCGTCATCGCCGATGAAACGGCGCGTCCGGAGCTGGTGGCCGCTGATCTGCTGGCCCAGGCCGAGCACGATGTGATCGCCACCGCCATTTTGTTGACCCCTGCGCGCGCCCTGGCTGAGCGGGCGGCGGAGCAGGTGGCCGCGCAATTGGCTCGCCTGCCGCACCCTGAGACGGCCGCCCAATCGTTGGCCCACTATGGCGGCGCTGTCGTCACCGGGTCCCTGGCCGAGGCGCTGGAACTGGCCAACGCGTACGCCCCTGAGCACCTCTGTCTCTCCGTGGCCGATCCCTGGACCTGGGTGGGGCGGGTGCGAAACGCTGGGGGTATTTTCGTCGGCGAGGGTTCCTGCGAGGTGCTGGGCGATTACGTCGCCGGGCCCAGCCACATCATGCCCACCGGCGGCACAGCGCGCTTTGCCTCGCCACTGAACGTGGCCGATTTCGTCAAGATCACCAGCCTCATTGCCCTTGAGCCCGCTGAGGCGCAGCGCCTGGCCGCTGCGGCCGCCCAGTTGGCGCAGTTCGAGGGGCTGGCCGCCCATGCTGCAGCCGCGCGTGCCCGGGAGGTCCGCCATGACTGATTTCCAGCCCCCCATCCGCCCGCACATCGAGGCGATGGCCCCCTATGCACCGGTCGAGCCGCCGGAGATCTGGGCGGCGCGGCTGGGCATCCCGATGGAGCGTCTGATCAAGCTCGACGCCAACGAGAATCCCTACGGCCCCTCGCCCCGAGTGCAGCAGGCCCTCGCTGCGCTGCTCAATGCCCATATCTACCCCGACCCCACCCAGCGCCCGCTGCGGCTGGCCCTGGCGCGCTGGCTCGGGGCCGATGTGGAGCAGATATTGGCTGGAGCGGGCTCCGATGAATTGATCGACCTGGTGCTGCGCTTGGTGATAGAGCCCGGCGATGTGGTGCTGGACTGCCCCCCCACATTCGGCATGTACCGCTTTTGCAGCGCCGTCTGCTCTGCGCAGGTACGCCAGGTGCCCCGGCGGGCCGATTTCTCTCTGGACCTGCCAGCCATCGAGGCGGCCGCCCGGGATGAGCGCGCCAAGGTCCTCTTCGTCACATCACCCAACAACCCCGATGGTTCGCTGACCCCGCCAGGAGTGATCGAGCGCCTGCTACGGCTGCCCATCCTGGTGGTGCTCGATGAGGCTTATGTCGAGTTCAGTGGCGAGCCCAGCTTGATCCCCCAGGTGGCGGCCCACACGAACCTGATCGTCCTGCGCACCTTTAGCAAATGGGCCGGCTTGGCGGGCCTGCGCGTGGGCTATGGCGTCTTCCCCGCCGCGCTGATGCCGCACCTGTGGAAGATCAAGCAGCCCTACAACCTCAACGCCGCAGCCGCCGCGGCCGCCATCGCCTCGGTCGAGGACCACGAGTACTTGCTGCACAACGTGCGCCGGCTGGTGCACGAGCGGGAGCGGCTGGAGCGCGAGTTGGCCCGCTTCCCCTTCTTGCGCCCCTTCCCCAGCCGGTCTAATTTCGTGCTCTGTCGGGTACAGGGGCTGCCCGCACGCCAGCTGATGAGTGCCCTGCGCGAGCGCGGCATCTTGGTGCGTTATTTCGAGCAACCGAGCCTTGCGGATTGTATCCGCGTGAGCGCCGGCACGCCCGAGCAGACAGACGCTTTGCTCGCGGCGCTGGCAGAAATCGGGGAGCAGGAACATGGAACGACTGGCTGAGGTCACCCGCAAGACCCGCGAGACCGAAATTACGGTCAAGATCGACCTCGACGGCGCCGGCGAGGTCACATCTCAGACGGGTGTGCCCTTTCTCGATCACATGCTGGCTCAGGTCGCCGTGCACGGGCTGCTTAACCTGACGGTGCTGGCGCAGGGCGATCTGGAGATCGACGATCACCACACGGTAGAGGACGTGGGCATTGTCCTGGGGCAGGCGCTGCGCCAGGCGTTGGGCCGCGGTTTTGGCATTACCCGCTTTGGCACAGCCCTGATCCCGATGGATGAGGCACTGGTCCAGGTCGCGTTGGATCTTTCCGGGCGGCCCTTCCTGGCCTACGACATGCCACTGGATCAGCCCCTCATCGGCCGCTTTGATGGCCAGCTGATCGAAGAGTTCCTGCGCGCCTTTGCGACCCATGCCCAGGTGACCCTGCACGTGCACCTGCTGAGCGGCCACAATGCCCACCACTGCCTCGAGGCCACTTTCAAGGCGCTGGGCCGGGCGCTGGCCCAGGCGGCCGCACCCGACCCGCGGCGCAACGGTATCCCATCGAGCAAGGGGTTGCTTTGATATGATCGCCATTATCGATTACGGCATCGGCAACCTGCGCAGTGTGGAAAAGGCCCTTCAGCACGTGGGCGCCAACGTGCGCCTGACGGGGGATATCGCGCAAATCCGGGCAGCCCGGGGCGTGGTGTTGCCCGGCGTCGGCGCCTTTGGCGATTGCATGAGCCAATTGGAAAAGCATGGCTTTGTGCCTGTGGTCAAGGACCTCGTGGCCGCCGGCGTGCCGCTCCTCGGCATCTGCGTGGGCCTGCAACTCCTCTTTGAGGAGAGCGAAGAGATGGGGCGCTTCCCTGGCCTGGGGCTGCTGCCGGGCCGCGTGCGGCGCTTCCGCGGCGACCTGAAGGTGCCGCACATCGGCTGGAACCAGGTGCACTGCATCCGCGCAAACCCGCTGCTGGCCGGCATGCCGCAGGATAGCTTTGCCTACTTTGTGCATTCATACTATGTCGACCCGGCGGATGACAGCGACGTCCTTGCTGTCACCGACTATGGCGGGCCCTACGCCTCGGTCGTCGGGCGTGGACAGCTCTTTGGCGTCCAGTTCCACCCGGAAAAGAGCCAGGAGGTCGGGCTGGCGATATTGCGCAATTTCAGCGCGCTGGTGGAGAACGCTCTGTGATCATCTACCCCGCCATCGATCTACGCGCCGGCCGTTGTGTGCGGCTGCGCCAGGGCGACCCGCAGGCCCAGACCGTCTACAGCGAGGACCCGGTCGCTATGGCCCAACATTGGGCCGGGCTGGGCGCGGCCTGGCTGCACCTGGTCAACCTCGACGGCGCTCTGGAGGAGGCCGATGCCAGCGCCCGTAACCTGCAAGCCTTGGAGCGCATCCTGGCCGCCGTCGCCGTGCCGGTGCAGTTCGGTGGCGGCCTGCGTACGATCGATGCCATCGCCCGCGTGCTGGATATGGGAGCAACGCGTATCATCCTGGGCACTGCCGCCGTGCGTGACCCGGCGCTGGTGGAAACAGCCCTGGCCCGCTTTGGCGCTCCGCGCATCGTGGCGGGAATCGACGCTCACGCGGGGCAGGTCGCCATCCGTGGCTGGCAGGAGCGCACCACCGTCGATGCCACGACCCTGGGGCAAGCCCTGCACCGGTTGGGCATCGAACGGGCTGTCTATACCGATATCGCCCGCGACGGCATGCTTTCGGGCCCCAATATCACCGCCACGGCGGCCCTGGCCCGCGAGACAGGGCTGCGGGTCATCGCCTCGGGCGGCATCAGCCGGCTGGAGGATGTGCAGGCCCTGGCTGCCCTGGAAGCGGAGGGCATCGAGGGCGCCATCATCGGCCAGGCGCTCTATACCGGCGCCATCGACCTGCCGGCCGCCCTGGCCGTCTTGCGTCAGCAGAATACATAGGGTATCCTGGCTCAGGCCGGGCAGCGGCGGAGCATGTAGGCCGGCTGCCGCCGGGATCGCTGGCCGGTAGTCCGTGTCAGCCGGCGCCGAATCGTGGCTACTCGGGAGGTTATCTGTATGCTCGCCAAACGCATCATTCCCTGTCTGGATATCAAGGACGGGCGCGTGGTCAAAGGCATCCGCTTCCTGGAGCTGCGCGACGCTGGCGATCCTGTGGAGCAGGCAGCCGCCTATGATGCCGCTCACGCTGACGAACTGGTCTTCCTCGATATTACCGCCTCGCACGAGCGGCGCGAGATCGTGCGCGATATGGTGCGGCGCGTGGCCGACCGCGTGTTCATCCCCTTTACGGTGGGCGGGGGCCTGCGCACCCTCGAGGATATCCACGGCATCCTGCTGGCCGGCGCCGACAAGGTCTCGCTCAACTCGCCAGCCGTGCGCACACCCGAACTGATCACCCAGGGTGCACAACGCTTCGGCAGCCAGTGCATCGTCGTGGCCATCGATGCCCGCCGTCGCCCGCGCCGGGAGGGCGAGGCGCAGACCTGGGAAGTCTTCATCGATGGGGGCCGGGTGCCGACCGGGCTGGAGGCGGTAGCCTGGGCGCGCGAAGCGGAAGCGTTGGGTGCGGGCGAGATTCTCCTCACCAGCATGGATTGCGATGGCACCGAGGCAGGGTATGACATCGAGCTCACCCGCGCCGTGGCCGACGCCGTCTCCATCCCGGTCATTGCTTCCGGCGGGGCAGGCAAGCTGGAGCATTTCGCCGACGTGTTCACCGCAGGCCGGGCCGATGCCGCCCTGGTGGCCAGTCTCTTCCACTATGGCCAGTTGACCGTGGGCCAGGTCAAGGCATACCTGGCCGAGAAAGGAATTCCGGTGCGGCAATGAGTGAGCCGATGCAAGAGGCCCTCGACCATCTGGAATGGGACGCCCGCGGCCTGGTGCCTGTCGTGGTGCAGGATGCAATCAGCGGCCAGGTGCTCCTGTTGGCCTACGCCAACCGTGAGGCTGTAGAAAGAACCCTGGACACGGGCCTGGCCCACTTTTGGAGCCGCAGCCGCCACTCGCTGTGGCTCAAGGGCGAGACCTCAGGCAACTATATGCACATTGTCGAAGTGCGCGTCGATTGCGACACCGACGCCCTGCTCTACCGCGTGCGCCCCGATGGCCCGGCCTGCCACACCGGCGAGCGGAGCTGCTTCTACCGCACACTCGCTGATCTGCAGGCGGGCCAGGGCTGACCGGGGACACAGAGAGCAAGGAGTATCATTGGGCAAGGCCGCCTCACCACCAGGGCACGAAGACACCAAGAGGCACAAAGGATTTCACGCTCCTCCTTTGTGTTTCTTCGTGTCTTGGTGTCTTTGTGGTGAGATGCTCTTGGCCTGGCACGAGCAATTGATCGAGAGGGAGAAGCTATGAGTGACACACTGGAACGCCTGGCCGCCGTGATCGCCGACCGCCAGGCGCACCCCAAGCTGGAATCTTACACCTGCAAGCTCCTGGCGGGCGGCCCTGCCCTGCCCGCGCGCAAGGTCGGTGAGGAGGCCGTCGAGACCATCGTCGCCGCCCTGGCCGAGGACGATACGCGCCTGCGCGAAGAGGCCGCCGATCTGGTCTATCACCTCATGGTCCTGCTGGCCAGCCGGGGCCTCAGTTGGGCCGACGTGGAGCAGGAACTCGAAAAGCGGGCACACTGACGGCCAGGCTGCAGCCTGGAATTCCCCCTCGCATTCTTCGCTCGCGCGGCCATACACGGCCAAGGCCCCGGGCGCGCCATACTTGGAAAAAGGCTCCCTCTCGCCTATAATCACATAGGAAATTGTTGAGTTCATGGCGTCATGTGTGCACCGGCATGCAATCCCGCAGCGAAGGGAATGGAGCCGTGTCTGACGATAGTACACGCCCCAAGGTGGCCTGCATCAAATTCGTATTCCTGCCCGCTTCGGAGGTCTTTATCGCGGAGCAACTGCACAGGCTGAACCGCTACGAGCCGCTGGTGTTAGCGGTGAGCGCCCCGAACCTGATGGGTATTGCGCCGGAGAGGGTACATGCCCTGAGCCGGCTGGACCCCGTAACATACAGCCTGAACCGTTTGGCACTCAAGGCAACCCATACCTGCCCGCATTTTGAGAGCGTCGTGCGGCGCGAAAGGGCTGCCCTGCTGCACGCCCAATTCGGGGTGGAGGGGCTCTGTGGCCTGCGGCTCAAGCGGCGCACCGGGCTGCCGCTCCTGACCAGCTTTCACGGCTACGACGCTTACCGCCTGCCGCGCCGTCGGCCGGGCATCTACCGGGAGCTTTTTGCCGAAGGCGACCTTTTCCTGGCCTGCTCACAATCCATGCGCAAACAACTCCTCAAGTTGGGCTGCCCCGACGAGAAAATCCGGGTGTTGCCCTTGGGCGTTGATACCAGTACCATCACCTTCCGCGAGCGGCAATCGCCCGGCGATGGTCCCGTACACATCCTGTTGGTGGGGCGCCTGGTGGAGAAAAAGGGCATCCCCTATGCCCTGCAAGCTTTTGCTGCTGTGCGGCGCTACCACCGCAATGCCACGTTGACCATCATTGGCGACGGCCCCGAGCGGCCCACGATCGAGGCTTTGCTGCGCAAGCTGAACCTGACCGATGTGCGCCTGCTGGGTGCACAGAGCAATGAGGTGGTGCTCCGTGAGATGCAGCGCGCCCACCTCTACCTGCAGCCCAGCGTCACGGCCCTCGATGGCGACGCCGAATGCACCCCAGTGACCCTCATGGAGGCGCAGGCTTCCGGCCTGCCCGTCGTGGCCACCTGGCATGCCGGCATCTCCGAGTTGGTCGTGGACGGCAAGAGTGGCTTCCTGGTTTCGGAGCGGAACCCGCACGCCCTGGCCGAGCGGCTGCGTTACCTGATCGAGCACCCGGGCCTGTGGGGGCCGCTGGGGCGGGCCGGGCGCGCGGTGGTGGAGGAGCGCTTTAGCCGGCCCCGGCAGGTCACCGCCCTCGAGGAGGTTTACGATGAGGCTCTGGCCGGCGTGCAATAGGATGCGCATCTGCCTCTTTGCCCGCGCCATGCCCGAGCACAGCCATGGCGGCATGGAGCATCATGCCCGCTGCCTGGCGTTAGGGCTCATACAGCGCGGCCATGCTGTGAGCGTGCTGACCACCGCCCGCCCGGGTGGCGGGCCTGCCTATGTCGAGGACCCCTGCCCCACCTGGTTCCTGCCCGCGCCCGCGGGGCGCTATTCCGCTGCCTGGTGGCAAGAGAGCGCCGCTGCCTTTGCCCGCCTGCACGCCCAGGCGCCCTTTGACCTGGTCTGGAGCCAAAGCGCTGCCGGCCTGGGCTACCTGGAGCAGCTGCAGCCAGCGCTGCGTGTGCCCGCTGTAGCCATCATGCACGGGTCCATGCGCGGCGAATTGGTGCGGCGCCGGGAGCCATGGCCCTCCCTTCCTGGGCTGGTCCGCACTGCCCTCTACTTGCCTGAATATGTCCATTTCGCTCGCCGTTGGCGCCGGGCAGGTCCGCGCCTGAGCCGGGCCATTGTGCCGAGCGCCGAGCTGGCGGCCGACAATCAACGCGAGCTGCGCCTGCCGCCTGAGCGGGTGCCCGTCGTGCCTCTGGGTGTGGACCTGGCGCGCTTTCGCCCGGACCCGGCCGCTGCGGCGGCACTGCGCGGGCGGCTCGGCCTCGCCCCTGAGGCGCCGGTGCTCCTGGTCGCCGGGCGCCTCAGCCGGCAGAAGGGCGCTCATGTGGCCCTGGCCGCTTTGCAGCGCCTGCGCGCGGGCGCTCCCCCGCCCTACCTGCTTTTGGCCGGTGAAGGGCGTGAGGCCGGGCCTCTGCAGCGCACCGCTGCCCGGCTGGGGGTGGCCGAACGCGTCCTCTTCCTGGGGCGGGTGCCGCAGGAGGAATTGGCGGCCTGCTACAATTTGGCCGACCTGTGCCTCTTCCCCTGGCTGGGGTGGGAGGCCTTTCCCCTTTCACTGCTGGAAGCCCTCGCCTGTGGGCGGCCGGTGGTCGCTTCCTGCATCGGCGGCGCACCCTCTCTATTGCAGATGGCGGAGGTGGGCCGGCTCGTGCCCCCTGGCGATGCGTGCGCCCTGACCGGGGCTATCGCTTCGCTCCTGGCTGAGCCTGATCAGCGTCGACGCATGGCCAGTAACGCCCGTGCTCTGGCCGAGGCCGAGTTTGGGCTCGAGACGATGGTCGTGCGCACGGAGGCCATCTTTGCCTCATGCCTGGAAGGGGGCGCCGCCCATGAGTGAGCGCAGGCCCCCTGGCTCTCTGGGCCCCCGGATTCTGCGCGACACGCTGCACGTCACCTTCGCCAGCGCAGCGGCGCAGGTAGTGATCTTTGCCGCCGCCGCTTACATAGCCGCCGTTTTCGGCGCGACCTGGCAGACTGACGCCTTTTACCTGGCCTTCACCCTGCCCCTCTTTGCAGCCAACGTGGTGCGCGAGGCCATCAAAGCTGTTTTTGTGCCGGTGCTGGTGGAGATCAAGGTCAAGACCCCCGAGCAGGTGGGCCCGGTGGTAAGCTCTGCCCTGTTCGCCGTCACAGTGATCGCCTGCGCGGCGGGTCTCGTGCTCATGGCTGCGGTGCCCTGGGCGTTGCCCCGTGTGGCCCCTCAGCTCTCACCCGCTGGCAGCCGGCTGGCCGTCCGGCTCGTATGGGAGCTAATGCCAATCCTGCCGCTCATGTGCCTGGCGGGGGTGCTTTCCGGGCTGTTGAACGCCTACCAGCACTTTCGCCTGCCCATGCTGGCGCCGGGGCTCGAGGCGGCGCTGAAAGCCGGCGCGGTCTTTGTGCTCGTGCGGCCCATGGGCATCCATAGCCTGGCCCTCGGGAACGTGCTGGGCTCCCTGGCCAGCACGGTGGCCCTCTGGCTGTGGGCGCGCTCTCTGCGCTTGCCAGCAGGTGCCCTGCCTCGCTTGCCGGCAGGTGCCCTGCCTCGCTTGCACCCGGGGCTTACGCGCATGGGGCAACTCGCGCTTTTTCCTCTGTTGGGCAATACGCTGTTGCTGCTGAACCCCTTTGTGGACCGCACCGTGGCCACACAGTTGCCCGCGGGGGCCATCACGGCGCTCAACTATGCCGAGCGCATCAACAGCCTGCCCTATGTGCTGGTGGGGGCCGGGCTCTTTTCGGTGATCCTCTCTCACTGGTCACAGATGGTTGCCGAGGAGGGGCCGGGGCAACTCGGACGCGCCCTGCAGGAGGGCCTGCTCACCCTGGCCTATGTGCTGGCGCCTGTGACGGCCATCTTCGTCGTGCTGCGTACCCCCCTGGTACGCCTGGTGCTGGAGCGCGGGCGCTTTGACGCCGCCGCCACGTCCCTGACGGCACTGGCCCTGGGGTACCTGGCGCTGGGCACCATCCCCTCCTACGCCGGAACGCTCCTGGCGCGCGGCTACCTGGTGCTGCAGGATACGCGCACACCGGTGTTGCTGGGGCTGCTCAACGCCGGGCTCAACTTGGCGCTGGACCTGGCCCTGGTCGGCGCGTTGGGGTTGGGCGGCATCGGGCTCTCCACTTCGCTGACGCTCCTCATTATCGCGGCGCTGTCGCTGGCGCTCATACGCCGCCGACTGCCCGGGCCGGATTGGCTGCCCCTGCTTTGGCCGGGCCTGCGCATTGTCCTGGCCGGGTTGGCTACGGCCCTGGTCACTCATTACGCCTACCTGGCAGCCGCCGGAGTGCTGGGCGACCGCACGTTCCTGAGCCTGGCCGCCGCAGTTGCCCTGGCGGGCCTCGCAGGCCTGGCTGTCTTCGTGGCCAGCTCCCTCGCCCTGGGCCTGCAGGAGCCGCTCAAGCTGCTGCACTGGCTTGGCCCGCAACGAGCAAGGAGAGAAACCGCATGAGTGCAGAGGCACAGCCAGCAGCGTGGCGGGGTGACGTCGCGGTGATTATCCCTTCCCTACGGGGCGAGGTCGGGGAACTGCTGGAATCGATCCGGAGCCAGACCTTGCTGCCAGGCCGCGTGGAGGTGGTGCGTGGGGTGAGCCCCAATGGGCGCGCGCGCAACGTGGGCGTTGCGCGCACCGGGGGCGAGGTTGTGGTCTTTATCGACGATGACGCAGTATTGGGCCACCCCGAGGTGCTGGCGCGCCTGGTGGCCGCCGTCGAGGTCGACCCGACCGTCGGCGTAGCGGGAGCTTCACGCCTCCTGCCGCCACGGGCGCCCTGGTTCCAGCGCTGGGTAGCCGCGGAGGTGCCGCGCACCACACACGCCGTTGTCGACGAGCCGTTGGAGACCAACCCCGAGCCGGCCAACCACTATTATTGCGAGATCACGACCACCTGCTGCGCCATGCGCCGGGACGTGTTTGCAGGTCTCGGCGGCTTTGACGAGGGCCTGGTGCGCGGGGTGGATAGCGAGTTCTTTGTGCGCGTACGCAGGCGCGGGTATCGCCTGCTCCTGGTGCCCCAAACCTGGGCCTATCACCCGGCCCCGCCTACCCTGCGCGCCTTGCTCCGCAAGCAGTTCCTGTACGGCCTGGGGCACGCTCAGGAGGTGAAACGCGATCCCAGCCGCGACCTTGGGCGCGTCTTTCGCTCGCGCCGGCAGGCGGTCGCCTACCTCGCCTTTCGCACATTGATCCTGGTGCCCAATATCTTCCTGCCCTTTTCCTATGCCGACCCACGCTGGCGGCTCGCCTGCAAGCCCCTCAAGGCGCTGGCCAGCTATGCCAGTGCATTGGGTTATATCTATGGGTGGTATAATAACGAGGAGGCCTGGACTTCCAGGAAAGCTTCGCAAGTCTGAAAACGCCCCTGCAGATCAGGGCCGGGCTTTGCGGAGCATGGCAGCCGGCAATCGCCCGAAAGGGCGCTGGTGCAACTTTCGGACAAGGAGGACCCTATGCGCATCGGCATCGACGTGCGCACAATGCGCGACGACTACCCTGGCATCGGCCGCTATGTGTACAACCTGGTGCGAGCGCTGCAGCCGCAGCTTGCAGCGGGGGACACGCTCGTGCTGATCCGCGACCCGCAGGCCCCACCCAGCCGCTACGATCTCAGCACTCAGGAGGGTATTACCTGGGCAGACTTGCCCTTGCCGCCGCGCGCGCTCAGCCAGCAGTGGAAGCTGCCTGCGCTCCTGCGCCGCCTGAACCTGGATGTCTTTCACGCGCCCTACTGTGTCACCGCCAACTGGGGGTTACCCTGCCCGCTGGTATTGACGCTGCACGACCTGATCCCGCTGATCTACCCGCCCTCCATGCCCTCGCCGGTCGAGCGCTTGGGCTTCCGCACCGCCGTGAGCCTCGCCGCGCGCGCGGCCCGGCGCATCATCGTCCCCTCCGAGGCCGTGCGCGCGGATCTGATGCGCCTGTTGGGCAGCACATTGGGGCAGACCGCGGTCATCCCCGAGGCGCCCGCGCCTGTCTTCACCCCCGCCCCCGATGCCCAGGTGCGGCGCACCCGTGAGCTGTACCGGGTGCCAGCACGCTATTTCCTGCATGTAGGCACCAACAAGCCACACAAGAACATCGAGACGCTCCTGGGCGCCTATCACCGCTACTATACCGCCGCCCCGGCTGAGCGCCGCCTGCCGCTGGTGCTCATTGGCGCTGAGGATGAGCGCTACGGCAGCCCACGCCGTTGGGCGGCCCAGTGGGGGCTGGCGCGCTCGGTGCTGGCCCTGGGCGACGTGCCCGACGAGGACCTGCGCGATCTCTATACCGGCGCCACCCTGGTCGTGTTCCCATCGCTGCACGAGGGGTTCGGGCTGCCGGTGCTCGAAGCCATGGCCTGCGGCGCCCCGGTGCTCGCCGCCCGCGCCCCGGCCATTCCCGAGGTAGCCGGCGATGCGGCGCTCTTCCTGGATCCGCGAGACGAGCCGGCCTGGGCTGAGGCCCTGACTCGCCTGCCCGACGATGCGGAGCAGCTGGCCGCCCTGAAACAGAAGAGCCTGGCCCGCGCGGCGCAGTTCAGTTGGGCGGAGACGGCCCGCGCAACGCTGGAAATCTATCGCGGAGCCAAGTGAAAGAGAGCATGGAACCGCTGGTGAACGCGAATCGACGCAGGTTGATACGAAGGTATGGAACCACAGATGAATACAGATCAACACAGATAATTGCAACCCAATTCATCTGCGTTGATCTGCGTTCATCTGCGGTTCCATATCATGTCCGTTTGGCGCTCATCTGAGGTTTCATGAGAGTCATTTATGCAACCGGCGCGCGTTTCGCCGGTAGCGGCATCGGCACAACCGGCTATCATACGGTGCACGGCCTGGCTCGGCATGGGATGCTGCAGCGGGTGCTCTGCGGCTCTACGGCGGAGAGCGACATCCCGCCCGAGCGGGTCTGGTCACTGGGGGCGCCCAGCCGCCTGCTGCGCAAGCTGGCCTCGCTGGATATGACGCACAGCCTCTGGTACCTGGAGAGCCTGCTCTTCGAGGCCTGGGCCTGTGCGCGCCTGGAGCGGGCCGACCTGTTACACGTCTGGAGCAACTATGGTCTGGGGCTTATCCGCCAGGCCAAACGCCTGGGCATGGTGACGGTGCTGGAGCGGGGCTCCACTCACCCCAGCTATCAGGACCGGCTCTTGCGCACCGAGTACGCCCGTTGGGGGCTGCATTATCGCTCGCCGCAGGCTGCCCTGCGCCGCATCGCCGCCGAACTGCAGGAAGCTGACTATGTGCTCGTTCCGGCTACCCAGGTGCGCAAGACCTTCCTGGGCGAAGGGTTCCCTGCAGAGCGCCTGCTCGAGCTGCCCTATGGCGCCGACGTGCAGCGCTTCCGGCCGGCTGCGGGGCGCGCTGCCCACCCTTTCCGAGTGCTTTTCGTGGGGCAGGTCGGTGTGCGCAAGGGTGTGCCCGCCCTGCTTGATGCCTGGCGGGCGCTCGGCTGGCGTGATGCCGAGCTCTGGCTGGTAGGCCGGGTAGAGCCGGGGTTTGGGCGCCTGCTCAGCCGCTGGCAGGGGCTGCCGGGCGTGCGCCTGCTGGGGCACATACCCAACCCGGTAGAGGCCTACCAGCAGAGTGACGTCTTCGCCCTGCCCTCCCTGGAGGAAGGCAGCGCCCTTGTCAGCTACGAGGCGCTGGCCTGCGGCCTGCCCGTGATCACAACCCCCAACACCGGTTCTGTGGTCCGTGACGGCGAGGAAGGCCTGCTCGTGCCGCCGCGCGCCGTCGATGCTCTGGCGGCTGCCATCGAGCGTCTGCGCAGTGACGAGCCCCTGCATCGGCGGATGGGGCGCGCAGCCCGCGCCCGCGCTGAGGCATTTACCTGGGAGCACTATGAGGACACTCTGGCTGCCCTGTATCAGGGGCTCATAGGCAGCCGCGGAGGCGAGCCGGCATGAGGTCTGCCCTGCGCTTGGCGTGGCGCTGGCCCACACTGGCGGGCCTGCTGACCCTGGCCCTGCTCATCCCCGTGTGGAGCGTGCGCTACCCGCCCCTGCAAGACTACCCCAATCACCTGGCGCGGGCATACATTAGCCTGCACCTGAATGACCCGGGCTCGCCCTTTGCGCGCTACTACACCCTCGACCTGGCCCCGGTGCCCAACGCCCTTTCCGACCTGGCGCTCCTGG
>DAOTVS010000006.1:0-26812 GCA_034436375.1 Anaerolineae bacterium | reverse complement strand
TACGTTCCACTTGGCCCTCTGGAGTGGCATTCGGTGCACATGCCCCTGGGCACCGATCCCCTGAATGCGCAGGCGGTGGCGCTGCAAGTGGCCGAGCGCGTGGGCGGGGTCGTCTTGCCCCCCTTCTTTTGGGGCACGGAGCGTGAGCGCCCGCCGGAGATGGTGGCTGACCTGGGCTTTGCCAGGGGCCAATATGTCGTCGGTATGGATTTCCCTGCGAATAGCCTGCCCAGCCTGTATTGTCGCGAAGAGTTCCTGGCCTTGCTGGTGCGGGAACTGGTGGGGCTGCTGATCCGGCAGCAATACCGGCTCATTGTATTGGTGAACGGTCATGGCGCCCGCAATCAGCTCGACACGCTGCAGCGCCTGAGCATCGAGTTGAGTGCCACCTCGCCCGCGCGGGTGCTCCTGACGACGGCGTGGCCGGCTCACGGCGACCTGGATACGTTCACCGGCCATGCTGATGCCGGCGAGACCTCCGTGATGATGGCTCTCTACCCGGAAAGCGTTGACTTGGGCGCGCTGCCGCCGGCCTCCGAGCCCCTGCGCAGTGCAGACTGGGCTGTGGTGGATTGCGATACCTTTAACGGCAAACCGACTGCGGACCATACCCTGCGCCCGGAGTATGACCCTCGCTTGCAGGCATCCCCCGAGCGCGGCTGCCGGGTGCTCGATCTGGCCGTCGCAGATGTGGAGAGCGCCGTACGAGAGGCCATGGCGGCGCTGGGCTTGTAGATAGAGAAAGGCAGCGGTAAGGCAGTGGAGCGGAATACGGGCAGTATCGTGACCGTCGGTATCGCCGGGCTGGGGCGCGCGGGCTGGAGCATCCACGCGGATTATCTGGCGCCGCTGGCCGACTACTTTCGGGTCGTCGCCGTATGTGACCCCGACCCCGCCCGGCAGCGGGAGGCGCAGGCGCGCTTTGGCTGCCGCGCCTATACGGCCTATGAGGACATGGTGCGCGCAGGCGGGGTCGAGGTCATGGTCGTGGCCTCGCCCAGCCATCTGCATGGCGTGCAGACTGAGATGGCCCTGCGTGCTGGTATGCACGTGATGCTTGAGAAACCCATGGCCGGAAGCTTGGCGGAGGCCGATCACCTGATCGCTGTGGCGCAGGAGACAGGGCGGCACCTGACCATCAACCACAACTATCGCAACAAGCCTGGCTTTCTCAAGCTGCGCCAGGTGATCGATTCCGGCATTCTGGGGCGTATCATCGAGATCCGCATGGCGTGGCATGGCTTTTACCGCCGCTGGGATTGGCAGACGCTCAAGGAGTTCGGCGGCGGGATGCTCAACAACTATGGCTCCCACGCGGTCGATCGCGCCCTCGTCCTGCTAGGCGATGCCGAGCCGGCCGTCTTTTGCCACATGCAGCGCACGCCCCTGTACGCGGGCGATGCCGAAAGCCATGTGAAGATCATCCTGCAGGCCCCGGGCAAGCCCCTGATCGATATCGAGCTGACCAATGCCTGCGCCTACCCGCAAGAGGATTATCTCGTCATGGGCACCCAGGGCGGCCTGACCGGCTCCGACTGGCATCTGCGCTGGAAGTACCTGGACCCCAAGGCCCTGCCCCCGCGACCCCTGACCCGGGAGCCCACGCCCGACCGCAGTTACAACCATGAGGAACTTCCCTGGCAGGAGGAGAGCTACACGCCGCCGGATGAGGATGCGTGGGGCTATCGGAAGACCTGGCTCGATTTCTACGCGACCCTGCGCCAGGGGGCGCCGCTGGCCATCACGGCGCAAAGCGTGCGGCGCGAGATCGCGGTGCTGGAGGCCTGCCGGAGTCTGAGCCCGGTATAGCGGGAGGAACTGTGAAGGAGCCTTTGCGGGTGGGCCTGGTGGGGGCGGGATTTGCCGCCCACATCCACGCTCGCGCCTATCAGCGGCTGGCTGATCTGAATGTGCTCATCGGCGCTACCACGGCTTCGCCGAGGAGCGAGGCCGAGGCCCTGGCGCATGAGTACGGCATCCCGGTCGTGTGCGAGAGCTTTGATGCACTCCTGGAGCGCCCTGAGATCTCGATTGTGGACCTGTGTGTGCCCAACTATCTGCACGCGCCCTTTTGCGTGGCTGCCGCACAGGCGGGAAAGCACGTCATCTGTGAAAAGCCATTGACTGGCTATTTTGGGGGGGCTGGGGCCGCTGAGCCGGTGGGCGCTACCCCGAAGGGCCTGATGTTGCGACAGGCTGTGCACGCTGCCGAGGAGATGCTCGCTGCGGCCGAGGGGGCAGGCGTCCGGCTCATGTATGCCGAGAACTGGATCTATTCGCCTGTGGTGCAGCGGGCCATGGCGCTGTGCCGGGATGCGGGCGGCACCATCCTGGAGATCCGCGCCCAGGAGTGTCATGGCGGTTCGCATGCTGCCTATGCTAAGGAATGGCGCGCTGCGGGCGGGGGGGCACTCATCCGCCTGGGTGCGCACCCGCTTGGCACGGCGCTCTATCTGAAGCAGCAAGAGGGAATCGCACGCGACGGGAGGCCGATCGGTGTGCGCTCGGTGGTGGCCGAGGTGGGCGACTTGACGCGTGTTCCCTCCTTTGTGGCTGAGGAGCACAAGTGGCTGGTCACGGGCTGGCAGGACGTGGAGAACTGGGCGACCGTGATCGTGACCTTTACCGATGGCACGCATGCTATCATCTTCGGCTCTGATACGGTGCTGGGAGGCATGACCGATACGCTGGAGATTCACCTCTCCAACGCCCGCCTCGCCTGTAATATGAGCCATAGCTCGTTGCTCCAGACCTATGCACCGGACCCTGCGATCTTTGCGGGTTCCTACCTGGCTGAGAAACTCGACACCAAGGCGGGCTGGAACTTTGCCAATGTGGATGAGGAATGGCTGCTGGGCTATCCTCAGGAGATGCGCGACTTTTGTTCTGCTGTGCAGGAAGGCCGGCCATCGCTGGTTGATGGGCGATTGGGGTTGGAGGTCGTGCGCGTTACCTATGCTGCCTACCAGGCTGCCGAGGAAGGGAGGAGGATCGAACTGTGAACCGTAGCCGGAACCGGGTCCGCGTGGCCGTGGTGGGCGCAGGCTTTGCTGCCAGTTTCCACCTGGCTTCCTATGCCAGGGTCTATGGTTTGGATCTGGAAGTGGTCGGCATTGCCTCGCGCACGCGCGCCAAGGCCGAGGCGCTGGCTCAGCGCCATGGCCTCACCAGGGTCTACCCCGATCTGGAGGCCGTGCTGGCCGATGACGAGATCAATATGGTTGACCTCTGTGTGCCGGTGCACCTGCACAAAGATATGGCCATTGCCGCTGCCACGAGGGGCAAGCATGTGGTATGTGAAAAGCCCCTGACGGGGTATCTTGGCCCTGGGAATACGTCGAAGCTGGCCATGTATCGCCAGGTGTGCGACGATCTGCGAGCCATCCGGCAAACCTTTGCGGAACACGGGGTCTACCTCCTCTATGCCGAGAATTGGATCTACGCTCCTGCGGTGCGGCGCGGCATTGAGATCATGCAGGCCTCTGGTGGCACGATCCTGGACATTCGCGGCCACGAGTCTCACAGCGGCTCGGCTTCCGAGTTTTCCAAGCGCTGGGAAACGTCGGGCGGTGGCGCGCTCATGCGCCTGGGCATCCACCCCCTTAGCGCGGCCATCTATCTGAAACAGTGGGAGGGCATACGCCGCCAGGGCAGGCCGATCCACGTGCGGGCCGTCTATGGCCAGATGGCCGATCTGACCTCGGTCGCGAGTGTGCAGAGTGAGGAGAAGCACTGGCTCGTGACTGGCTGGCAGGATGTGGAGAACTGGTCGCTGGGCGCCCTCACCTTTGACGACGGCACGGTAGCGGTAATCTCGGCCTCCGACATCGCGCTGGGTGGGCTGGAGAGCGGCATGGAAGTCTACCTCTCGAATGCCCGCGTGCGCTGCAATATGGACCCGAATGATACCTGCCAGGCCTATGCGCCCGGGGACTCGGTTTTGGGTGGGGTCTTTTTAAATGAAAAGCTCGAAACCAACGCCGGTTGGAGCTGCCCGGCTGTGGACCATGATTGGGCGTCGGGCTATCAGCAGGAGGTGCAGGACTTTTGTGAGGCCGTGGCCGAAGGGCGGCCACCGGTCTCTGGCATCGACCTGGCGGAAGAAGCCATCGCCGTGGCCTATGCGCTCTATGTGTCAGCGGAGCAGGGCCGGCGCCTGACATTAGACGAGTTGCAGAGCTGCCAGGGGTCATGGAGATGATCACCTTTGCCGGCCTCCGTTTCCGCAATCCCTTTGTGGTGGCCTCGAGCCCCCTCACCGTCAAGCCCTTTCTGCTGAAGAAAGCCTATGACTGCGGGGCCGCTGCGGCCAGCACCAAGCTGACGCTGATTAAGCAATCGTTCTACAAGCGGTTGCGTATGTACCATGACCCACGGGCCGGCAGCATCGTTTGTGTGGACCGCCGGCTTGACCTGGACGAGGGGGTCCGGCTGATCGCCGAGGGAAAGAAACTGGCGCCCGACCTGCTGCTGTTCGCCAATATTACCCATGAAGGGGAAGACCTGGAGAGCTGGGGGCGACTGGCCAAGGCCATGGAAGAGGCCGGGGCCGACCTGATTGAGCTCAACTTTATTTGCCCCAACCTGACCCTGACGGCGCACCAGTTGGGTCAGGCAGGCGGCCTCGGCGGCGCCCTCACCGGGCAGAGCCCTGCCTTGGCGCGGCAGGTGGTGGAGATCTGCAAGGCGGCGGTCAAGGTGCCGGTGGTGCCAAAGCTGACGCCGAATGTGACCGACATCACTGCGGTGGCTGCTGCCTGCGTGCAGGGTGGGGCCGATGGCCTGTGCCTGGCCGGGGCCCAGCTCAGCCTGCCGCCGGTCGACCTGTACAATCTGGATCACGTGTATGATCTGGCGGGGGGCGCGAGTTTTGGCAGCCTGGGTGGGCCCGCGTGCCAATTGCCCGGCTATGCCATGGTGGCCCAGACGGCCAAGCGCGTGCAGGCGCCCCTGGTCGGGGGCGGCGGTATCATGAACTGGCAGCACGCCGTGCAATACATGCTCTGGGGGGCCACCCTGGTCACGGCCTGCACCTCGCTCATGTGGTATGGCTTTGAGCTTATCCCCCGCATCCTGCAGGGGATGGAGCAGTACATGCAGGAGATGGGGTTCACCTCGTACGAGGAGATGGTGGGCAAGGCGCTGCGCAACCTGCGGCCGGCGGCGGATCTGGAGATGCTGGCTGATGTGCCGCGTGTGGACTCGGCACGCTGCAATGGCTGTGGGGTGTGCCTGCGGCCCGGGCACTGCTATGCCATCGAGATGCAGGGCAAGCTGCCCGTCATCGATGCCGACAAGTGCCTGGGCTGCGGCGTCTGTGTGGCGATCTGCCCGCGCAAAGCGCTCTCTTTTGGCCTCTACGCTGGTGAGGCCGGTTTGTAGCAGGCAAGCGTTCCAGTCCCCCCGTCGCAGTTGCTGCCTGCTCTCATGCGTTATCTTGCGGTAGGCTCTGGCGGTTGCTGGACAGTGCGCTCCGCCCACGCGGAAAGGCTCGAGAGAATGGATAACTTGCTCGAAGAACTGACGATCGACCGGCTGCAAGTGCGCATCTATGCGGACCGGGCTGCACTGGGCGCGGCCGCCGCACAGGCGGTGGCGGCAGACATGCGCGCCGCGCTGCAGAGCGCTGCTCGAGCGCGCATGATTTTTGCGGCGGCGCCTTCGCAGAACGAGATGCTGGCCGAGCTCGGTGCGCTGCCTGGGATCGACTGGCCGCGGGTCACGGCCCTGCATATGGATGAATATGTGGGCCTGAGCGGCGATGCGCCACAAAGCTTTGCCCGCTATTTACGCGAGCATCTGTTCGCGCGCGTGCGGCCGGGCGCCGTACACTATCTGAATGGTTTGGCGGACCCGGCGGCGGAGTGCGCGCGCTATGCCGGCTTGCTGGCAGAGGGGCCCATCGACATCGTCTGCGGGGGCATCGGCGAGAACGGTCACCTGGCGTTCAACGATCCACCCGACGCCGATTTCGAGGACCCCCTCACGGTCAAGGTGGTGCGGCTGGCCCAACGGTCGCGGGAGCAGCAGGTGCATGACGGCTGTTTCCCCACCTTGGCGGTGGTGCCCACGCAGGCGCTCACTGTCACTATCCCCGTGCTGGTCGGGGCGGCCCATCTGCACATCTGCGTCCCCGGGCCGACCAAGGCGCAGGCTGTGCACGATACTTTGCTGGGGCCCATCTCGGCCGCCTGCCCGGCGACGATTCTGCGCCGGCATCCCTCGGCGGTGCTCTATGTCGATCGCGACTCGGCGGCCCTTTTCCTGGCCGAGCGGGGCAGGCAGCCATGAACCCAGCCAGCGCATTCAATTTCGAGGGCAAGGTGGCCGTAATCACCGGCGGCAGTGGGGTGCTGTGCAGCACGCTGGCGCTGGCGTTGGGCCGGCAGGGGGCGGCGGTGGCGGTGGTCGGCCACAATCACCCCGAAAAGGCCCAGGCCGTGGCGGACCGCATCGTCGCCGAGGGGGGCTGGGCGCTCGGCGAGGCCGCGAACGTGCTGGACAAGGGATCCCTGGCTGCGCTCGCGGAGCGGGTGTTGGAGACCTTTGGCCGCATCGACATCCTCATCAACGGGGCAGGTGGCGCGCGGAAAGAGGCCACCACGAGTGAGGATCTCTCGTTCTTTGATCTGCCCGAGGAAGCCGTGCGCTGGGTCTTCGATCTGAACTTTATGGGCACTTTTCTGCCCTGCCAGGTTTTTGGCCGGTATATGGCGGGGCAGGGGGGCGGGGCCATCCTCAACATCGGCTCTATGGGGGCCTATCGGCCGCTGACTCGCAGCGTGGCCTATTCGGCGGCCAAGGCGGCGGTCGTGAATTTCACCCAGTGGCTGGCTGTGCACATGGCGCAGGAATACTCGCCCGGCATCCGGGTCAACGCACTGGTGCCCGGGTTCTTTCTTACCGAGCAAAACCGCTTCCTGCTCTATGATCAAGAGACAGCTGCTCTGACGGAGCGGGGGCGGCGGATCATCGCGCACACCCCCATGGGCCGCCTGGGCCAGCCCGAAGACCTGGTCGGGCCGGCCCTGTTCCTGCTCTCGGACCTGGCGGCGTTTGTGCACGGCACGAGTCTGATCGTCGATGGCGGCATTTCGGCGTTTGGGGGAGTGTAGAGCGTGCCCCGATCAGGGCTTGGGTTTGATCTGCACGAACTTGCCCCCCTGCACCTGGAAGATGTAGATGGGCTGCTGGGTGAGATCGCCCTTGTCGTCGTAGGAGATCTGGCCAATCAACGAGGAGTAGTTGATCTGGTGTAGGGCCTGTTCGATCTGGGTGCTGTCAAAGCTCTTGGCTTTCTGCACGCCTTGGGCGAGCACGGCCATGGCGGCATAGCCGGCGGCCGAGTAGGTGCCGGGGTTACGCTTTTCGACATCCTGATATTCTTTCCACCAGGCGTCGTCGGCCACCACGCGCGAGTCGGGGGTGATGCCGCTTACATAGGCGCCCTCCGCCGCCGGGCCGGAGCCATCGACAAACGCATACAGGAAGCACCCGTCGGAGGCCATAAAGGCGCCCTTGTAGCCGGCGTCGCGCAGCTCGGGCAGTACGACATAACCTTCTGTCTCATATCCTGCCAGGAAGACGGCGTCGGGGTTCAGTGCGACGATCTTGTCTACCGCGGACTGCTGGGTAGAAGCGGCCTCGGGGATCTCGATTTCCGCCGCGGGTTCCACCCCCTGGGCTTTCAGCGCCTGACGCATCTGGTCGCGCAAGCCTCGCCCATAGCCGTTGTTGGCATAAACGACAGCGATCTTCCTGGCGCCCAGTTCTTTCAGCAGGAACTCGGCATCGGCTGGGGCCTGGGCCGCGTCGGTGGCATTGACCCGGAACAGGTTCCGGTAGCCGTGAGTGGTGAGCGAGACGTCTGAGGACGTCGGCGTGATGACGATGAGCGGCAGGTCCTTATAGACCTCCATGGCGGCGGCCGTCTGGTCGCTGTTGTAGTGGCCGATGACGCCGATCACCTGTTCCTGGCTCATACTCTGGGCCACGTCCTGGGCGATCTTGGCGGCAACCTCGCTATCGGCCTCATCGTCGAGGGCCACCACTTTGACGCGATGCCCCAGCAGCCCCCCCGAGCGGTTGAGGCGGTCGGCCATCAGGCGCACGCCGCCGGCGACGGTCTGCCCGCCCTCCGCCTGCCAGCCGGAGAGTGGGGCGGCCACATAGACGATGACATCGCTCTTGAGGGGCGCCGGGCCGCAGCCGGCTGCGACGAACAGGATCGATAGCAGGCAGAGCAAGCTGAGCAACCTCGACAAGCGGCAAAGTGCTCTTTGCCTCATGGTCATGACTCCTTAGACCTTTCCCGAATAGACTTGGCTCATGGCCTCCAGCAGGTCGTTCAGGGTGGCCACTTGCTCATTGATGCTCTCAGAGACGCGCCGGGCATGGGCCGAGTCGACGTCGCGTGCTCCCACCAGCAGGAGCTGAGAGTAGACGGTGCCCAGGGCGGTCAGGCTCGCTTCGAGCTGTACGCGCGCACGCTCCATGGTGTTGCGCAGGCGCTCGAGGTTTTCCCGCTGCTGTTCCTTGGCCCGGATGGCCTCCTCGATCTCGGCGCGCACGGCCTCGTCGCGCTCGCGGGCCAGGCGAACCTGCAGGTCCTGCAGCTCGGCCTGCATGGAGCGCGCATCCTGGTGGATCAGCTCATCGCGCTCATACGTGTCGAGGCGGCGCGCCAGGTTAAAGATGTTGCCGATCCACTCGCCAATGCCGGCGGCGCTGTCTCGCACCCGGTCGCGCAGGGGGCCAGCGGGCGTGCGCGCTACCAGGTCACCGATGCGGCGCTGGTACTCCAGGGCGCGCACGACCTGGGCGTGCAGGGCAGCCGTCTGGATGACCGCCGGGTTGTACGTCTCACGGAACATATCGGCCACTACCTGCTGCGCCGTCGTCGCATCGAAAATGCTGGTGATGACGATGCCTGCCTCCCCGGCAGCGCCCAACACCAACCAGTACCACCATTGCCACCAGTAAAAGGGGTTGGGATACAGGAATACCAGGATGAGCGTGAGCGCAATGGTAATCGCGCTTTCCAGGCGAAAGACGGCGTGACTGATGATGGCCGCGAGCGCCCGCCCTTGCAGACGATCCCGACGCTGTGTATCGGCCACGGTACCTCCTGTGAAGCAATCAGCGATTTGCCTGGCCCAACCGGTGTGCCGGCAGGCTGGAAAGCCTGCTCCGCCATGGCCATGATGGAAGGGCGAAGCTCCTGCCGACACCACGGCGTTTGAGTCAGCCCGGAAGCTGATTGCTGATAGCTTGTCAAAAGTATGCTGAGAGCAGTTTGTACAGCTGCCTGATGGTCTCCGGGTCGCCCCTACGGGCCTGGCCATTGGTGACCTCGGCGATGGCTTGCAGGGTCCCCATGTCGGCATCTTTGCCATAGGCGATGCAAAAGATGACGACGGGCGGGCCCTGCTGATTGCCAGCCCGGATCTTGGCGACGAGCTCATCCAGGGCCAGGTACGAGTTGTTCTCCTTGCCATCGGTCATGACGACGATGGCGTTGATGCGCTCGCGGTCATTCAGGGTCTGCAACTCAGTATAGGCGCGATCCACGGCGTCGACTAGCGAGGTGTTGCCATCTGCGACGAGTGAGTCGATGCCCTGCTCCATCGCGCCGCGGTTGTCCTGCAGCAGGCCCAACGGCACGACCTCATTGATGTCGCTGGCAAAACTGATCAGGCCGACCCGTTCCTGGTCGCCCCGGATCTGGCCCAGGAAGGTGTGCAGGGCCGCCTTGGCATCGTCGAGCTTTTGCCCGTCCATGCTGCCCGAAACGTCAGCCACCAGGTAGACGTTGGTGTGGCGTTTGGTGTACCACCATACGTCGCGCACCACCTGAAGCACCCCGCCGCCCGGGATCTGCAGCACGGTTTTCGGCTGCAGCGGATCTACCCCGTTGGCCGCCTTGATGGGCGAATCTGGGCTATCGAGACGGATGTTCAGGTCCACGGGCCGGTAGCCCGCCCTCAAGATGCGCTGCTGGGCCTCGGGCGAGAGCAGATAATTGCTCAAGGCGGTAAAGGCCAGCCGCTGATCGGCCGTGAGGTCGGGCTGCTCCAGCAGCGCCAGCGGATGGTCCTCCCACAACGAGCCCTCGGTGGGGTAGATCGCTACCAGCTTGCCCTTGCCTTTGCCCTGCTGGTTGAAACGGATGACGAGCTGCTCCTGCGCCACGACGGCGTCCAGGTAGGAGGGGCCCTGCTGGGCCATCTGGTCGATCAGAGCCAGCTCGCCCTCACCATAGTAACGCACGGTCTTTTCCAGCGCGCCGACATAATCCAGCGTGCCCTTGGCCGTGGCGTCGTCTTTGGTCAGGCCGCGCGTCTTGCCGCTGCCGGCGTAGAATTCGGCCAGGGTCGCCAGGAGCCCCGCGGCCGAGCTGGTGGAGGGGTGGCTCCACTTAAAGTTTGGATCGGAACGGGCCTTGCTCAGCAGATCGCCCCAACTCATACTCTTGGCAGGATAGCCAATGGAGCGGGCCGTATCTTCCCACATGGCGACGACCACCGGGCTCACAGCATAGCGGGTGACCTCGCCGACCATCGAGGCGCCCTGGCCCAGGGTTGTGATCTCACCGCCTTGCTGCTGCTGGCGCGCAATGTCCAACTGCGTCAGCCAGATGGACGAGTCGGGGGTGATAGCCTGATACTGGCCGGCCAGGGCGCCGTCGATCATGGCGTCGGGGTCGGACTTGGTCGCACGGATCTCTATCGGATGCCCATCGGGCAGGCGCGGGTGGGTAGCCTGAAAGTCGCGCACCAGCTCTGTAAAGAGATCTTCCTTTTCTGGTGAGTAGGCGACTTGCAGCACTACCGGCTTGTTGGCGGCCTGGTAGTTGCGGACCAGCAGTGGCAGGGCCACACAGGCACAGACGGGCACCCCGACCGCCAGGAGCACGATCGCGACCCATAGCCAGGTGCGGTTCCGGGGGCTGACCTGGGGTTGCTGGGCTGCCGCCCCCCACGCACTGCGAGTATGGCGAGATGCGCGCGAATTGCCGGCCTCGCGACCTGGGTATTGCTTGCGCATGATCGCTGCTCCTGTCACTGTTCCGTCACGTTCAGGTCGAACCAGCGCAGGAGCGCCAGCAGGACCTCGCGGTCGGGCGAGCGCATGGCCGTGCTGCGCGGTACTACCGTCATCACACCCTGGTTTTGCCACTTGGCAAAGAGCGTATCCTGCCCACTAATGGGTACCTCTGGGTTGGCGGGGCGCAGGCCGCTCTGGATGGCAATGCGCTGCACATCGGGCGTGAGCAGATAGCGCTCAAAGTCCAGAGCAGCGTTCTTTTCCTGCGCGCTGGTCTCCTCACCCATCCAAATCGTGAACGGGAAGTCAAACCAGGTCAGGTACTTGGGGTAGACGATCACCAATGGGTCGGCCCACCGGGTCTGGATGCCGGCCATGTTCTGCAACAGATCGCTCTCGAGGAGCTGCCCTCCATCACCCATGGAGTAACCGAAGAGGGCCAGGTTCTCTACGGAGTACGAGCCCAGGCTGCTGAAATCGGTTACGGCGCCCATCAGCTCCTTGAGCCACTGCTGGAACTGGGGGTTGGTGACATCGGCGGCTGTGATCTGCGTCTTGCCGTAATACTCGCCGGCTGCGGCGACCATAGCCATCAGCCCGCCCACATTCTTGTGCGGGTTGGGCACCACAAGCTTGAAATAGCCCCAGTCGGGCTTGCCGCCGATCTCGGGCCAACCGCCCTTGGCAGTAGCCGCATCATGGATGGCGCGCCAATTGATCTCTCCGTACCTGGCGCGGAGCACCTCGGCCCGGCTCTGATAAATGCCCCAGGAAAAGAGCGAAGTGGCGATCGGGCGGGCGCGGTACTCGCCGTCCGTCAGGAACACGTCTCCCCCGCGCTTTTCCTTGAGCGTGGCATTGACCAGCTCCACCAGGTAGCGGCTATCTGGAATCCAGACCGTGGGGATGGGGCTCATCTCGTCGCGCTCCCAGCGGCCCATGGCGGTCAGGCCATCCATGGGGATCACAGTGATGTGCACCGGGCGCCCCTCGCTCTGGTGATTCTCTTTGTTGTATTGTTCAGCGGCCTGGCTGACAAAGGGCTCCACGGGGAGCGCGCAGACGACGCGCACCTCCAGCGTGGCTGGCGCCTGGGCGATAGGCGATCGGACGCCCATCTGGCGCATGGCCAGTGAGGCGCCGACGACCACGAGTGCAATGGCGATGACCACGAAAAAGATCACGCGGGTTCGGTTCATTCCCAGTCCCTCCAGCAGGAGGTCGGCAGGCAGGGAAACCTGCGGAAGCCGGAGAACCCACTGCGCCGCCCGTACACTGGGCGCAGTGGGGGCCGGTGCGGGGGAGCAGGCCCTACGCTGCCCCCCGCACCGAATACGCAACTACGACTGCAGACCCAGGCGCCGCTTGCGCTCCTGGAGCTGGATGCTGAGGTTATGTTCCTCGAGCACTTCCGACATCTGATTGTCAAGGCGCTTGGCATCGAGCTCGCCCTGGGCGCTCGCCTTGTCGAGGCGCTTCTCGATCTCCTCACGCATGTCATCCAGGCCCGCATCGGCGACGGTCACGCCGGATACGCCCTCAACCGCCTTGTGGGTGGTCTCTTTAGACTTGGCCAACTCCAGCTTGGCCTGGAGTTCCACCCGCTCCTGACGGATCTCGGTCAGCTTGGCCTCGAGCTTGAGCTTGGCATCGAGCAGTTTCTGATACTCGGCCTCCTGGCCCTTGGCCTGCTCGGCATAGCCGTCGGCCATGCGCTTGAACATGTTGAAGCGGCTCTGCGCAGCCGTCGCCAGGTCCTCGCGGCCCTGCTGCAGGAAGAGGTCGATATTGCGGTCGAGCTCGTCGGCTTTGGCCTGGAACTCATCGCGCTTGCGCTGCAGCGTCTTGAGGTTGCCGCCGACAGTGGCGGTGGCATCCTCGAGCTCCTCGAGCTGGTCTTCCACACGGCGGATGTATTCGTCAACGACCGCGATGCTGTTGGCCTTCATGGCTCGGGTCACCAGCGCGTTGAGGTTAGCGGAAATCAAGACACCGACACGTTCAAAGAGCGAAGCCATGGCGTTTTCCTCCTTTGGTGCAATCAGCGGTTGGGCGTGAGCCCATCCCTCGCAGTCAACTCACGCCCCCAGGATACCACGGAACGGGCGCCAATTCCTGAAGCCAGGCTGACAGTTGGCTGACAATGCCCTCAGGGACTGGCCAGCTTGTAGCCGCGGCCGCGGATAGTCAGCAAATAACGGGGTTCGGCGCTGTTGGGTTCGATCTTTTGCCGCAGGCGGCTCATGAGCTTTTCGATGCGCGCGTCTTCCACCTCCTCGATATACTGGTCGCCCCAGACGGCCTGGACGACGGTATAGCGGTCGACAATCTTGTCCAGGTGGCCGTAGAGCACCAGCAGCAGCCGGTACTCCAGGTCGGTCAGGGTGGGCGCTGGGCGGCCGTCGACCCACACGCTGCCCGAATCCACATCCACGCGCACGCCCCGGGCGCCGGCCTGGCGCATGATGCGCTGGCGATGGGCATAGGCGGCAAAGAGGCGGCAGAAAGGCCGCAGCCTCCCTTCTGCGCGCTGCAACAGGTGCCGCTCGAGCAGCGACTGGCAGACGGTGATTGTGCCCTCTTCAGGGGCTTCCTGCAGCAGGGCGTGGCGCTCATCGTCATCGAGTTCCTGCCAGAGCTTGCTGCACTCCTCCTGGCAGGCGATATCGCTATCCAGTTGATCCTCAATGCGCGCCAGAGTCAATGTGCGTCGCATAGCCTGTGCTTCCAGGCGCAATGTACTGAGGGCATAGCCTGCGGCAGCGAGCAGGCCGGGATGGCCCCCCGTTTCGACCATGAGGAGGGGCATCTCTGCCGGCGTGAGGGCGAGATTATCCTCGCACACCCAGCGCCCTACCAGCGCCGCTGCCGCTTCCGCACTCAGCGGCGGCAGAAAGTGGGTAGCCTGCCCGAAAAGCTCGGCAAACTCTTCCGAGCCGTGGCTATGGCGCATGGCGCTCAACCGGCGCCCGCAGGCCGTCACATAGCTGAGGCGTGCGGGGTAGGTGTCGCGCAGGGCGCGCAGGTTCAACAATACGCTGTCGTCTATGTCGCGCATGATTTCATCGAATTCGTCGAGCACCAGCACCAGGCGCTGCGGCGACTCCTCTCCCTCACAGACTGTTGTAATGGCCTCGCTGAAGCGCAGGTGGGCCAGGAAGGGAGACCCGGGGCTGACAATATCCTCATAGCAGCGCTCCAGGGTTGGGGCGAGTGGCGAGGCGGCCAGGGTGGTCT
The DNA here is from genome assembly GCA_034436375.1 of Anaerolineae bacterium. GTDB lineage: Bacteria > Chloroflexota > Anaerolineae > SpSt-313 > SpSt-313 > DAOTVS01. Next base: position 12,529 of record DAOTVS010000006.1, on the reverse strand, counting down.
TGACGCAGCGCAACACCAGCTCATAAAAGCCCTGGTCACTGAAAGCGACCATGCGGTTGCAGTCCACATAGACAAAGACGGCCTGCTCACCCCTGGCTTCTGCGGCGCGGCAGAGCGCGCGCAGAGTGAAAGACTTGCCGCTGTTGCTGACCCCCGCCAGTGCAACGCAACGTCCCTCGGCAGCGTCTGCGAGGATGGCCGTGATTTTGCTTTCGCGCCCACCCAAGGGCAGGGCTTCTGGCCATCGGAGAAGGTTGGCCATGAATGTATTACTCCTTACGTCCCCGCGGGTCTCAAATCCTGCACAATCAGCTGGATACGCGCTTCGCCGTTCCAGCGATTGACCTCAAGGTTGTAAGCCAAATCGATTCTGGATGGCAGGTCAGGTAAGGCCTCCGCCTGGCGAAAAGCGATCGCTTCCCAGGTGGCCCGGCCATCGCTGACGGCGAGGCGTAGATGGCGTTCGCCGACGACGCGGGCGTCGCGCACCAGCACGTTGCGACTGAGGCAGGTGGGCACCGCATGCCCCTGCCCAAAGGGCCGCAGCTCATCGAGGGCGCGCACTGTTTCCCACGAGGCATCGCTCAATGGGCAGACGGCATCGATCTGTAGTGAGGGCATGAGCTCGACCTCTCTCAAGCGCTCACCCGCGATCGCCTGCAGCCGCTCACGCAGCTCCTCGAGCCTGGCGGTCTCCAGTGTCAACCCGGCAGCCATGGCGTGCCCACCATAGCGCTGGAGCAGGTCGGCGCATTCCCCGAGAGCGGCAGTGATATTGAACTCGGGGATGCTGCGCGCCGAGCCTCGGCAATGATCGCCGTCCACCTCGATGACCAATGCGGGGCGGTAGAACTCCTCCGTTAGCCGGCTGGCCACCAGGCCTACAATGCCCTTGTGGTAACCCGGACCGGCCACGAATATCAGGGGCCCTTCGGAAGCCTCAGCTAACCAGGTGGCGCGTGCCTGCTCGTGCAGTTCCTCCGTGAGCCGCTGCCGCTCGGTGTTGATCTCGTGCAGTTCCCGCGCCAGCGCTTCGGCCCGGCTGGGGTCTTCTGTCAGGAGCAGCTCACAGGCGCGCAGGGCGGTATCCAGGCGTCCGGTCGCGTTGAGACGCGGAGCCAGGCGGAAGGCGATCTGCTCTGAATCTATGTGCCCACTGGAAACGCCAGCCACCTGGCACAAGGCGCTCAGCCCGGGACGATCCATCCTATTGAGATGTACGAGCCCCGTGCGCACCAGGTTGCGGTTTTCACCCACGAGAGGCACCACGTCGGCCACTGTACCGAGGGCCACGAGGTCCAGGAACGATTCCTCGCTGACGGGTAGAGGCGGGTCGTTGCGGCGGGCGGTGCGCCGGGCCACGCGCAGCAGCGCCTGCGCCACGCGGTAGGCTACGCCGACCCCAGCCAGATCACAAAAGGGGTACCTGGAGCCGGGCAGCTTGGGATTTACGATTGCCTGGGCAGAGGGCAGGGTCTCTGGCACCGAGTGATGATCGGTGACCAGGATGTCGAGCCCCAAGGCTCGGCCATAGGCAATCTCATCGACGGAGCGGATGCCGCAATCGACTGTGAGGATAACCCGCACGCCCTCCTGACGCAGGTTGGCCAGGGCACGGCGGTTCAGCCCATATTCTTCGCTCATGCGATGGGGGATGTAGGGCCGCACCCGTGCGCCCAGCGCGCGCAACGTTCTGGCCAGCACGACCAGGGCAGTGATGCCATCTACGTCATAGTCGCCGTAGATGGCGATCTCTTCCTGTTGGCGGATGGCGCGACGCAGCCGGTCAACGAGAAGGCTCATCTGCGGCAGATCGAACGGGTTGGGGTGGTCTGGCGCACCGACCAGGAAGGTTCTGGCGGCTTCGGGCGTGGTGTAACCGCGCGCGTAGAGGATCTGGCGCACCAGGGGATTGATGTCAGGCAACGAGGCGTGAAAGCCGGCGTTTGCTTCCTGTGGCAGTCGCCAGCGTTTCCTCAAGACAGGCACAATGGCTCCTCCAGCGCTCGCATGTGGGGTCGCAGCAGCGAGGGTTATTATACGCACGGGCAAGGGCCATGCAAGCATCGGCGGGAGCGGGTGGGGGGCCGCTTCTGGAGCAACCTGTACCGGGCGGATGCAAAAGGCCACCGTTTGGAGCCTGGACAATGAATAAAGGGCCGGCTCTCAGAGCCGGCCCCTCTCTATCAGTGCTAGGCCAGCCACTTTTGCTGCCGCATAAAAGGCGACAGGTACGGGATCTCGAAATACTTGCCCGTGTAGGCCTGGTAGGCATAGTAGAGGAATGGGACGATGGGGACGATATAGAGGATCGAGAAAATGCATGCCAGGAAGGGGACGATCGCTCCCAGCACACAACTGAGCACGGTGATGATGATCTCATAGACCACCGCCGCACCCACGAGGCCCAACGACAGGATGGCATGATAGCGCTGGAATTCGTGCTTCTTGTTCTCTTCCGAGAGCAGGACGATCAGGGGCAGGATCACGGTAATGATATAACAGAGGCCGGCCATCAGCTTGTCGTTGCTGCTTGGCGCCTCCCGCCCGGCAGCCGGCGTTTCCGGCAGCGGAGCGGACCCGGAGAGAGAGGAATTGGTTGACATGGTAAGCTAGTCCTTCCTTTCAGTCCTTGACCCTGTTCTGTAAAAGAGCGCCGATACACTGCACTATCCATTATATCATAATACGCCGGAAAAGGGGTAAAGTTACGGTCTTGTTGATAATCTGTTTCGGAGTGATGCGCTCGCGCTTGACCGGCAAAGCGGGGCGAAGTATAGTGCAATGGGGGATGGTGAGTGCGATCACGTCCCGCTGCCGGGGAGAGGAGTGCACGATACAGCCATGTGGCAGGAATACCGGGTTGCAGCATCGATTGAGGAGGCGCTGGACCTCCTGGGCCGTTATCAGGGTGAGGCGCGGCTGATCGCCGGTGGCACGGACCTGGTGTTGCAATGCCAGCGAGGGGAGTGCCCAGCGCGCGTTCTGGTAGACGTAACGCGCATTCCCGGCCTGGACCGTGTTGAGGAGCGGGGGGGCTGGGTGTATCTGGGCGCTGCGGTGACCCATGCCCAGGCGGCTGCATCTTCGCTGGTGCGCCGGTGGGGGCAGTTGCTGGCCCGGGCGTGCGGCGTGATCGGCGGGCCGCAGGTGCGTAATATGGGCACACTGGTGGGCAATATCGTCACGGCGTTGCCTGCAGCCGACGCTACGCTGGCCCTGACTGCGCTGGACGCTGAGGCTGAGGTGGCATCGCCCCAGGGGCGGCGTTGGCTGCCGATGCAGGAACTGCACCGCGATGTAGGTGTATGCCTGGTGAACCCGTGTGTCGAGATGATCACGCAACTGCGCTTTCGCGCCCTGGGGCCGGAGTATGGCTGCGCGCATCAGCGCATAGCGCGCCGCAAGGAGCATGCGTTGCCCATCCTCAATGTCGGGGTGGTGGCAGCCCTGCAGGATGGCCGCTGGCACGATGTGCGTATTGCCATTGGCCCGGTGGCGGTTAAGCCGCTGCGAGTGCGCAGCGCAGAGGAGATGTTGGAAGGCCAACCGGCTGCCGCCGAAGCCATGCGCCGGGCGGGGGAATTGACGGCGACGATGTGCCAGCCGCGCGATAGCTTGCTGCGTGGCTCGCGCGAGTACCGCCTTGGGCTGGCGGCCGTGTTTGTGCGGCGGGCGCTCGAAGCGATCAGCGATCAGCTATCAGCCACCAGCCATTAGCAGTCACGTATGGATGCTGTGCTCGTATAGGTCGTGGTAGAGTCGAGTACACGACATGGAAGGGTCCATGGTCTTGCTCTGCAGGGGGGACCGAGGGGCCAGCTGATAGCTGGAGGCTGATAGTTTGTATGGCCGGAGGACAATAAACGTGGCGACTCTCAACATGGTGGTGAACGGAGACCCGGTGACGGTCGAAGTGACGCCCGACACGCTGCTGGTGGATGTATTGCGCAACCAACTGGGGCTGATCGGCACTAAGGTGGGCTGCGGCGAGGGTGAGTGTGGGGCCTGTACCGTGCTGGTGGATGGAAAGGCCGTCGTGTCGTGCCTGTACCCGGCGCTCAAGGCCGAGGGGCGGCAGGTCCTGACCATCGAGGGCCTGAGCAAGGGAGGTGAGCTCGATATCATCCAGCAGGCATTCATCGAACGGGCAGCCGCCCAGTGCGGTTTTTGCACGCCCGGGTTCATCATGGCCGTCAAGGCGCTCCTGCTGGAGAACCCGCGACCTGCGCCGCAAGAGATCGAGGCGGCCCTGGCTGGAAACCTCTGTCGGTGCACCGGCTACTACCAGATCAAAGAAGCGGTTGAGCTGGCGGTGCAGCGTCTGAACGCACAGGGAGGCCAGCCATGACCGTGCAGGCAGTGGGCGAGAGCGTCGAGCGGCTGGATATCCTGACCAAGGTACAGGGGCAACGCAAGTATCCTCAGGACTTCTCTATGCCGGGGATGCTGCACGCTGTCGTCGTCTGGGCTGCGAACCCGCACGCGCGCATCTGGCGCATCGATACGGCGGCCGCCCGGCAGGTGCCTGGGGTGGTGGCTGTGCTGACCCACGAGGATGTGCCGGTCAATGAGTATGGCATCAACGAGTATGACCAGCCGGTGCTGGCGGGCGACACGGTGCGCTGGATGGGCGACCGGGTGGCCGTGGTGGTAGCCGAGACGCTGCCTGCCGCGCAAGAGGGGCGGGACCGGGTGCAGGTGGAGTATGAGCCTCTGCCGGTGGTGACGGACCCGGTGGCCGCTATGGCGCCCGGGGCCACGCTGGTACAGGCGGGGCGCGGCACGAATGTGCTCAAGCATATCCGCGTGCGCCATGGCGATATCGAGCAGGGCTTTGCCGCCGCCGATGTGATCATCGAGGGGCGATATCACACGCCGTTTGTGGAGCATGCCTACCTGCAGCCCGAGGCGGCGCTGGGCTATATTGATGAGCAGGGGCGGATTACGCTGATCGTGGCGGCCCAGTGGCCCCACGACGACATCCGCCAGATCGCCCATGCCCTGGCGCTGAGCGAGGACCAGGTGCGAGAGATAGTGCCAGCGGTGGGCGGTGCCTTTGGCGGGCGCGAGGATATCTCGCTGCAGATCCTGGTGGCTCTGGCGGTGCAACACACCCGGCGGCCGGTCAAGATGGTTTGGACGAGGGAAGAGTCGATCCGCGGCCACGGCAAGCGCCATCCCTTCACCATGCGCCACCGTTGGGGGGCTACTCGTGAAGGTAAACTGACGGCCGTGGAGATCGAAGCGATACTGGATGCGGGCGCCTATGCGTCGTCAAGCATTCCAGTGCTGCAGAACGCCGTTAGTTTTCTGGCTGGCCCCTATGCGGTGCCCAACGCCAGCCTCGATGGTTATGCCGTGTTGACCAACAATGCGGTAACCATGGCCATGCGCGGCTTTGGCTCCACCCAGCCGCCGGTGGGTTATGAGCTACAGATGGATAAGCTGGCCGAGGCGCTGCACATGGACCCGGTGGAGCTCCGCATGCGTAACTTGCTGGCAGAGGGCTCGATGGCCGTCACCGGGAACCGTATGCCTGCCGGTACGGCGGTCCGCGAGACGCTGCGCGCCGCAGCCGAGGCCGCCGGGTGGCGGCAGGTGGGGGGAGCCTGGCAGCGGCCCGAGCTGGAGTCGCCTGCAAGTTCCTGTCGGAAGAGAGGGCTGGGGGTGGCCTGCGCCTACAAGAACGTGGGCTATAGCTTTGGCTTCCCCGACCGCTCGACTGCCTCTGTGGAGCTGAACCTGGATGCGAGCGGCGCCATTGCGCTGGCTACCGTGCGCTGTGCGGCCGTGGATGTAGGCCAGGGCTCGCAGACGGCCCTGGCGCAGATCGCCGCCCAGACCCTGGGCATCGATGTGGACCGGGTGCGAGTTGCGATGATCGACACGGCGGCTATGCCCAGCGCGGGCTCGAGTTCGGCTTCACGGCACACGTTCATGTCAGGCCAGGCTGTGCTCAGGGCCTGTCGCGAGGCGCTGTCGAAGCGCGACGCCGCGCTCCGCCAGGAGACAGGGGTCGCGCGCGTGGCGGCGAGCGCGGTGTACGAAGGCCGCGAGGCGCGCCATACCTCTCCCTATGACCCCGAAACAGGACAATGTGAGCCTCACATATCTTACACCTATGGCACACAGATTGCTCTAGTGGATGTGGACGTGGAGACCGGCGAGGTGGACGTTATCCGGCTCTATGCGGCGACGGACGTGGGGCGCGCCATCAACCCGCAGATGTGCTTCGGACAGGTGGCCGGTGGAGTGCACATGGGGGTTGGTTATGCGCTGATGGAGGAGTTTGTGCAAAGGGACGGGCTGATCAAGACAGCCTCCTTCCGTGACTATCAAATCCCGACCATTGCCGATATGCCGCGCGAGCTGATCTCGACCCTGGTGGAGGCGCCGGATCCGAACGGCCCATTTGGGGCGACCGGCTTGGGCGAGACACCCACCCTGCCCACGGCGCCGGCCATCCTGAATGCGATCCACGATGCGACCGGGGTCTGGATCAGCGAATTGCCAGCTACCCCGGAGAGGGTGTGGAAGGCTTTGCATCTTTCGTCGTAGAGGCGCGCCGCCGGCGCATGTAAGGGAGGAAACAGGCTTTGGCTATGGTGGTCGGGGTCTGCACAATCCGGCTGCACCTGCCGACGAGCGAGTCTCTCAAGGACAAGCGAGGGATCCTGAAATCGCTCATGGCGCGTATTCGTGCCCAGTTCAATTGTTCGATCGCCGAAGTGGAGGACAATGATCTGTGGCAGTCGGCCGTATTGGGCGTGGCGACGGTGGCGAATGACCCGGATTATGCCCAAGGCATTCTCAATCGGGTGGTGGAGTGGATCGAGGAGCATCGCCTGGACGTGACTCTGGTCGATTATGAGATGGAGATGGTGTAGGAGTATACACAGCGGGAGGTATGGTGAAGATGGACCCACTGTCCACGGCGGCCAACGTTTCGGCGATCATCGTCTTGCTCATCTGGTTCATCCTGTGGTTCATCCCGCTGGCTGTCGTCTTTGTGGCGGTGCGTGGTATGCAGCGGCTGCTGCCGCTGGCACGCCGCTGGTTGCAGACGGCCCGGTACTGGGTGCTAGAGTTTGAATACTGGGTCAACGTGGCAATGCGTTGGCTGGTGGCGCCGGTCCTCTTCCTTTCCGGATTGCGGGCCGGCATGCAGCGAGGCGTGGCCGTATTGAGAAGGAGATAGAAGGATAATGAGTGAAGTGACCGTGCGCGAGGAGATGGCGCCCGCAGAGCGCGACAATAGCAACACGATGGCCATTGGCCTGGGGGCCCTCGCGGGGGCGCTGGTAGGCGGCGGCCTGGTTTGGGCTTATCGCAGGGCGATGATCCGCCAGGCGGAAGCGGTGGGCGTGCAGCGGCCCTTGACGGCGATCGCTTTTCCCGATGTGGCTCGCATCGCCCTGAGTATTCTCGGCTTGCTGCGTCAGGTGGCGGAACTCGGCCGCTGATTGCGATCCTGGCCCGGCATGATATCGGTTTGTTGAGTACACGCCGGTGCACTGTCGCGTCGCACCAGATCGGCACGGCGGCAACACAGTGCACCGGCGTATGCGCGCCAAACCGGCTCGATTTGCCGACTGCTGCCGACTTGCCGACTTTTGCACTTTGACAGCAGACCCAGACTCTTGTAGACTGTACGTATTAGCTTGCTAGCGAATGAAGACGGGATCCATCGGCGACTCCTCACGGATAGTATTTCTCCTCACGGTGGCGTCTGCCGGGCACAAGTTGAGCGGGCGACGGCTCCAGTTGCAGGTCAGGATGAGTGAGCGACATGACTTGGTATGATATCCTACGCACCTCAGGCAGGGTGGGGGCGCGCGTGTTGCTGCCTGCGTTGATGGTTATCTCGGTATCACTGGTCTTGTTCTGTCTGGCCGTCTTGCTGACCGGCCATATGTGGCTGAGCGCGGCCGCTGCCTGCTCCGAGTTTGTTCTCTTTGGCTTGCTGGGGGGGCGGCAAGCGCTTTCTATGCGTGAGCGGTGGCGGCGCTTTCTGCTCACCCTGGGCACTGAGTTCTTCCTTGCCGCGCCGGTGGCCGCTCTATGGTTCCAGCGGGTCTGCAGCGTGCTCGTTCGCCACCATCCGTTTGGCGAAAGGGCGCTCTATGTGGGGCTTTCTACTGGTATCTTTGCGCTGGTGGTGGCACTCGGCGGTGTGTTATTAGGAGCCACCTGCCTGACGAGCCTGGTCAAACTCCAACCCCTGCCCGACTTGAGCCAGTTCTCATTATTGCGCCGCCTGGGGGTCATGGGTACTCACAGGAACACATAGCAGGTTGTGCAAGCTCGTAAGCTGGTTGCATTTTGCCGTCGCGACCGCCAATCTGTCTGCGACCGCAAGATTCCTCAGTTCCCGCGAGTTCCCATGAGTGCCAACGCGCTCTCCCCTGGGTGCATTCAGGATCCATGCCCGCCGCCCCGTTTGCAGCCGGCTATTCCGCTACGCTGCCGCCCGGCCTCAACCTGGGAAGATCATCAAAAAGGCCCTGTACCGGGGCAGCGCGAAGCGTAGAGCCCGGTACAGGGCAGAGCGCCTCTGACGGCAGCCTGAGAGCCGTGAACTCGCTGATGTATCTTGGATGCGCGCTCGGGGGAGGGGTGCTTGACAGTGCCTATTGCTGCCTCTATAATGCGTGACCGTTGTAGCGTCATGCGCGCCGATGTGGGAGCAAGGAGGTCCGTCAGTGTACCGCATTGTAGCCAGGGAAGACCTGGCGCCTGTGACCAAGCTTTTTGTGGTCGATGCCCCCGAGGTCGCCTGCAAGGCTGAGCCCGGTCAGTTTGTTATCGTCGTTGTCGATGAGCACGGTGAGCGTATTCCGCTGACGGTCGCGGATTACGACCGGCGTGCGGGTACGATCACGATCATTTTTCAAGAAGTGGGCAAGACGACTCGGCTGCTTGGCACCAAGCGGCCGGGTGACGAGCTGTATGCTTTCACTGGCCCCCTTGGCTTGCCTACGGAGATCGAGCATTATGGCACCGTCATGTGCATCGGCGGTGGGGTGGGCATTGCGCCGATTTATCCCATTGCGCGCGCTCTGCGGGCGGCAGGCAACCGTGTCATCTCTATCATAGGCGCTCGCAGCAGAGATTTGCTCTTCTGGGAAGAGCGCATGCGAGAGGTCAGTGATGAGCTCGTCGTGACGACCGACGACGGCTCCTACGGCCGCAAGGCGCTGGTGACTGTGCCGGAGAAAGAGATACTCGAAGCCGGAGCGCCGGTTGCGCGCATTTGGGGCATTGGTCCGGCGGTTATGATGAAGTTCGTGTCGCTGACCAGCAAGCCCTTTGGCGTCAAGACGATTGTCAGCCTGAATACGATCATGGTAGATGGCACGGGCATGTGTGGCGCCTGCCGGATCGAGGTGGCGGGCAAGACGCGCTTTGTCTGTGTTGACGGGCCCGAGTTTGACGGCCATGAGGTCAACTGGGACCTGCTGATGGCGCGCCAGCGCATCTATCTGGATGAGGAAAAGAGGGCGCTCCTGGATTTCGAGAAATGTCCTTCGTGCCGCGGCGAGACGACGGCCTGAGGAGGAAGGGACGATGCCGAGAGAGAGGATTCCACGCCACGAGATGCCGCGGCAAAAGCCCGAGGTGCGGCGCCACAATTTCGAGGAAGTGGCGCTGGGCTACTCACAAGAAGAGGCTATCGCCGAGGCCAAGCGCTGCTTGCAGTGCAAAAAGCCCGCGTGCGTCGAGGGTTGCCCGGTACAGGTGCGTATTCCCGAGTTCATTGGCGCGCTGCGCAACGAAGATTTCCGCCGGGCAGCGGAGCTGCTGAAGGACAGGAACAACCTGCCGGCAATTTGCGGGCGCGTCTGCCCGCAAGAGACGCAGTGCGAGATCCGCTGTATCTTGGGCCGCAAGGATGAGCCGGTGGCCATCGGCCGCCTGGAGCGTTGGGCCGCCGATTGGGAGCGTAAGGCCGGCGTGCAGGTGCCTGCGCCCGCGCCGGCAACGGGCAAGCGGGTGGCGGTGATCGGCGCCGGGCCAGCCGGGCTGACGTGCGCCGCCGACCTGGCGCGCCTGGGGCATCAGGTGACTCTGTATGAAGCTCTGCACGAGCCAGGCGGGGTGCTCATGTACGGTATCCCCGAGTTTCGCCTGCCCAAGGACATCGTCCGGTCCGAGGTCGATTATGTGCGCCAACTGGGTGTGGACCTGCGGCTGAATAGCGTGATCGGCAAGATCCGCACGGTGCATGAGCTGCTGGAGGAGGGCTTTGATGCCGTGTTCTTGGGCACCGGCGCGGGCCTGCCGATGTTCATGGACATCCCCGGAGAGAACCTGAGCGGCGTCTACTCGGCGAATGAGTTCCTGACTCGCAACAATCTGATGAAGGCCTATCTTTTTCCGCAGTACGATACCCCCATCAAGGCAGGCCGGCGAGTGGCCGTGGTGGGCGCCGGCAATGTGGCTATGGATGCTTCGCGCACAGCCCTGCGGCTGGGAGCGGAGGAGGTTCACATCGTCTATCGGCGTTCGCGCGACGAGGCCCCGGCCCGTAAGGAAGAGCTCGAGAACGCCGAGGAAGAGGGCATCATCTTTGATTTTCTGACCAACCCCGTCGCGGTGCTCGGTGATGATAAGGGCTGGGTGCGCGGCCTGCGCTGCCAGCGCATGGCCCTGGGCGAGCCCGATGCTTCCGGCCGGCGGCGCCCGGTGCCTATCCCCGACTCTGAATTCGATGTGGATGTGGATACCGTTATCATGGCCCTGGGCACGCGCCCGAACCCCATGGTCTTTGCCAATGCCGTGGGCCTCGAGCGCACACGCCATGGCACCGTGGTGGCCAACGAGGAGACCGGCCGCACCAAACTGGAGCGCGTGTGGGCGGGCGGCGATATCGTGACCGGCGCGGCCACCGTTATCAGTGCCATGGGCGCCGGTAAGCGCGCCGCCGCGGATATCAATGCCTATCTTTGCAACGGGAGCCCAGAGCCCTGGTGGGAAGAGCCGGCGCCGGCAACGGCGAGTTAGGGGCGATGCTTCGCACGTGTGGGAACTCGTAGGCAACGCAGGACAGGTTTGCTTTGCAGTGACCGCCATTCCTCGCGTGATCTCCTACGAGTTCCCTTTGTTCTCGAGTCCGCACGAGTTCCTTCAGTTCCTACGAGTTCCCATGAGCTCCCTCAGCCTCTTCATTTCCCCCGGGCCAACGCCGTCGTCCCCTGCATCCGTGGCAGCCAGTACCTCTGCCAGCGCTCCTCGATGGCGTCTCGCCAGGCTTCTGCGGCGCTGTGCAGCTCGGCGGCTACCTCAGGGTAGGCGCCGGCGAGGTTGTGGCGCTCGCCCATATCGGCATCCAGATCGGCGAGGTGCACGTCATCCTCGGGGGGCGCCCCCTCGACGAGCTGGCCATGCAGGACGAGCTTCCATTTTCCCCGGCGCACGGCCGTCTGCCCATCCATCTCCCAGAAGAGGGTATCGTGGGGGCTGGGGGCGCCCTGAGTGACCATGGGCAGCAGGTCCAGGCCGTCCAGCTCATATTGGGCGGGGTCGCCGCCAGCGGCCGCGAGGAAGGTGGGGAAGATATCCATGGCTGCGGCCATGCCCTCCAGCACCTGACCCGCCGGGATGCGAGCCGGCCAACTGAGGATGCCCGGCACGCGGATACCGCCTTCGTAGAGGCTGAACTTGTGTCCCTTGAGCGCGCCGCTCGTGCCGCCGTAGTAGGGATCCAGGCAGCCGTCCAGCCAGTTGCGGCTCTCGCGCGAGGGGCCGTTGTCGGACATGAAAAAGACGCAGGTATCCTGCAGGCAATCCTGCCGCTCGACCTCTGCCATGATCTCGCCGACGGCATCGTCCATGGCGCTGATCATGGCCGCCATGATGCGCCGGTCGGGTGAGAGATGCGGGAAGCGGTCCAGGTATTTCTGGGGGGCGTGCATGGGATAGTGCGGGGCGTTGAAAGGCACAAAGAGGAAAAAGGGCCGCCTATCCTGCGCCGCCCGGCGTACGTACTCGACGGCGCGCTCGGCGATCAGCTCGGTCAGGTAGCGGCCGTCCGCATTCACCTCCTGCCCGTTGTGCCACAGGTCATGGGTCGGATTCTGCCCCGGCCCGCCCATGTTCATGCCCCAATAAAAGATGTGGGAATAGTAATCCACGCAGCCCGCCATAAAGCCAAAGAACTCATCAAAGCCATGGTCATTAGGTCGGCTGCCGGGGGCGACCCCCAGGTGCCACTTGCCGATGAGGGCCGTCTGATAGCCCTGCTTCTTGAGCGCCGTGGCCAGGGTGGGCACCTCAGGCAAGAGGCCTGTCGCAGTGCGGTGCCCGGCCAGGATTGAGCGCACCCCTGCATTCCCCGGATAGCGCCCGGTGAGCAGCGCTGCCCGCGAGGGCGAGCAGACTGGCGAGTTGCTGTACCAGTTGGTGAACCGCGCGCCCGAGGCGGCCAACCGGTCCAGGTGTGGCGTCCGGAAATCGGTGGTTCCCATGCAGGAAAGATCACCGTAGCCCTGGTCGTCGGTCAGGAAGATGATAAAGTTGGGTTGGG
>DAOTVS010000005.1:0-31464 GCA_034436375.1 Anaerolineae bacterium | reverse complement strand
CCGCCTGGAGTGGCTGCTACCCTACAAGCACTATACCGGCTATACCGACTGGCTGCGCCTGCCCGGCACGACCGAGGATGGGATCGAGCGGCAAAAGCTGGTGGCCACGGCGATCATCGAAAAGGGCGACCGCATCCAGGCCCATGACCTGGTCGCCGTCTGGCTGCGGGACCTGGACCCCGCCCGCATGGTCTACAAGCAGGAGCCGTTCGACCGCTCGCTGCTGGAGCTGGCCCGGTCGGGCGTGCCGCCGTCGGAGCTGGGCCAGTTGTGGCCTTTCCCCAATGTCAACTCGGTAGCGCGCGCCTTTCATCCCCTCGGCCTGATCAACGCCGGCGACCCTGCGGGCGCCGCCGACGATACATTCGCGGTCGGGCGGATACTGGCCCGCGAGACCTCGTTCGCGCTGCGCTGGGCGGCTCTCTACAACGCGGCGCTTGCCGAGGCGTGCCGGCCGGCGGCCACGGTCGAATCGGTCCTGGCAGCGGCGCGGCGCTTTGCCCGCTACCGGGCCGAGGCGGGGCAGCTCTACGCCCTCTATGATACGGTGGAGCGCGACCTGGACTTTGGCCTGGACCTGGCCGCCCGCCATACGGACCCTGCTGCCCTGGGCGAGCTGTTCGACGGCCGCTACCATGGCGGTGAGCATTTCACCTACAGCATGTCGCAGGCCAATGAGGTCGTGCCCAAGGGGCTGGCGATTTTCGCTGTGACGAGGGGGAACCCGCGTGAAGCGATCGTGGCGGCGGTGAACATGGGCCGCGATACCGACTGCCTGGCGGCGGTGGCCGGCGGGCTGGCGGGCGCGCTCTCCGGCGGCGGCCCGATTCCAGCGGAGTGGGTCGCTCAGGTCAACGATGCGACCCTGCAGGATCCCTACACGAATAACCGGCGCACGATCCAGGAGACAGCGGCCGGGCTGCTGAGCGCTTTTGTGGCGCGGCGGCAGCGCATGACCGAGTACCTTCAATCGATGAGTGATGCTATCGGTTAAGCTTGGGGATACAGCGCGACAGGGCATTCCTGGCCAAGGTCCCGACGGCAGAGGCCGGGGGGCAGGTGAGGGATGCGCACGCCCTCTTGTTCCAGGCGCTTGCAGAGGTGGCAGAGGGGCAGGCCAACGATGTTCTGGTAGCAGCCGCGGATGCGCGCCACGGGGTGAAAGCCGGGGTGCTGTATGGCATAGGCGCCGGCCTTGTCAAAGGGGTCGCCTGAGGCGATGTAGGCCTCGATCTCCTTGCTGGTATAGTGGCGCATGGTCACCTCGGTGGAGACGACGTCCACGCACGTGCGTCCATCGCGGGCGACGGCGATGGCAGTAATGACCCGGTGCGTGCGCCCCCACAGTCGCTCGAGCATGGCACGGGCTTCCTCGGCGGAGCGAGGCTTGCCCAGGATCTTGCCGTCGATGACGACGGCTGTATCGGCTGTGACCGTGATCTCTCCAGAGTGGTCCAGGGCGCGGACCTTGGCGGCAGCGACACGGGCCGTCACATCCTCGGGCGTGGCGCCGCGGACGGCCGCCTCATTAATGCCGGCGGCGGCAACGCGGACCTTGAGCCCCAGACGCCGCATCAAGTGCCGTCGCCTTGGGGAGGCGGAGCCTAAAACAATCTGTCCCTTGCTTTTGCGCACCTCGAGTTTCTCCCGCAGATGATCTACCCTGCCCTGGGCTATCCGTGCACCAGTGTACCCCAACCCGTCCCATTTTTCAACCTGGCCTTGCGCGAACTTGATAGTCGTGGTACAATCTGCAAGTCAATCTGACGACGTGCAGGGCGGCCAGTTGTTCGTATCAGGATCAGCGGCCGGGCCCATATTCTGCAGCGCGTGCCGTGGGTGATACCCGAGCCGGCGCCTCTCACACCATTTGTCTACAGTTGGCCCTGGTAGCCCTCGCTTGCTGGCGTTGGCCACAATACTCCCCCCACTAGAAAACGAGGAGCTGGTTATACATATGAGGATAGACGGTCGTGCGCCCAACGAATTGCGCCCTGTGGAGTTGACCGTCGGCTATCAGGAATTCGCCGAAGGCTCGTGCCTGATCAGCATGGGCAAGACACGGGTGCTCTGTGCCGCCACGGTGCAGGATGTGGTTCCCCAGTGGATGCGGGGCAAGGGAGAGGGCTGGGTCACTGCGGAGTATGCCATGCTGCCACGCTCCACCAAGGAGCGCACAGCGCGTACGCCCTCGGGGCGCGCTACGGAGATTCAACGGCTGATTGGCCGCAGCCTGCGCGCCAGCATTGACCTGCGCGTGCTGGGTGAGCGCCTGATTACTGTCGATTGCGATGTGCTGCAAGCCGATGGCGGCACGCGCACGGCCGCCATTACCGGCGGTTATGTGGCGCTGGCGCTGGCCGTGGATAAGCTGATCGAGAAGAAAGTAGTGCGCCGCGAGGTCTGGAAGGCCCCCGTGGCGGCCGTCAGTGTGGGTCTCGTGGCGGGCGAGATGTTGCTTGACCTCTGTTATCAAGAGGATGTGCGCGCCGAGGTGGATTCTGCGATTGTGATGAACGCCCGCGGGCGCCTGGTGGATATCGAGGCGACGGCGGAGGGCGAAGCCTTTACCCGCGATCAGTGGAACCAAATGCTGGATATGGCCAGCGAGGCGATTCGCTCGCTCATCCAAATGCAGCGGCAGATTGCGGGGCGGTAAGGGATGCGCAATGCGTGATCCGTCATGCGCAAGGTTGCAATTGCGCAGCCAGTGCTGCTTTTGGGTTGGAGGATTGACTTGGTTACGCGAGAACAAGCCTGGGCATTGTTGACCGAGTTCATGTCGAATGCGAACCTGATCAAGCACGAGCTGGCGGTCGAGGCGGCGATGCGCGCCTATGCCCGCCGCTTCGGCGAGGATGAGGATGCCTGGGGTATCGTCGGCCTGTTGCACGATTTCGATTACGAGCGCTACCCCGAGATGGATCAGCATGCCTTTATGGGGGCCTCGATCCTGGCGGAGCGGGGCTACCCGACGGAAATGGTGCACGCGATCCGGGCCCATAATCCGGCGACGGGCGAGCGGCGCACGACGATGTTGGACCGAACACTGTTCGCTGTGGATGAGCTGACTGGCCTCATTGTGGCTGTAGCGCTGGTGCGGCCCTCCAAGTCCGTGCTAGATGTGGACGTGGCCGCCGTGCGCAAAAAGTGGAACAATGCTGGCTTTGCCCGCGGTGTGAACCGGGCCGATATCGAGACCGGCGCCGCGGAGCTGGGCGTGGATCTGGATGAGCATATCGGCGTCGTGCTGCAGTCGATGCAGGCGATTGCCGCCGATATCGGTTTGGCGGGCAACGGCAAGGCTTCCTGACTTGCTCCTCTGACCCTGGGGCCTCGCTAATGGGGAAAGCCTGACCCGGTGTAGGAGTCGCGTATCTCGAGCGGGCTTTCCATGCTCCATACAATAACGCAGTGAACGGCTCCGGCGCCCGGCGGGCCGGCGCTCTCGGTGGAGGGTGAGCGTCAGCCTTGCCCTTGCCAAGCGAGTGCGGTGCCGAGCCAGGGCCGATGGCTGAAGGTTGTCAGTTACCTACGAGGTGAAGCCCGATGACCACCTGTCCAAAGTGCGGATCACGTATTGCTGAGCAGGCGCATTTCTGCCCAGAGTGTGGAACGCAATTGGCGGCGGTGCGTGTCAAGCGCAAGTGCGCGCACTGCGGCGCGGAGATTGATTCTCAGGTCGCCGTCTGCCCTGAATGCGGCGAATCGCTGTCGACCAATGCCCCGTTGCGTGTGCCGAGGCGACTGGGGCCGACGCTCAAGAGGGCAGGCTGGGTTCTGGCCGTGGTCGTGGGGGTGTTGCTGCTGGTGAGCGTGGCGCGCGCCGGGTTGTTCTTGCCCCGGCCAGCGGCGCAGCCCCGGCCAACCGCTACGGCGCCGCTTTTGGCGCTGAATGAACCCTCGCCTTCAGCGACACTCGCTCCGACGGACGAGCCGACGGCCACCACAGAGCCGACACAAGCGGCGACAAACACACCCACACAGCCCCCGGCGACAGACACGCCGGCGGCGCCGCCGGCAACGCCCACACCGGTGATCCATGTGATCCAGTCAGGCGAGTCACTGCGCTCGATTGCTGAGCAGTACAACATCAGCGTAGACGATCTGGCCCGGGCCAACAATATGAAGGCTACCGACCTGATCCTGGTCGGCCAGAAACTGGTGATCCCTGGCCAAAACCCGGCGCCCACAGCGGCCCCAGAGCAGAGTCAGCCTGCCGCAACGCCCGCGCCGGTGACCTATGTGGTGCAAAAGGGCGATAATCTGCTCTCGATTGCGCTCAAGTACAATACGACCGTGGATGCCCTGATGGCGGCGAATGGGCTCCAGAACGCAGACTCGCTCCAATTGGGGCAGCAGCTGCAAATCCCGGGCCAGAGCATCGTCCAGCCGACTCTGGCGCCGACGGCAGCCCCAACGGCGACCCCGCAGCCCACAGCATCGCCGACGGTGGCTGCGACGGCAACGGCAACGCCCGCGCCAGCGACAGCCAGTGCGGCGACGTCGACGCCGGCCGCTGGAGGGTTTGAGTTTGCCGCACCCAGCCTGCTGAGCCCCGCCGATGGGTCGAAGCAACTGTCGGGAGAAGATGTGCTGTTGAACTGGTCATCGGTTGGGCTCTTGGGTGATGATACGTGGTACGTGGTGCGTATCTGGCGCGATGATCCCAGCCTGCCCACGCCGCCCGCCGGCTGGACGCGTACCACGGCCTGGCGCATCCCTTCTTCTTACCAACCGGCAGCCAATGCGGCTTCGCATACCTTCCACTGGTCGGTAACGGTCATGCGGGTGAGCGAAGGGCAAACGCCGGTGCCTGTGAGCAAGACGAGCGATACGCGATCGTTCGACTGGTGAGACGTAAAACGTAAAACGTAAAGCGTAAAACGTAAAACGTAAAACGTAAAACGTAAAGAGCACGGGGCTCGCTGTTCCAGCGGGTATCGTGCTCTTTACGCTTTGCGCTTTAGGCATCGTACCGCAGCGCTTGTTGCGCGGGCATGTGCGCTGCGGCGAGGGCGGGGCCGAGGCTGGCCAGGGCGGCGAGGCCCAGGGTAAAGGCCAGGCTGGCCGCCAGGAGGGCGGGCGAAAAGATAAAGTCGATCTGGAAAAGGACGCTCTGCATGAGCTGAGTCAGGGCCCGGCCCAGGGGGTAGCCCACGACCAGGCCTGCCAGCCAGCCCAGTGCGCCCATGGCCAACCCCTCACCCACATAGGCCACGATGAGGCTCTTGTTGGTGCCGCCCATGGCGCGCAGCACGCCGATTTCGCGGCGCCGCTCGAGCACGTTGAGCCCGAGCGTGTTGATGATGCCAATGCCGCCGACGAGCCCGACCAGGAGGACCATGGTCAGCAGGGCAAGGGTGAGCAGGCGAGAGGCCATGCGGGCGCTCTCGACATCGGTATAGGCCGGCTGGGCGCTGGGCCGCAGAGAGCGATAGTGATCTTCGATCTGGGCAATGGTGTGGTCGATATAGGCCGGGTCTTTGTTGATCATGCCGACGGCGAAAAAGTCGGCTGTACCGTAGCTGCCGAGCATCCGGGCTACCGTATCGCGCGGCGCAAAGATCTTGCCGGCCAGGGTGCTACCCAGGAAGATGCTGTTATCGACAGCGATGCCCACGATGTGAAATTCGCGCTGGCCCGCGTTCACTTCGACCTGCAGCCTGTCACCCAGGCGCAGGTCCTGGGCGGCCGCCAGGTCTGCTGAAATGACGGCGGCGTCGACCTCATCGGGAGCGAACCAACGGCCCGCCTGCAGCCGGGGGTGGTAGAGCTGTGTGTCGGCGGGCACGCCCCAAAGGCGCGCCTGCACCCCTTCGACCCAACAATTGGTCAGGGTCCACGCCTCGGCGCGGCGCACGCCAGGGACGGCCTGCAATTCTTCGGCAAAACTGCTGCTGACCGGCTGGCCGAAGGAGACCCAGGCATCGCTATTGTAGGTGGCAAAGGTCTCATCGATGGCCTGATCGACCGAGGCGCGGGTGCTCTGAGTGCCCAAAAAGGCCGCGGTCGCCAGGGCAATGACAGCGATCGTCACCAGGCTGCGCCCTTTGCGCCGGGTCAGGTTGCGGGCGGCCATGGTCAGGGTAGGGGGCAACAGCACCAGCCGGCGCAGGGCTCGCTCTACCCGGCTCTGACCAAAGCCTGAGGAGATGCCATAACCGTAGAGCGCCGTGCGCACCGGGGTCCGTGCACCCACCAGGGCAGGTATCAGGCCGGCGAGCAGGGTGACGCCGATGCCGACGGCGCCACCCAAGGCTACGCCGCGCGGCGCAATGCGGAAAGGCACGTCGACATTTCCCAGATGGGCCACCAATTGCAGCAGCCAGTAGCCCACAAGGGCGCCCAGCGCCAACCCGACCAGCGTGCCGGCGACAGCATAGGCGCCGGCGGCAAAGAGGTAGAGCTGCACGATCTGCCAGCGGGAGCCACCCATGGCCTTGATGATGCCCACTTCACGCACCTGTTCGGCCAGGAGCGCCAGCAGCGTGTTGATCACCAGGAAACTGCTCACGCCCAGGCCAACGGCGGAGAAGAGGGTCAGAACCAGAACAATGGCGTCAAGCTCACGCTTGCCGGGATAGTTCTGCGGGTCACGGATCAGGGGCCAGCCGTGCGAGACGCCCCGCTGATCGAGGATGCGGTTGATCCGCTCTACCGTCGGCTGGGCGCGCGAAATGTCGTGCAGGCGCACCAGGAGCTCGTTATAGCCCGTGATGCCGAGCTGGCGACGCACGTCGCTGGCCGGCATATAGGCGCGGGTCACGCTGGTGAGGGTGGAGGCCAGGTAGGTGGGGCTGCGGCTAAAGCCCGAAATGACGGCGCTGCGCTCGCGGTAATCCTGACCGTCACGGTAGATGAGGTCCTGCTCCAGTTGCAGGGGTGCGATATCGCGGGCGGAGGTCTCCACCAGTATCTCGCCGGGCTTGGGGGCGCGCCCCTCGATGATGGAAAACTTGTTCAGGGTGACCGCGGAAAAGTCGCTCAGGCCGATCAGCTCCATGTCGCGCCAGGAGTCACCGACGCGCCACTTGGTGTAGAGGCTGAGCCGCAGCTCGGCCTGGTCCACATTCTGGACCGATTCGATGGCGCGCAAAAGCCCAGGCGGGGCGTTCCACACCCAATAGTCCAGGTCAGCCTGGGAGGCATTGTCATAGGTGTCGGCCTGCGCCCGGATGATGTTCTGGCCCAGCGAGACAATCGCGACCAGCCCCGCTACGCCAATGCCGATACCCAATATGGTCAGCGCAGAGCGGAGGGGGCGGCGCACCAGGTCGCGCAGGGCCTTGAGCAATAGACCCGACAGATACATAGTGCTATTATACCATGCCGTCAAGCAGGAGCGAATCGCCTCGTACGATCCTCGCTCTACTTTACCACACTCCATAGCGATGGTATAATTCTGCACAGACAGAGGGAGAGATGCCAAACCGCCTGTCTGGTCCGACTCTAGGGGGGAGTGGCAAACGAAATGCCGGATGCCGGAAAGGCCGGGACTGCAGCTCTGTTGGCCGAGTTGCAGGGGGATGACGCCCCGACGCGTTGGCGAGCGGCAGCGCGTCTGGCTCGCGTGCATACCCCTGAGGCAGCCCGGGCGTTGGGGTGTGCACTGTATGATGCTGAGCCCTTTGTGCGCTGGAGTGCAGCGCAGGCTTTGAGCGAGATTGCCAATCGGGCCTCTGATCAGGCCGTACCGCTGTTGGTGGTGCAGATTGTGCTCGAGGCCGCGGCCGCGCCAGAGCCTGCGGTGCGGGCAACGGCGGCCGATGTGATTGCCAACTGGGGGCGCCGGGGGCCATTGGGGCCGCTGCCGGCCCTGGCGCAGGATGCCGACGCCTCGGTACGGGCAGCGGCGGTGCGTGCGCTGGGGCTGGCGGGGGTCGGGGCCCCTCAGGTGGCCGGCCCCGTGTTGCAGCGCGCCCTGAGCGATTGCGATGCTGAAGTGCGGCGAATGGCCGCGGCCGCTGTCGCCTGGTGTCACTATGATGCGGCGCTCCCCGAATTGCAGGCGTGCCTGGCCGACCCGGTGGGGCCGGTGCGTGCGGCTGCATTGCGAGCGCTGGCCCAAATCGGCAGCGGCGCCCAGGAAGCGGCGGTTCTGCCGCTCTTGCATGACCCCGATGTGGGCGTGCGCGCAGAGGCTGTGCGTTTTATGCGCGCACAGGGCCGGGAGAAAGCGCTCTCGGCGCTGGCGACTCTGGAAGCTGATGGCTCACGTGTGAGAGAGGGCACCCTGGGGGAGCTGGCTGCGGATGCTCGCCTGCACATTGCACGGCGGTTGGGGCCCTGGCAGCAGTTGCGTTTCCGTTGGGGCAAGCGGCGAGGACAGCATGGAGCGATGGTCCAGCGGTAGAGGAGAACGCGAGCGTGAGGCTGTGGACGGCCTGGCGTCGGCATTGGCCGGCCGTCGGCTGCAGGCGCCTGGCTTGCTGCTGCTCGAGGCCGCGCGCCCTTTTCATCTGCTGATCCAGCAGGCGCTCTATGTGGCCCAACCCTTCCTCCAGCCCTGGTTGGGCGACTGGATCGAGCTCTGGGCCGGCCTGATGGAGGATGACGAGGCGCTGGCGCGGGCAGCGGCGAGCCTGCGCCGGCGGCGTGCATGAGCGAGCGCGCCATAGGGAGGACACGGCCTACCGGCGGCCTCGACAGTGCAGCGGGTAGAGGCGGGCCTCTGGCCTGTGAGAGCGGGTCATCTTTACGCAGTAGTGAGGGTTCAGGGGTGGTGCGGGTGGCAAAATGGATATAATCCATCAACTCAGTCCCGTGCTGCACATATTCTGGGAATCGACGTCCACAACGGTTGAGGGTTTTTGGGGGCTGCTTGGCCTGGGCGCGTTTACGCTCGTGTTTGTGCTTTTCACGTTGCGTGCCTGGAACAGGCGGCCTTTTGCTATCCGTGCGTTGCCGGCTGTACAACGGGTGCGGGCAGCGGTGGGCCGCGCCATGGAGACGGGCGAAGGGGTGGACGTGGCCCTGGGCACGGGCAGGGTGGGTGACCTCAACACGGCTGACACTCTGGCGGGGTTGAGCCTGGTATCATACCTGGCCAAGCGGGGCGCTCAAGCGGAAATCCCGGTTCACGTACGTGTGGCAGAGCCGACGGCCCTGGCGGCAGCGCTGGCATCTCTGCAGCAAGGGGCGCAGAGCACGGGCTACCCGCAGACCTATCATCCTCGCCAGGGAGAGTTCGTGGCCCCCTCCCCCTTGGGCTATGGGGCTGGGGTGGCTGCGGCTATGGGGCGAGACCCTGTGGCGCTGAATGCGTTGGTGGGCACTTTTGGGCCTGAAATGCTCCTGATCGCCCAGGCCGGCCTGCACTCTCGTACGATTCAGGTGGGGGGCACCAGCGCTCCCACGATCCAGCCGCTCTTCTATAGTACTATGGATGCAGCCCTGATCGGCGAGGAGATCTATGCCCTGGGCGCCGCTCTCGACCGGCCAGAGCATACGGGCAGCCTGGCCACGCAGGACCTGTTCCGGGCGGCGATTGCCGTGGGCATCCTGGCGGCGACGGTGTTGGCTCTGGTGGGGAAACTATCATGAAGCGGTTATTGCCTGCCTTTGCCGCTCTGTTCGCCGGGCTGATTGTGCTCTTGGATTTCTTCCTCGATAACCCGCTCCTCGATGCCGCTGCCAGTTTCCTGTTGGAGGGCGCCATCATCATCGGGGCATTTGCCGTGATCCTGGGGTTGGCGAACTTGCTCTGGGTGCATGAGCGCCGCATCCGACGGCGGGAGAAAGGCTGGCCAACGAGTGTTATTATTCTGTTGGCTGCCCTGGCCAGCCTGCTGGTGGGCCTCTTGACCTGGCAACGGCCGGTGTTGGGGTGGTTCTATCGCTATCTGCTCTTTCCCCTGGAGGCAGGTGTGGGGGCGCTCCTGGCCTTTGCAGTGGTCGGCGCGGCGGTGCGTGTATGGCGGCTGGGCACCTGGGAAGGGGCAGCGCTCCTGGCCGTGGGGGTGGTGGTGCTCCTGGGGAGCTTACCCCTCGATAACCCCTATTTCTATTCTCTCGCTGTCATTCGTGACTGGATTGTGAGTGTGCCGACTCTGGCAGCGGTGCGAGGCATTCTGCTGGGGGTGGCGCTGGGGGTCGTGGCGACCGGGCTGCGGTTGCTGCTGTGGGTGGACCGGCCATACGAATAGGAGATCCTCTGCCATGATCTACTGCCCTGGCTGTGGCACCGCAAACCGCGAAGGCAGCCGCTTCTGCAATGAGTGTGGGCGCCGGTTGGCCGACGAATCGTGGGCCAACTGCCCGCGTTGTGGAGCGGCCAATGTGGCGGATGCGGCCCATTGCCAGCGTTGTGGGCTCGACCTGGCCCACGCAGCGGGCGAGGCCCCGCCGAGAGGAGCTGCGCCCACGCAAGGGGGGGCGGAGCAGGCCAACCTGCAGCGAGGAGGCCTGCCGCCCTGGCTGGATAGCGTGGAGCAGCCTGAGGAAGAGCCCTCGACTCGGGAGCGGGGGTTGGCGGCGCCTACCAGCGACAGTTTTGAGTCGCATCCTGTGCAAGATGAATGGTCGGCGGATGCCCTGTCTATCGAACCCATTGTGGGGGTCCCCTACCGGGCGCATGAGCGCGTGACCTTACCGCCGACAGCCGAGCAGCGCGCGGCGGCTGGCCTCTTTGCCGAGACAGCGGCGGAGGAGGTGCATGCTTCGCCGCAGGATGTGGCTGAGGATGAGGCGCGGCCTGCTTTGGCCCGTGGCTGGCGTTTGTTCATTGCCATCGCTCTGCTCGTCGCCCTGGCGGCGCCGCTGGTGGCGCCCATGACGGCTCTGAGCGCCGTGACCCGTATCCCCCCAGGTGTGGCGGCGGCCAATAAGGCCATCAATAGTCTGCCTGCGGGGGCGGCCGTGCTGGTGGTTTTTGATTATGACGCCGGCTTGAGTGGCGACCTGACGCCCATCGCCGATGCCTATTTGCGCTATTTGCTGCAGCGTAACCTGCATGTGCTGGCCATCAGCACCTTGCCCGAGGGAGCCGCCCTGGCCGATGCTGCGCTGGATCGTGCGCTCCAAGGGCAGCCGCAGGCCGTCTATGGCGAAGCAGTACTCAACCTGGGCTATGTGGCGGGCGGCGAGGCTGCAGTGCGGGCGCTGGCAGTCAGCATCCCCACAGTGGCGCCCAACGATTACCGCCTGGGGCGCCCAGTGAGCGGTTACCCGCTGATGGCCGGTGTGACGGGCGCCCGCGACGTGGCCATGATTGTGGTGCTGGGGCGTGACTTGACGGCGGTGCAACGCTGGATCGAGCAGGTCGGCGCCCCCTATGGGACGCCGCTTCTCGTCGGGGTGCCGGCGATGATCGAGCCGGCGGTGAGCCCCTATCAGGCAGCAGGCCAGATACGCGGGGTTGTGGCCGGCTTGGCGGGCGCGGCTGCGTATGAGCGCTTGCAGGGGCACAGCGGCTTGGGCGGGCAGTTGCTGGCCTCGTTGCGTGTGGGCATATGGACTGTGGTGGGGGTGGTAGTGATCGCGAACCTGGTTGGGTTGGTAAAGCGCAAGCGTAATGCGTGATCCGCGAGGCGCTCAGGAGCGGGTTGGCGGTGCTTTGCGTGGCGCTTGCCGGAATCAGGCGTACGCAGAGCAGCGGGTATTTCGCAGTGCCAACCTTACGCATGACGGATTACGAATCGCGCTTGAGCGTTGTTCGCAAGGTGTTGGTTGTATTTCGGGAGGCAGCGGATGCCTGTTTGGCCCCCTTTGCCGGCTCTGGATTGGCCCTTGATTGGCACCTGGGTCGCTGCGATCCTGACGCTGGTCACCTTAAGCGCGGCTTTTGGCGAGAACAAGGCGTCGCAAGCGATGTTTGCGCTGCTGGTGGGGCTCGCTGTGGGCTATGCGGCGGCAATCACCTGCCGGGCAGTGCTCTGGCCGCGCGTATTGCTGCTGGTGCAAGACCCTCGCGGGCATTGGCCGCTGGTGATCTGGTTTGCGCTGGGGGTGTTGCTCCTGGCGCGTGGGCTGCCTTCTGCCTCATGGCTGAGCAATCTGTCGCTGGCCTATCTGATGGGGGTGGGGGCGGCGCTGGCCATCGGCGGGGCGATATTGGGGACGGCACTGCCGCAGCTCGTCGCGGCCATGAACGAGCCAGCACAGATTCCGCGCGGCTCGTGGCCGGCTATCGGCGATGCCTTGCTGGTGGCCATCGGCACGGGGGCCGTTCTCTTTCGCTTCGCTTATACCGGCCATAACCCGGCCGGACGCAGCGGGCTCCCGCGCATCTGGGCAGGGGTCGTGCGGTCGTGGGGGCGCCTCGGTAACCTGTTCATGATCGTGGCTTTGGGAGCGCTCTTTGCCACCGCCGTGATCTCGCTGCTGGGGGTCCTGGCGGCGAGGCTGCAGTTCCTGATGGCCGATTGGCTGCATCTTGTGTAATGAGCAACGAGTAATCCGTAAGGTCGCCATGACAGCGTGTGTGATGCTTCGTTTAGGGTTTGTTGAAACGATCGCTCTGCCTGGGAACATGTGCCTGGATGATGCGGCTTTACGCATTACGGATCACGGATTGCGGATTCACGCCCATGGCTGATGAGACAGCTGGCACAACCTGTTTGCTAATCAATATAGGGCATGTGCTGACCCGGGTTGCCTACTGCTCTCCGGTGGAGGGCGTGGCGCGCCTGGTGGCGCTGGCTGAGGCGAGCACGACCGCGAGCGGCCCGGATGGCCTGCTTGAGGGGGTGCGGCGGGCCGTCACCAATCTGGAGGTTTTGCTTGGGCGGCGCCTGCTGGATGAGGAGGGGCGCCTGCGGCGGCCATGCGATGCTGACGGCCATGGGGTTGGCGGCGCCGTGGTGACGACGAGCCTGGCCTGGCCGCTGCGTGTAGCCCTGGCCGGAGTGACGCGCGATTACTCGCTGGCCAGCGCCTTTCGTGCAGTGAGCGTGCCCCATGTGACTCTGGTGCGCATGGTTGCGCTGGATGCCTCCACGCGCCGCTGGGAAACGGACGATTTGCAGGCCCTGGTGGAGAGCCCTCCGGCTGTGCTGGTCCTGGTGGGTGGGGTGGATGGCGGGCCGGTAGCGCCTATCTGTGACTTGGCTCAGGCCCTCGGCGCCGCCTATTCGGCGCTGCCAGAAAACACGCGTCCCACAGTTGTGTATGCGGGCAACGTGCAGGCTCACAGGCCCCTGAGCGCCGCCCTGAGCGGCGTGGTGGATCTGCACCTCGTGTCCAACGTGCGGCCTTCGCTGGGTGTAGAATACCTCGGCGATCTGCGCGCCGAGGTGATGCGCCTCTTCTACCGCCGCGCACTGGGCTGGCCGGAGGCGCTGCAAGCTGTGGAGCAGTGGGCGGGCACGAGTGTGAGATACGATCTGGATGCGATGGCCCGCACCCTGCGTTTCACCGCCCGGCGCCACAGCCTGAAGCGGGGCGTACTGGGGGTCGACGTGGGAGGCAGTGGCTGCCGGCTGTTGTGGGTGCAGCCGGTAGGGGCGCCACTCTCCTGGGCAACGCCCTATGGCACCGGGGCAGGGCTTGGCGCCCTGCGCGAGCTCAATGATCCTACTGCCGTTTTGCGTTGGCTGCGTTCTCCTCTTTCCTGGGCGGAAGCCTGGGACCGCCTCAGCAATGTGGAGGTGCGCCCGGCCGGGGTGCCGCAGACGGAGGAGGATTGGGATCTGCAGCAAGCCGCAGCGCGTGAGGCGCTGCACTGCTCGTGGCGGGTGGCGCGGGGCGCCTGGGGAGAGGTCTCCGCGGACTTGGGCGCATGGCCCGAGGCAGACCTGCTGGTGGGCCGAGGGACTGTGTTGACCCACGCACACACGCCGGGCCAGGCGGCACTGGCGATGATCGATGCTCTGCAGCCGGTGGGCTTGATGCGGCTGGCTCTGGATTGGGCGGACCTGCTGCCGGGGTTGAGTGGCCTGGCGCAATCAGATGCGCAGTCGGCTGTGCAGATCTTTGATCACGATGCCTTGCTCGAGCTGGGAACTCTGGTAGCCCCCAGTGGCTCGGTGCGGCCCCATGCCCGAGCTCTGCATGTGCGGCTGTCGGTGCAGGGAGAGTTGCGCAGCGAGATGGTGGTGCCTGGCGGGAGCATCCGTCGCCTGCCGTTGGGCACGAACGAGCGGGGGAAGCTGGAAGTCTATCCTGCCCGCGGGTTGGGCGTAGGCCGGCGTGGGCGCGGGGGCATCGCTGAAGTGCGCGGGGGTGCACTGGGCGTGATTATCGATGCCCGCGGGCGCCCTCTGGCCCTGCCGGTTGATGACGACGAGCGGCGCCAGTTGCTGGAAAGCTGGCAACAGGAGATTGAGGAAGGATGAGAGCCGAGCCGCTGGTCAGCCGGTTGCATCCGCAGACCATATTCGATTATGAACAGTGCTTACAGGGCGATGGTGAGGTCTTGGTCGCGCCCGGGAGCTGGGTGCGTGTGGGCGATGCCCTGGTGCGTGGTGAAGAGCCGGCGCCGGTGCGTGTTATTGATGGCGCCGAGGCCCTGGGCCTGGCCTGCGAGCAATTATATGATAGCCTGCGGGTGGCAGTCGGACAAGAGGTGCAGGCTGGCGATGTGCTGGCCGCCGCCGGATTTATGGGGTGGCGGACGCTGCGTACGCCGGTCGCCGGGCGGGTGACCAATGTGGCGACCGGGCGCATCTTTATTCAGGAAGCGCCGCGGCGGGTGGAATTGCGCGCCCCTCTGCCTGGGCAGGTGGTACGGGTGCTGCCCCGGCGCGGGGCCGTCGTGCGGAGCACGGTAGCTCGCGTGTTGGGGCTCTGGGGCGCGGGCGGCGAAATCTATGGCGCCCTGGCTCTGCGCACCCGAGGCCCCGCAGATAGCTTGCGCTGGACTAGCGTAGATGTGGCCTGCCGTGGTAAAATAGTGGTCGGCGGCCTATGTCTGGACAGCCGGGTGCTGTTGCGGGCGGCGCGCTTTCATGCGGCCGGTTTGTTGGTGGGCGGCCTGGCGCAGCACCTGCGCGCGCGCGCCGAACAACTGGGCCTGACCGTGCTCGTGACCGACGGGTTGGGGGCAGTGCCGATGGCCGGGCCGATTTTCGACCTTTTGGCCCAGCATGATGGCTGCGATGCCCTGCTGGAGGGCGGCCGCCGGGGTTCTCCGGCAGGCTACCCGCAGCCCCTGGGGAGGCCGGGCTGGTGCTATGGGCAGATGCAGACGCCGGCTTTGAGCATTCCTCTGAAGGTTGCCGGGGAGCTCGATCCAGCCGCCGCAGGAAATCCGACGCCGGGTTCTCATGAACGCCCGTTGGTTACAGGAGATCGCGTGCGCCTGACGCGCACCCCCTATCTGGGGATGATGGGTTGGGTGCAGAGCCTCCAGGAGCAGGATGGCGAGGCCTTGGTCGGGGTGACCCTCGATGGCGGGCAGACGGTGCAGGTGCCATACCGCAATCTGGAGAGGCTGGGTTAAGACTGTTAGAGTTGGAGGATACATGGCGTTAACGCGCCAGGAAGTGGCCCATATTGCCGATTTGGCCAAGCTTAGCTTGACAGAAAGTGAAGTTGAGCATTTCCGCGAGCAGCTCTCGGCGATCCTGGATTACATGACGATGCTGCAGCGGATTGACACGGAGCATGTGGCACCCACTGCGCAAGTGAGCGGCATCAGCAATGCTGCACGGCCCGATGTGGTGCGGCCTGCGCTGCCGGTGGAAGACGTTCTGGCCAATGCACCAGCGCGCAAGGATGGCTACTTTTGCGTGCCGCCCGTACTGGAAGAAGCGCCGTGAGGCAGACGAAACAATGCAATTGTACGAACTAACGATCCGAGATGCGCAGCGTCTGCTGCGGCGGGGCGAGATCAGCGCCGTGGAGCTGACGCAGGCCGTCATAGACCGGATCGTCGCGATTGATAACCGGGTCCGGTGCTACCTGACTTTGACGCCCGAACTCGCACTGGAGATGGCTGCTGCCGCCGATGAGCGCCTGAGAAACGCACGCCAGACAGGTGAAGATCGCCTATCTCCACTCCTGGGCATTCCCCTGGCTGTCAAGGATGTGCTATGCACCGAGGGAGTCGTTACGACCTGCGGCTCGCGCATCCTGGAGGACTTTGTGCCCCCCTATGATGCTACTGTGGTAGCGCGCCTGAAGGCGGCCGGGTTTGTGATGCTGGGCAAAACGAACACCGACGAGTTCGCTATGGGCTCGTCGACGGAAAACTCGGCTTACTTTACGACGCACAACCCCTGGGACCTGGAGCGAGTGCCGGGCGGCTCGAGCGGCGGCAGCGCCGCTGCTGTGGCGGCGGGCGAGGCGATGGGCGCCCTGGGCACCGATACCGGGGGCAGTGTGCGTCAGCCCGCTTCGTTCTGTGGTGTGGTAGGGCTCAAGCCAACCTATGGGCGCGTGTCGCGCTACGGCCTGGTGGCCTTTGCTTCTTCGTTGGATCAGGTGGGCACGCTGACCCGCACGGTGGCCGACTCGGCCCTGCTCTTGGGCGCCATCGCCGGCGCGGACCCGTGTGATTCGACGGCCGCACAGGTGCCCGTACCCGACTACCTGGCGGAGCTGGAGGGCGACATCCGCGGCGTGCGCATCGGCGTGCCCGATGAATACTTTGTGCCCGGGATGGACCCCGAGGTGGAAGCGGCCGTGCGCCGGGCTCTGGTCCAACTGGAGGCCCTGGGCGCTATCGTGGAGCCGGTCTCTCTGCCCCACACCGAATACGCATTGCCCGTGTACTATCTCATCGCCCCGGCTGAGGCGTCGGCTAACCTGGCCCGCTATGACGGGGTCAAGTATGGCTATGCGGCGCCGGATGTGGGCGAGTTGTGGGAGCTCTGCAAGCGCACGCGCGGCGAAGGGTTTGGCGCAGAGGTCAAGCGCCGCATCATGCTGGGCACTTATGCCCTCTCGGCTGGATATTACGATGCTTACTATCGCAAGGCGCAAAAGGTGCGCACCCTGATCCGGCAGGATTTCGAGCAGGCGCTGGAGCGGGTCGACGCCCTGATCGTGCCCACCAGCCCTACGGTGGCATTCCCCATCGGGGCGCGGGCCGATGACCCGCTGCAGATGTACCTTTCGGATATTTTTACCCTGTCGCTTAACCTGGCCGGCACTTGCGGCATTGCGATCCCTTGTGGCTTTTCGCAGGGCTTGCCCATCGGTATGCAGGTCCTGGGGCGACCCTTTGCGGAGGCCACTATCCTGCGTATTGCCCACGCCTATGAGCAGGCTACGCCCTGGCATACCAGCAAGCCAACGTTGAAACGCGGCCTGGAGTCTCGGGCCGATCATGAATAGGAGGTGCCCATGAAGGTCATCATCCCGTTGGCAGGGTTCGGTACGCGCCTGCGTCCTCACACGTATTCCAAACCCAAGCCACTCGTCAACGTCGCTGGCAAGCCCGTGTTGGGGCATATCCTGGATAAGCTGGTGGACCTGGCGCCGGAAGAGGTAATCTTCATCACGGGCTATCTGGGCGAGCAGATCCAGGCCTATGTCGAGGCCAACTATGATCTCCCGGCCCGCTACGTGGAGCAGAAGGAGATGAAGGGGCAGGCCCATGCCATCCGCCTGGCGAAGGATTTGGTGGAAGGGCCAGTGCTCATCATTTTC
Organism: Anaerolineae bacterium; assembly: GCA_034436375.1. Lineage (GTDB taxonomy): Bacteria > Chloroflexota > Anaerolineae > SpSt-313 > SpSt-313 > DAOTVS01. The sequence goes on along the minus strand of DAOTVS010000005.1, from coordinate 13,929 downwards.
GTCGATACGATTTTCGAGACTGATCTGCACGACCTGGATCAGGTAGATGCGGACGGAATACTCTACGTCAAACGAGTGGACGACCCGCGCCGCTTCGGCGTGGCTGTGCTGGAGGACTCCCGGGTCACGCGGCTGATCGAAAAGCCGACGTCGTTCGAGCACAATTTGGCGGTAATCGGTGTTTACTATCTCCGTGACGCAGCGTGGCTGATGAGCGCCATCGACGAGTTGATCGAGCGCGATATCAAGACCCATGGCGAGTACTTTTTGGCCGATGCGTTGCAGATCATGATCGAGCAGGGAGCCAAACTGACGGCCCGCTGCCTCGAAGTGTGGGAGGACTGCGGCAAGCCCGAAACCGTGCTGCACACCAATCGCTACCTGCTGGAGCACGGCAGCCAGCAATTGGGCACTACCGTGAACTCGATCGTTATTCCGCCGGTTTACATTGCCAAGACGGCCACCGTGGAAGATTCGATTATCGGGCCCTATGTCACGATCGCGGATGAAGCGGTGATCCGTAACAGCATTGTACGCGATTCGATCATCGACGAGCGCTCACGCATCGAGGATGCCATGCTCTCGGGCTCGCTCATCGGCCGTGACGCCCGGGTGGCGGGGTCCTTCGAGCGGCTGAATGTCGGCGATTCGTCGCAGGTGGATTTTGCAGAGCACAATGGGAATGGAAATGGAAATGGCAAGGGCTAGCGATCAGTGGCCGGCACGCGCCGGCCATTGATCGTCTCCTTCTGTAGAGACACGTCACTGGGGCGTGTGTCGCTTTGGCGGCGGTTTGCGGGCAGAGTATTGGCCTAGTCGAGTTGGGAGCTGAAGGTTTCCAACCCGGGAGGATCAAGGATGATCATCGGGGTACCCAAGGAGATCAAGGATAGTGAGTTTCGGGTGGCATTGACGCCCGGCGGCGCTGAGATGCTGGTGCAAGCCGGTCACCGGGTGATCGTGGAACACAATGCTGGAGCAGGCTCAGGGTTCCACGATCAGGAATACCAGCGCAGCGGCGCCGAGATCGAGCCAGATGCCGCCCAGGTGTGGGGCCAGGCCGACATGGTGCTCAAGGTCAAAGAACCCTTGCGCCAGGAATATGGCTATTTGCGCGCCGGCTTGCTGCTCTTTACCTATCTGCATCTGGCTGCCGACCGTGAACTGACTGAGGCCATGACTCGGAGCGGCGTCACCGGCATCGGCTATGAGACGGTGCAGAGGGCCGACGGGTCGCTCCCCCTGCTGACGCCCATGAGCCAGATCGCTGGCCGCATGTCGGTACAGGTAGGCGCTCACTATCTGGAGCGCACTGTGGGCGGGCGCGGCAAGTTGCTGGGGGGCGTGCCTGGCGTGCGCCCATCTGACGTGGTGATCATCGGCGGCGGCACGGTTGGCACCAATGCTGCCATGATCTCGCTGGGTATGGGTGCTCACGTCACGGTTGTCGATGCCAGCGCCGACCGGTTGCGCTATCTGAGCGAGATTCTGCATGGAAGCCTGACCACTCTCAGCTCGAACCCGCGCAATATCGCCGATGCAGTGCGCCATGCCGATGTGGTCATCGGCGCGGTGCTCAAACCGGGGGCCAAGGCGCCCCATCTCGTGACCCGCGAGATGGTCGAGACGATGAAGCCGGGCAGCGTGGTGATCGATGTCGCCGTAGATCAGGGCGGCTGTGTGGAGACGAGCCACCCAACCACCCACAGCGATCCCGTCTACCTGGTCAATGGGGTCATCCACTATTGCGTAGCCAACATGCCGGGGGCGGTGCCCCGCACGGCGACCTATGCGCTCTCTAATGTGACCCTGCCCTATGCGCTGCGGCTGGCGGACCTGGGTCTGGTGAAGGCAGTCAAGGTGGATCCCGCGCTGGCGTTGGGAGTCAATACCTATGGCGGCCACATCACCTATCAGGCGGTAGCCGAATCGTTTGGCCTGGAGTACGCTCCACTGAATATGCTCATCTGAGAATGGGGCAAGGCTGACCGTTGGGAAGGCGGATGCGAAAGCTGTTCGAGTGTGCGCTCAACTTGAGTGAGGGCCGGCGGCTGGGCGTGATCGAGGAGATTGCGGCTGCGGCGGGGCGGGCAAGCCCACGGGGGCGGGTGCTCGATGTGGCCTCCAATGCCGACCACAACCGGACTGTGCTGACCTTTGTAGGGCCTGCCGATGCGGTGGAGCAGGCGGCCGTGGCGGTGACGGCACTCGCCCTGGCCCGCATCAATATGAACGAACACCACGGCGCTCACCCGCGCATGGGCGCCGTGGATGTGATCCCCCTGGTGCCGCTGATGGATGCGACGATGGACGAGGCTGTGGCGCTGGCACGGCGCATCGGTGCACGGCTGGGGCAAGAACTGGGGCTGCCGGTGTTCCTCTATGAGGAGGCAGCCACCCGGCCCGAACGGCGCAACCTGGCTGATGTGCGCCAGGGAGAATACGAGGGCTTGAGGGAGCGGTTGCAGAGTCCCCTCTGGCAGCCCGATTTCGGCCCGCCGCAACCGCACCCAACAGGGGGCGCTGTGGCCGTGGGCGCACGACGGTTCCTGGTGGCCTACAATGTCAACCTGGGCACGGGCGATGTGCGGATTGCCAAGGCCATTGCCCGCGCCGTACGCGCCAAAGATGGCGGCCTGAGCGGCGTCAAAGCCATCGGGCTGGCCCTCTCTGAGCCCGGCCGCACGCAGGTTTCCATGAATGTGGTGGATCCCTTCAACACCCCCCTCTATCGCGTGTTCGAGCTTGTCCGCCTGGAGGCGCAGCGCTATGGCGTGCCGGTCGTGGGCAGCGAGATTGTGGGCCTGGCGCCCCTGGCCGTGCTGGCCGATACGGTGCGCTACTATCTGCGCCTGGAAGGCTTTGACGACGGGCAGATCCTGGAGGCGCGGCTGTGGGCGTAGGGGCAGGCCTCAGACCTGCCCCTGCAAGGGCGGCACGGGGGCGCCGGGAGTGGCTCCGCATCTGGGGGCCGGTTGCTCTGTGGATGGCCCTGATTTTTGCTCTTTCGGCTGTGCCCGACATACCGCATCACCATGGCCTGCCGCATGCGCGCAACCGGTGGCTGGATGATTCCATGCGCACCGTTGCCCATGCCTGCGAGTATGCCATCCTGTCGGCGCTGGTGTGGCGCGCTCTTGCTCGCAAACGGGCTGCCATGGTGGCTGCCGCCTGGACGGTGGCGTGGGCCCTCACCTATGCGGCCCTGGATGAACTGCACCAGCGCTTTGTGCCCGGCCGCACCTGCAGCCTGGAAGACTGGTCGGTGGACCTGGTTGGTATTGTGTTGGCCCTGGCCGTGCTGCTCGTGATGCGGGCCTTTCGGAAACGGGCATAGCACTGCCATCCCGTGACTTGGCGCCATCAACGAACAGGCATATAATTCGAGACAACCCAATCTAGAGGAGGTCCATGAGCATGCGCGACAAGCGTGCGTCAGCGCCCAAATGGACCGTTCTGCTGGTCGTTTGCATGGCCAGTGTCGTCCTGCTGGCCTGTATTATTCCTTCCGCCCTGACCCGGGCAGTGCGTACTGCGGAGCCTGCAGCGCTGCCATCGCCTACGGCCAGCCCGCAGGCGTCGCCGACGCAGGCGCCCCTGGCTACTCCGGCGCCAGGCTCGCAGACGACCGTGACGCGCATTACCGAGCAGCAATTGAACGATTACCTGGGTGGCTACACGACCTCGTTGGGTGAGGGCCTGGAATGCCAGCAGTTGCGGGGGCACATCTACAATGATCACATCACCTTGCTGGCGACGGTCAAGGTGGACCGACTGCAGGGCGCCCTGGTGCCGGTGGAGGCCGACGTGGTGCCAGTGGTGAATGGTGGGCATTTGCAGGTGCAGGTGCAGGATGTGCGCCTGGGTGGAAGCTATGCCGCCATGTCTTCGCTGATCAAGCCTTTGCTTGTGACGGGCATCAATGATAACTTGGTGAATGGTTTTGCCCTGGATGATTTGCTGGCCGAACAGGGTGTGCAGGTTACGGGCGTCTCGTTGCACGAAGGGTACATGGACGTGACGAGCACGCATGCGGGCTGACAGCGGCTGTGGCGCTCTGGAAACGGGATCGCGGATAGCGAAAGATGCTCCGCAGGAGGCCTTGCGAAGCATCTTTTGCTATCCGCAGACCAGGCGCTCATGCCCGAATGGGCACAGCGCACGATGAAAACGCCCTTCGGCAGTGGCCGCCCCACGGACCCACACCCTCTGGGATAAGCCCGGGCTTGGGCGGAGCGGGCCAGCCGGCAATTGCCCGGAAGGGCCCCGGCGCCATTTTCAAACTAGTCGCGACGTGGGGTGGAGGCCGGCCGCCAGGCGGCGAACCATTCAGTTCAGCAGATGGTGCACACGCTCGGCGAGATAACGGGGGCTGAAGGGCTTGACGATGACTTCGTTGGCCCTTGCCAGTTGCTCCGCGTCGGCGTCGCCGCAGTGATAGCGGGCAGTGAGTACGATCACCGGTATACCGGCGGTAGCCGCTGTGTTTTTGATGCAGGCCAGCACCTCGATCCCATCACGACGAGGGAGAAAAAGATCCAGTATAACCAGGTCGGGTGATTGTTGCTCAACCTGGCGCAGGGCATCTTCGCCATCAGAGGCAGTGTGCACAATAAGTGCGTCTCGCTCGAGCCGCAGCTTGACCGCCGTGCGGATATTGATGTCGTCGTCCACAATCAGGACATGCTTGGCCATGGCCGCCCCCACAGCAACGCGGCAACCAGAACAAAGCCCCTCCTGCAGGCCTTGACCCCATACTGGCCGCTATATATGCCACTTTTATTCTAGCAGATCCAGGTTGCCGGGCCGTGTATGCCAGGTTACAGTGGTGTAAGCATATCCTCTATTCCTGCGTCTGGGCGTGACTGTTGTTATCATTGTTCTTGGTAAAGCGGTAGCCCAGGCCACGCTCGGTAATGATATAGCGCGGGTTGGTGGGGTCATCTTCGATCTTTTGCCGCAGGCGCCAGATGAAGAGCTTGGTATAGTCAGTTTCGTCAATGTATTCCGGCCCCCACACTTGCTCCAGCAGTTGCTGATGGGTGAGCACGCGGCCCGCGTTCTCGGCCAGTACCAGGAGCAGGCGCAATTCCGTCGGGGTCAGGTCCACCAATTCACCCCGGCGGCGCACTTCCCAACGCTCCGAATCGATGCTGAGTATCTCATCGGAGTAAAGCACGCGACCGCGGGTGGGTGGCGGCAGCCGGGTGCGCCTCAGCACCGCCTCCAAGCGAGCTTCCAACTCTTTCAAGCTGAACGGCTTGGCGATATAGTCATCGGCGCCCATCTTGAGCCCCATGACCCGGTCGGTCTCCTGATCGCGGGCCGTGAGCATGATGATGGGTACGTCGGAGAGCTCGCGGATGCGTTTGCAGACTTCCCACCCATCCATCTTGGGCATCATGATATCCAACACCACGAGGTCAGGCCGTTCATTATAGAGGATCTGCAGCCCTTCAATGCCGTTGGCTGCCGTGATGACCACGTAGCCACCTTTGGAAAGATAGAGCTTGAGTGCATTGACCAGGGTCAGGTCATCGTCGATGATCAGTAATTTGGTGGCCTCTGCCATACCCATTGCCTCCGTGAATTGCTTTGTTGCCGGGTTGTAGTGGCAGGTTTCAGACCTACCCTGTTGACTTGCCCCTACAACCTTTGGATTACTGCCAGGGCAGACGTACTGTAAATGTGGTCCCTTTGCCCACCTGGCTGGTCACTTCGATAGTCCCGCCGTGGGCTTCGACGGCCTGCTTGGTGAGCACAAGCCCCAGCCCGGTACCCTCGATGCCGGATTCGGTGGTGGAACGTACACGGTAGAACTTTTGGAAAAGATGGGGTATGGCATCCTCGGGGATGCCGATACCATGATCAACGACTTGTAGCAACAAGTGCTCTGGGGTGGGCCGCAACACCAGGAGCACCTCATCGCCTGGACGGCTGAATTTGATCGCGTTGCCGAGCAAGTTCTTCAGGATGATCAGCGCCATCTCGCGATCGGCCACAATATCGGGCAGATCATCGGGCATATCTGCGCGGAGGGTCAGGCCACGGCTCTTGCGCTGCACATCCAGCAATTGTAGCACGTCGCTGACGAGCTGGCTGAGCTTGAGGCGCACCTTGCGCACTTCGAACCGGCCGGCCTCCATACGCGACAGGTCCAGGAGCTCGCTGATCAATTCGGCGAGACGGTCGGCCTCGCGATCGATGACCGACAGAAATTGGTCGCGCATATCTCTGTCTTCCCCCTCGATATTGTCGAGCAAGAGCTCGGTATAGGCCTTGATCGAGGCGAGAGGGGTGCGCAGCTCGTGGGAGACATTGGCTACGATGTCGGTCTTGAGACGGTCGACCTCCTTCAGACGTGTGATATCGGCAAAGCTGATCAGGTAGCCGAACAGGGTTTGGCTCGAATCGTGGAGTGCTACCGTTCCCTGCAGAATATCGCGCACGCCAGAGGCGGCCTGGATCACCGTCTCTTGCGGCGGCACGCGCTCACCCGTGGCCATCACCCGGCCCAGGGGGCTGGAGGGAGCGACAATGCCGGCGCCCAAAACCTCTGGCAGTGGCCGGCCGATGACATCCTCGGCGGCGAAGCCCGTGATGGTCTCCGCTCCCGTGTTAAAAGTCACGATGCGCAGGTCTACATCCGTAAACACAATGCCGCTGAACGACTCTCTCAAGATGGTTTCGGTCTTGCGTTTTTCTTGAATGGTCTCTTCATATAGACGTGCATTCTCAATAGCAATTGCGGCCTGATTGGCAAAAGCGACCACATTTTGTAGATCATCGGGCGTATAGTGGCTGGGCTCACTCTTGCCCATGACCAGGATGCCTCGCACCTGATCATGGACCAGGAGCGGCACGCCGATCGAAGCCCGCAAGGGCAGGTCGGCAACTCCTATGTGCCAGCGCTCATCCCGTGTGGTATCGCCAGACATGATCGGCCGGCGCTCACGGATGATATCGGTAAAGAGCGGGAACTGGCCCAGGGGAAGGGTGCGCCCGACATTGAGATAATCGCGGGGCAGGCCGCGCACACTGCTCACCTCAAGCTGGTTGTTGCGCAGGAGCATGATCGCAGCTCCATCATAATCTACCACCTTTTGCAGTTGCTCCAGGATCAGCTCCAACAGTACATCGCTCATCAATGTAGAGCCAATGACACCGGCCACTTCCCGGAGTGTATCAGCCAACTTGCGCTTGGCCTGTTCCGATTCGAGCAACTGGGCGTTATCGATGGCCAGGGTGGCCACATCGCAGAGCATGCCGAGCAGACGGAGCTCATCCTCGGCGAAATTGTGCGCCCGGTTGTGGATCACAGCCAGCACTCCAACCGGAGTATTCTCACGGCTGAGGGGATAAGCCGCAATGGCGCGCGCCCGGCCCTCGCGGGCCAGGGAAGGTGCAATGGCAGCCTGCATCCACATATCGCCGATGACCATGGGTTTGTCATAGCGGGCCGCCATCTCGATGGGGAGATTGGCGGCCGAAGTCTCGGACAGATCACAGGGTTGGCCATCGGCGGTAGCACCGCAATGCGTGCCCATGCGGTTGTTGGCCGGGTCCCACAGAGCGATATGAGCTTCATCGGCATGCAGCAACTCCACGCCGCGCTCCACGACCACCCGCAGCACGAGCGGCAGGCTGCGGGCGGCGACCAGCCGCACGGCAATATCCTGGAGTGTTGTGAGTTCGGCTACACGAGCCTTGGTGGTGGCGAACAGGTGGGCATTCTCCACGGCCACAGCCGTCTGATTAGCGAGGGTCGAGAGAGTGAGCTCCTCCTCGCCAGAATGCATCTCACCGGTGAGCTTGGGCCCCACAGCCAGGATGCCGACCAGTTCGTTCTTGACCAGCAGGGGCACCAGGAGTTGAGCGCCCAACCGCTTGAGGACCTCTTGCTCGTCGCCCCACAGGCTGTGGAACTGGGGCGCCGTCTCGACTTCGCGCACGTGCAGCGGCCGGTCAGAGTTCTGTAGCCACTGCACGACCGGGTGGCTGCGCGTCAGGCGCAGCTCGGAAACGGGACCTTCGAGGCCCTGCTCGGCTGCGACGAAAAGGGCGCCCGAGCTCTCCTCGCGCAGGAGCAGTGCGGCTCGTTCCAGGCGCATGGAGCGGCAAAGCTCGCTCAGCATCATACGCCCGAGCGCCTCCAGGTCGATGATCGTGGCCGTACTCTTGCTCAGCTCTTGCAGCATGCGCCGGGAGTCGTACTTTTCGCGGAAGAGCAGGCGATCCACCCAGGCCTGAGCCCGGTCGCGCCAGGGCTGCATGAGCACGGCGGCGGACATGGCGAGGATGATGGGAATGAGCAGCGCGCCGGGACCGAGCACGGAGCGCACAAAGCGTTCGAAAAGCCAGATGCTGAGCAGATAGATCGTGGCCAGGCCCACGGTGAGGATAGAGTAAGCCAGGCCGCGCCGCACGACAAGGGTGATATCGAGCAGCTGGTAGCGCAGGATGGCATAGGACAGGAGCATGGCGCTGATGATATTGCCAGCAACATCGACCGGGTAACCCACAAGGGCCGGGAAGAGGTTTGCCATGGTGCCCAGCAGGCTGATGACGATGGAGATTATCAGGTAGCGAAGCCGATTGCGCTCGCTATCCGAGGCGGCGCTCCGAAAGGCTTGCACCAGGGCAGCAATACCCAGGCCCAGGAAGGTGTAGCTCATCACGGCGATGGGGATGAGCAGGATGCCAAAGTCGGGCACCAGGAGGCCCGTGACCGGGTGACGGTGAATATGGGCCAGAAAGAGGCCCTGATCGGTGTAGAGCAGGGTGACGACGGAGGTAAACGCGACCATGGCCAGGATCGTGTTCAGGCGCGATACATGGATACGCACCTGGATGCGCGCGATGAAGAAGAAGAGAATGAGTTGAGCAAAGGTCGTGGCGATGGAGATGCGGTACCAGAAAAGAACCCGAACGGTCGATTGGCTCAAACTCACGACGCAGGCGGCAATCTGGCCGATCAGCATGGAGGTGAGGTAAAGGGCGAAGACTTGATGCACACGAATATGCAGTCCTCGCCGCACTACCAGAATGAGGAGGGCCGCATAGCAGAGCAGGGCCACCAGTGAGAAAACGAAGGCCAGGTTCATTGTTGCTGCATTCTGCCTCAGGTTGGATGCCCACCGTCGGTGGGTCCCCACTCAAATTCTGACCCGAATTCAGAGCTCACCAAGAGCCACCTTACCATAGCACCCGCCAGAGCTCTGGCAAGCTCTTGCCAGAGCTCTGGCCTGGTGTGACAGGCTGGCCAGCGCTGCCCTGCACAGGCTCGGCGCCAAAACCCGGCCGAGTGTGGCACGCTCCGCAGGGCACGTGAGCTGCTCAGGAACACCCGGCAGACCGGGTGTTCCTGAGCAGCCTCTGCAAGGTCAGCCATGCGCTTGCCTTACTTCCCAGCCTGCGCGATCAGGATCGACGAATACCACTTCGAAGTTGGATGAGGGAATTCTTGCACTTTGATGTCGTTGAGCCCGGCTTGACGCAACATCACCTCCCATTGTTGGCCGGTGTACATTTGATCATAGGCCTCGATCTCAGCGCGCATCATGCGGATAGAGCGCTTGCTGGCCAGGTAGAACAGCGCCAGGAGTGGTTTTACCAGGAACCCCAAAGTCGTCTCTAGTCTGGGATTGTGCGCCATATCGGCGATAGCCAGGCGTCCTCCCGGTTTGAGCACACGCGCCATCTCTTTCAGGCTCTGTGGGACCCGAGTGTGGTGCATGGCCAGGGAGCTGACGACGATATCGAACGAGTTATCTGGGAACGGGAGTGATTCGGCAGCGCCAAGACGAAACTCGACTTGGCTGTTTGTGTTCAGGCGCTGAGCGTTTTCCTGGGCGCGGCGCAGCATTTCTGGAGTGGGATCGATGCCCACTACATGGCCCTCAGACAGCGTTGTCGCCAATGCGAAAGCCAGAGCGCCGGTGCCTGTCCCAACATCGAGCACCTGGGCGTGCGGCGCAGCCCCGGCCGCCTCGACAACCCGGCGCAACACCTCCTCGTAGGGCATGCCCGAGTATTTCTCGACCTCTTCGGCCACACTCTGATCATAAGTCGCGGCCCAGGTATTGAATCCCGCGACAGCCTTGCTTTGGCCCATACCCATGACCCCCTCTTCTGAAGTGGGCAAACCTGCTGGGCTGCCCCTAATTCACCTCTCCACTGGCTTGCAGCAGGCGGCGCACGATCCCATCAGGCGCGTTCATGTGCGCCGGCTTGAGGCGGGCCAGGTCGGTGCCTTCAGCCTGGCGGGCAAGCATGTAGCGTTGGAAGGTACCCGGTCGCAGCAGGGTAACGCGCAACGGGTCCATGCCCAACATGCTGTGCAAGTTGGCATAATCCGTATCGAGCGCGGCCAGGGCGTTGTGCAGCTGTTCCCGGTAGCCGTTGACCTCGGTCTGGCCGTTTTTGGGCTCCAGATAGATGTGCAAGGTGACCTGATCGCCCTCGTACTCTTTGCGCGCTGTCCAATCGACATAGGGCGTGCCGGCTTCCTCCAGTGCCCGCCAGATGGTCCGCTCGGTGAGGCGGGCGAAAGAGGCCAGGTCGATGATATCGTCAATGCGCGAATAAAAAGCCATCTGCGGCGTATCGATATTCACTTCATCATCACGCAGCGAGACGATCTCGATGAGGTCGCCGACGCGGTAGCGGGTCATCACGCCGCCATGAAAGTTCGTAAAGACGATCTCATAGCGATGCTGCGGCTGTACTTCGGCCAGGGTGCAGGTGCGAGGGGTAAAGCTGCCATCAGACCGGCTGCGCACGGCTTCTTCCTCGGGGATGAACTCAAGAAAGTTCGTATCGGGGAAGAAGGTCATGCCTTTGGTGTTCCAGGCCTGCAGCGCCAGGATGGCGCCCTCGGTGCAGGCATAGGCCTCGACGACAGTGCGGCCCCAATACTCTTCGATCTTCTTGCGGAAAAGCCCCGTATCGGTACCGCCAGCGCAGATCCCCTTGACCGTCCACAGGTCGCGTGGCAGCAAGTAGTTGCGCCCGGCAAGGCGGCTGCGCACAAAGGCGCGCAAGAGGCGGAAGAGCACCTGCGGGTGGAGCAGAAACGCCGATGGCTTCATGGTGCTCTGACCGTTGGCGAACTGCTCGCCGATGCGCAACAGGATGCTGGTGACGCCCCAGAAGGCATCGATGCCATCCCGCAGGGCCAGGCGGAAACCTTCCTCGATGCGCTCAGCAAATTCCATCTGCTCGGCCTGCTTCCGGGGTGGCAAAAAGCGCCAGGCGAACTCCGCCTCCAGCCCAATGCCCATGGCCCCAGAGACGTAGGGGAAGGGCGCCAGGGTAAAGAGCGCCGTATCTCCCTCCTCATAGGTAAACTCACCCTTGCGTGAGCTCGCGGCCGAGATCACGCAGGCCATGGCTTGCTCGCTCATGCGCTGTACCATCTGCGGTGTGAACGGGATCCATTTGATGTCATATTCGCTCGTGCGGCCCGAGGTATGCAGCCACCACTCTGGCTTGCGCGGCAAGGCATCTTCGCGCTTGTCTGTGAGCCACTGCGCATAATCTTTGTAGGTGGTCAGCGGCACGTTCTGGCGGAACTCTTCCACGGTGGTCGGCACACGTCCCCTGAGAATGTGCCGGCCGATCTCACTGGTGCCCAGGAGATGCAATTGTTCCAGCAGCAGGCGCTCCTGGATCTGCATGAACTCGGCGAGGGAGAGGTCCATAAAGCCGCAGTATTTCTGCCAGATCTCGCCTCGCCGCCCCTGGCGCAATAGCTCGGTTGCGTTAGCCACGGTATCCCCCCTGTTTGGTTTTGAGTGTGGATCGGATTGGCAGAGTGTCGGCGTAGCCCCAGAGAGCGATGCCTCTCACCTCCTTTTCACGCCTGGGATGATGGGCGACTGGCGTGGCAATGGCTGGGCGGGCGCCGGCAACAACAGGCCGGCCTGCATCGCGGTCAGCACAGGGTCGTGAGGACGATCAGCCTACGGGGGGCCCGGCTGGCGCTTCGCAGGCGGCGCTCAGGCCTGGCCTACGAAGATGCAGTGTGCGGGCGCCGGCCGATGGTCTGCAGGCAACGAGCCGCACTCTGCCGCGTGGGCACAAGCATGGGCGTTTCCTTTTGATAGGCAGGATATCCTGGAAACATCTTGCTGAAGAGAAAGACCTCTTGCAGCCAGACATAGAGCGCGTTGAGAACCGACCAGATGACGGCAGCAGCCAGCATCAGGCGACCACGGCTGATGAGGGCGAGCGCCAGCAGCCACAGGGCGTACCAGATCACGCCCGGGTGGCGCACCAAGGCGTAGGTGCCGGTCTTGACGAGGGTATTGCCCACACCCTGCCTGGCATAAGTGGCTACAAAGGGAATCTCGATAAACAGGGACCAGATGAGCAGGGCGCCAGACAGAATGAAGAGCGGCCAGCCGGCCAAAGTGAGCCATCTGGGCCAGGGCAGGCGCTGCGAGTCGGCCAGAGTCCAGGCGAGCGCGCCGAAAAAGGTGATGCATACGCCCACGCCCAGGAGTGGCTTGATGCGCGGCAGACGCAACCAAGAGGCCCAGTCGAAAATGAAGGCGATTACGAGAGACAGCGCTCCGAGGAGGATTGACACACCCAGATATCCCCGTGTCGCTGCCGGCCCATCCGGCGGCTGTCGCCATTATAGCATAAGCAGCCAATATGTGCAATGGCAGTTAACACACTGTGTGCAGATATTCACCAGTCTGTAACTATGGATGATGCAACAGGTCCCTGCCAGGGGCATAGAGGCCTGCTCCGGTGCGCCCTCGATGGTGTATGCCTGGGGCCATCTTCGGCCAGCCATGTGAGGTGGAACAGGGGCGCCTGGCAAAGGCTCGTAGCTCTGCACCTCGCCGGCCAGGCGCGTCACCGGCACTGCGGCGGCCGCCAGGGGAGTGTTGCAGGCATCCAGTGGCCCCTACCTGGCCGTTGTTGTGGTGGGGCTGAGGGTGGCGGTGGGCGTGACCGTGGCTGTACTGGTGGCCGAGGGTGACGGCGTGATGGTGGCTGTAGCGGTGGCAGTCGGCGTGGCCGAGGGTGACGGCGTGATGGTGGGCGTGGCGGTGCCAGTCGGCGTGGCCGAGGGCGACGGCGTGATGGTGGGCGTGGCGGTGGCAGTCGGCGTGGGCGAGGGCGACGGCGTGATGGTGGGTGTAGCGGTGGCAGTCGGTGTGGGGGTGATCGTGGGGTCGGGGAGCTTTTCCCACCAGACCTTAATACTGGCGTCGCCGGCATGCTCATAGTACTCAACGCGCACGATATGTTCGCCGCTGAGGGCCCAGTCCACACCATATTGACGGTTATCGGCATCGTGCCATTCGTTGATCAGGAGCTGGTCGTCGACCCACAGGCGCACGCCGTCATCGGCCTGGGCGTGAAAGCGGTAGAGGCCGGATAACTGGGTGGATAGAGTCCAGCGCGCGGAAAAGCCGTCGGCCGGGATGGCGGGCGCAGGGGACCCTGCCCCCCAATGGAAGTCAATGTGCGCATCCCCGCGCACCAGGGCGGGCTCGCCCTCGAGGCCAGGATTGCAGAAGTACTCGCCGCGCCAGGCAGTGACGGGGATGGCGGTGGCCGTGTCTGCCGGCTGTGGCGTGGCTGACGGCTGCTCGATAGCCGCGGCCGTCTCGGTCGATGCGGCGACGGGGATGGCAGTGGGCGTCTCAAGGTACAGCGGCGTCAGTGTGGGCCAGGGCGTGATGGGCTCCGCCGACTTGAAGCGTGCTGTGGCAGCGTCTGTTTCACCGGGCAGATGCGCGGCTATCAGCAGGTAGCCCTGTTCACTCCAAGGCGCCTGCGCAGGCAGGACAAAGCTGGTCACAAAGGAGCCGCGCTCGTCGGCCACGGTGTTGGCGCAGACTGCCTCATCGGTCGTCTCGCCCGCCCGGCGCACGGCGATGATGACGGCCGCATTGGGCTTCCAGCCAG
>DAOTVS010000004.1:0-8431 GCA_034436375.1 Anaerolineae bacterium | reverse complement strand
GGGGGGCGCAGGCGTTGATGGTTTCGCGCACCTTGGCGCGCACCTCGGCAGGGCTGCGCCGGGCGAGCACATCGACGTCGATGCCGCCAAGCACGGCGATGCGGTCGCCATAACGGGCCTGGAACTCGGCCACAGGCAGGATGGCATCCTCATACGAATGCTTGCCGTCGATGTGCACATCATCGATCAGGTCGGGCAGGATGGTCGCCAGGTTCCCGCAGGAATGGAGGAAATAGGGCAGCCCCTTGGCGTGCGCCATCTGGGCAAAGCGCTTGTGCCAGGGCAGCGTGTATTGGCGGAGATGCTCAGGGGCAAGCAGGGTGCCGCTGCGGAAGCCCATATCATCGCCGGGGAAGAGGGCAATCACACGATCCAGGTCGAGGAGCTGGCGATAGAATTGCGTCATCAGCTCGCCCAGGCGCTGCGCGACCGCCGCCACCAGGTCGGGCTGATCAAAGAGGGCAAAGCACAGGCCCTCGTAGGAAAAGATCGCCGAGAGGTGCTCATACATGCCGCCGCCATGAGCGACGATCAGGCCCATCCCTTCCGGCAGGTGATTGTTGAGATACTCATAGTTGGCAAAGCTGTGCTCTTCCACTTTGGGCCAGGGATACGTCTCAAAGTCCTGCCAGGAGCGAATCGTGCCCTGGTGCATATCGCGCCAGTGTCGCTCGCCTGTGGCCCCGGCCGCCGTATCGGCTGCGTGCAGATCGTTCTCCGGGAGCGCCAACCCTTCCTCGTAGCGGACAAAATCATAGCCCATCTGGTGCCAAAAGGCGATAAAGTTATCCCAATAGGCGGCAAGCGACCTCTTGTCGCCGGCGACCGGGTCCACCCAGGTGCGGCCCAGCAGATCTGTGGTGATCGGCTTGCGCAGCACCACATCTACCAGGTATTCGACCAGGGGTGGACGTGTCGCCTGCTCCTGCCCGAGCAGGACGCGGATAAAGCGCGCGCCATCGGGACGCGGGTTCGTGATCGGCAGATGGGGATAATCCGTACGAGAAAGCATGGGGTAGCCTCCGTCTACTGGTTCTGCAAAACTTCGATCATGGCAGCGATATTCTCCGGCCTGGCTCCGGCCGGGATGTCGTGGGCGGGTGCGGCGATATAGCCGCCCCCCATGCCCACGACATCGAGCAGGCGCTTGACCTCGTCTTTGACCTGCTCTACGGTACCAAAAGGCAGGGTAAGCTGAGTGCTGATGCCGCCGTAAAAGCTCAGGGAGCGCCCATAGTGCTCCTTGGCGGCAAAAACATCGATCACCTCGGGTTGGAAGGGGTTGAACACATCCAGGCCGCACTCGATCAGGTCGGGAAAGATCTCGTCGACCTTGCCGCAGGAGTGGATGAACACAAATTTGCCCCTGGCCTTGACCAGCCCGTACATCTCTTTGATGCGCGGCTTGATAAACTCGCGCCACAACGCGGGCCCCATCTGCAGGCCCCGCTGCTGCCCCCAATCATCGCCGAACATCATGGCATCGATGGGGTAGGCGCAGGCATGCTCGATGAGGCGCAGGTTGAACTCCAGGATGCGATCGAGCAAGGCATGGACGAATGGCTTGTCGATCACCATGGCCGCCAGGATATTCTCCATACCCGCCAGCGTCCAGGCCCGCTCATAGAGGCTGAACCCGTGATTGGCCACCCAGAAGAGGTCTGGCCGGTCGGCGATGGTCCGCTCATGGCCGGCATAGCGTGTCGGGTCGTCGGGGTCAGGAAAGGGGAAGGTCTTGACATTCTCTGGCGTCACCAGGCAGTTGCAGACGACGCCAATATCCTTGTCGATGCTGCGGTTCCACTGCACGCCGAACTGATCCTGCCAGATGTCGGGCCCAACTTCTTGCCAGGCCCCGGCAGGCTCGCAGGAGATCACGCCCAGGCAGTTGCCCAACTTGGAAACGAAATCGGGGTCGCCATAGTATTCGGCCATGGCCTGGTGCACTTTTTGTGTAAAGCCAAGATTGTAGGGCACCCGATCGGGCTGCTGGTGCCGCAAAGCCTGAAGGACGCGCTCACGATTGTTCATGAGTGTTCTCCCCAAGTGCCTGTCTGCCAAGCCTTGTAGCGCCGGTTTTGGCGCCTGTGAGCCCACCCCATATCACGCTCTGTCGGGCTCAGGCGATTGTTCTGCTTGGCACAATAAGGTGAATGTTACACCAGGATGCGCAAAGTGGCAAGCAGACGAACTCTGCTGCATCGCAGAGCTTCCCCACCATTTGAGCCTTTTTGCCAATCTCTGCTACAATATGCCGTGAATACGGGCCGGCGCCGCCTCGCACCATGTGCAGAGACCGCCGGTAACGCGTATTGGCACAGGCTCAGAAAGGGGACTGGTTACATGTACAAATCACTGTCTGCGGGTGCGATCGGGGTGCGTGCGGATTTGGCTCGCTCGGCCGAGTTGGCCGGCCAATTCGGCTTTCAGGGCGTCAGCGTCAACATCAATGAGGTCCAGAAGCTGGGTGTGGAGCAGGCGCAAGACATCCTGAACAAGGCGGGCGTGCGCCCCTCAGATTTTGGCCTGCCCGTGGATTACCATGCCGCCGAAGCGGATTTTGCCCAGGCCCTCCGGGAGCTGCCCGCTGTATGCGCCACAGCGCAGCGTTTGGGCATCACCCGCACCGCCACGTGGATCCCATCGTGGCATGACGCCATGCCGTTCGCCGAGAACTATGCCTTCCACAAGGATCGCCTGGGCCGCATCGCCGCCATCCTCAAGGATTATGGCATCAGCTTCGGGCTCGAATTCCTGGGGCCCAAGACCCTGCGCGACGGCCACAAGTATGAATTCATTCACACTATGGATGGCATGCTGCAGCTCTGCCGTGAGATCGGCACCGGCAACATGGGCCTCCTTTTCGATGCCTTCCACTGGTACACCGCCGGCGGCGTCATGGCCGATTTCGATCGCCTGACTGACGCCGACGTGGTGCTCGTGCACCTGAACGATGCGCAGCCGGGCCTGACCCGCGACCAGCAGATCGACGGCAATCGGGCGCTGCCGGGTGAAACGGGCGTGATCGGTGTGCCCGCCTTCCTCCAGGGCCTGGCCAAGATCAGCTACTCCGGCCCGCTGGTGGTCGAACCCTTTAGCCAGCGCGTGCGCGCCATGCCAGCGGAAGAGGCTGTGCGGGTAACTTCCGAGTCGATGGACGTCTGCCTGCGCCGAGCGGGCCTGTTGTAAAGGCATAATAAGTAATGCGTAATACGTAAAGCCTTCATTTCCCTGCGTCCGGTGCTTCAGACAAGCTTTGCCAGGGCGAACACCACGGGAAGCAAAATGAATGCCGAAATGGCAGCTTTACGTATTACGCATTACTTATTACGTACGGAGTACGCATGTCCCCACTCATCCTGACTGTCGAAACAGCCTTGCTGGAGCGGCTGGGCCCCTTCCAGGGCTATACCCTGGCTGTCGAGCGCTACCTGCCGGCCCTGCTCGATCCGGCCGGGCACACCTACCTGCCCCGCGCCGAGGCTGAGCGCGACCCGACCCACAAGCAGCTGATCCCCTATGTGATCCTGCGCTGCGGCGATACAGTGCTGGCCTATGTCCGCGGCGCCGGCTCGGGCGAGGCGCGCCTGGCCGCCCTGCGCTCCATCGGCCTGGGCGGCCACGTGGAGATCAAGGACCAGGCCCGCGGATCGGCCTACGAGGAAGGGGTACGCCGCGAGGTTGCCGAGGAAGTGGAGATCGAGCCTCCCCTCCGCGAGCGCATTGTCGCTTTGATCAACGACGATGCCAACGACGTCGGCCGTGTGCACCTGGGCGTCGTCCATTTGTGGGACCTCCCCACCCCCACCGCGCGCCCGCGTGAGACGGCCATCGCCGAGGCGCGCTTTACCCCCATCGCCGAGCTTCGGCGCCACCCAGAGGGCCTGGAGACCTGGTCGCAGATTGCCCTACAGGTGCTGGCCGACTCGCGTATCGTTGCCCCTGAAGATCCATCAGACTGCTGAGGCCGTTTCAGGAGACTTTCCGGACGGCGCTCTGCCCGTGCACCTTCAGGCTAGTGGCTTCCCGCACTGGTTTTGATGGGTCGGAGTCGCCTTCCTTTAGACAACGGGTACCCATCAAAACCAGTGCGCGGGCCCACTAGGTCGTCTCTTGATCCAAGAGCGGCGCCAGCTCATCAGGGATGCTGCGAATAACCGGACTGTGAAAGTGGGCGGCAAAGTGCTCGCACACGCGCTGCTGCACGGCCTGCCAATCCACGGGGTGGCCGAGTGCGCGGGCCATAGAGGTCACCCCACCATCGGTAATGCCGCAGGGGATAATCAACTGAAAGGCGCTGAGATCGGTATTCACGTTCAGCGCAAAGCCGTGATAGCTTACACCTTTGGCAATGCGCACCCCGAGCGCCGCCACCTTGTCATGGCCCAGCCACACCCCCACATAGGCCTCGCGCCGGCCCGCCTGCAGCCCAAAATCGGCCAGCGCGGCGATCAGCAGTGCCTCCAGGCCGTGCATATAGTCTGCCGCGCCCAGCCCGCGCTCATGCAGGTGCAAGATCGGGTAGCCCACCAACTGCCCCGGTCCATGATAGGTCACATCGCCGCCCCGCTCTACCGCGTGCACCTCGACCCCCATTGCCGCCAGCGCCTCGGCTGAGGCCAGGATGTGCTCGGGCCTGGCCCGCCGCCCCAGCGTGATCACCGGGTTGTGCTCCACCAGCAGCAGTGTATCGCCGATGCGCCCTTCCTGCCGCGCCGCCACCAGCCGGTGCTGCAGTTCGAGCGCCGGCCCATACGCCATCCGGCCCAGATCGACACAATGGATCACCTCTGCCATCACTCTTCCTCCGGGAGCACCACTTCTGACCACCGCATACACGGCCCACCGGGCCGTCTCTACGGTGTCGCCGGCATTGTGGAGACGCGCCTGCGGCGCGTGTGGCCCACCATCTCAGGCCTCCAGCCCCTCCAGCACCAACCCCACCGCCGCCTCGGCCTCCTCCGGCCGCAGAGGGCGGGGGTAGTTGTACAGGGGCCCGCCCGGCCGCTCATTGTAGTAGGGGCGATTGCAGCCCGTGCACCCTGCCGTCCGAAAGGCCTCGCCTGCCGCCAGCAGCCGGCGCAGCGTGGCCGCATCCAGCCCATAGGAGATGATCCGCCCCTCCGGCGTGTACCGGAATTGCCCGGCGTGAGCGTATTCGTTGCGGATCAGGTGCAGCGCCGCCTGCATGCGCCGGTAACTCGCCAGCGGCGGCGGCGGCGCAGAGGCCAGGGCCGTGCCGCGCACCGGGGTAAAGGCAAAGAGACCTACCGTGATCCCCAGGTCCTGCATCTGCTGCAGGAATGCTGCCGCTTCGGCCTCCGTCTCGCCCAGGCCGATGATCACGTGTGTGCCCACGCGGCCGGGGTGCTGCCGGGCGGCGCTGGTCAGCAGATCGAGCATCCGCTGCCAATCGGGCCCCTTGACCTGCCGGTAGACGCGCTCGCACACTGCATCGGCGGCCAGGGTGACTCGCTCCGCGCCCAGCTCCAACAGTTCCTCCAGCGGCGCCAGCCCCGTCACCCGAATCGAGATGCACAAGGGCACAGCCGTCACCCGGCGGATTGCGCGCACCATCGCCCGCACCTGCTCCAGCTCCGGCCCTGAGGTCACCTGCAGGCAGCAGCGTTGGAGGGCGCCCTGCTCATAGGCCACAGCCAGGCGGCTAAGCACCTGCTCCGTCGGAAAGCTCGGCCAGGTCACCCGCGACAGTTGATCGTCGCTCGCTGTGCTGCTCCGCGCCTGCGCGCAAAAGGCGCAATTATGGGCGCAACGGCCGCCGGTCATCAGGTAGGCTGTGGTGGGGGCGACGGCTGCGCGGCAGGCGGCCAGCCCCAGCACCCCCGCCGAGCCGAGGGAGACGTGCACCGTGCCCGGCGTCGCCTCCGCAAGCCGATGACGATCCTCGCTCATAGCGCGCAGCACTCCTCTCCCCACTCTGCCGTGAGCCCCAGCCGTGTTGCCTCTGCCACCGCCGCGCGCGCCGGGTTCACAATCCGGTTGATCCCCACCTGCACGGCCAGCACATCCAGCCGCTCCCGATAGGCGCCCCCCGGCCGCATGCAGCCCAGGAGCAGCGGCACCGCAGGGAAGAGCAGCCGCGCCTCCGCCAGCAGGTCCGCCACCTCATCCACCGCCGGCGGCGAGCAGCTCGCATAGGCCGTGCCTTCCGTCGGGATCAGCACCAGGAACACCACCGCCTCGGCCCCCAGCTCTCGCAGCAGCGAGAGCGCGCGCCGCTCGCCCTGCAGCCGCCCACCCAGCAGCCCCACCGTCACGTGCGGCACTACCCGGACGTAGCGGCCGATCATGCGGTAGACAGCGACATAGTCCGCCACCGTGCGCTCCAGCCCATACACCGCGCGGATCGTCTCATCATCACCCACGAAATCAAAGCTCACCACATCCGCATGGGGCGCGAGCAGGCGCATCGTCTCCTCGTCGATCAGCCCCACATGCCAGTTCAGCCGCTTGCCCGCCGCCGCTGCGAGGATCGCCTCCAGATGGGGCCGCACCGGCACCCGGCCCTGCGCGTCGCACCCGCCCGAGATCAGCAGGCTCCGCGCCTTGCCGAGGACCGGGTCGTCAAGCGTGCGCATACCGGCCAGATAGTGTCCATTGCAGTGCGCACAGCGCAGGCTGCACGCCCGGCCCGTCACACTTACCGGCAGTGTCGCCCACGGTCGGTCAAACCCGATGCTCGGCGCAAAGCCCTCACAGCGCGCCGCCCATGCCCGCTGCCGCAGCTCCTCTCGCGAAGGCCCACTCCCATCCAAGCCCGTTACGCTCCTCTCCACAACCCAGGACCAGCGCAGTGCATCATACCTTCCTCTGGCCCTGTGTCAAATAGGAGTATGCAGCACTGGAATACAGGTGGCTGACTTCCAGAGGAAAGTAAGCGCTATGGCTTGCTGTCGGCCGTCCTGCGTCACACCTGCCAAACGAGAATCATGCTTGACGGATCTGCATTCTCAGGATATAATAGCATATACTTGTATGTAAGTATAGACTACTTAGTCCGGCAGGAAAGGCATGAGCGAGTCCAATTCCACAGGCAAGACCCTTCGTATCATCCGGGAGCATGGCGGTATCGTGCGCACAGCGGAGGCTCTGCGCCTTGGTATCCACCCGCGCTCTCTTTATGCTCTGCGCGATTCTGGTGAACTGGAACCCCTCAGTCGTGGGCTCTATCGCCTGGCAGATGCGGAACCCCTTGCCGATCCTGACCTCGTCACCGTTGCCATCAAAGTGCCTCGTGCTGTGATCTGTCTGATCTCTGCCCTGGCTTTCCACGAACTGACCACCCAGATTCCTCACGCTGTGGATATAGCTCTGAGTCAGGGCGCTAAGCGCCCCCGGCTCGATTACCCGCCCCTGCAAGTCTACTGGTTTTCGGGGCCTGCCTACAGTGAGGGGATTGATACCCACTTTGTTGACGGCGTTCCAGTGCGCATCTACTGCCCTGAGAAGACCCTTGCCGATATCTTCAAACTCCGCCGGCGCATTGGGCTCGATGTCTCAGTCGAGGCTCTCAAGACTTACCGCACGCGTCCGGATTTCGACGTCGATCGCCTTCTTCACTTTGCTCGCATCTGCCGTGTCGAGAGGATTATGCAACCCTATCTGGAGGCGCTGCTATGACTCACGATATCGTCGCGTCAGTCTCCCGCCGGCTACTGAACCTGGCTCGTGCTGAGGGCCGCCCATTCGGCGATGTGCTGCAGTACTTTGCGCTGCAGAGATTCCTGTACCGTTTGGCGCAATCGCCGTACCGGGATAAGCTCGTGCTCAAAGGGGCGCTGATGCTGCTCGCCTGGCAGGCGCCAATAACAAGGCCCACTCGGGATATCGACCTGCTTGGCCATCTCAACAACGATGTCGAGCATGTTATGCAAGTGATGCGCCAACTATGCGCCCAAGAGGTTGTTGAGGATGGCCTGCGCTTCGATGCGGCGAGCCTTACCGGCCAGGCGATCGTAGAGGGTGCACACTATCATGGGGTGCGAGTCTGCTTCACGGCTTATCTGGGCAAGATGCGGATCCCAATGCAGATCGATATCGGGTTTGGGGATCCCCTCGTGCCTGGGGCCACTATAATCGAGTTGCCGGCTTTGCTTGGCTATCCTCCGGCTGAACTGCTAGGGTACAGCCGCGAAAGCGCCATCGCTGAGAAACTCCATGCCATGTTTGAGCGTGAGCAATTGAACAGCCGCATGAAGGATTTCTACGACATCTGGCTGCTGGCCACCCACTATGATTTCGGGCGACCTTCTCCCGGCGCAGTGTCGCGCTCTCGCCCGACGTGGTGGCTTTCGAGGAAGGCTTTGTGAATGAGGGAAAACGCGTGCAGTGGGCTGCCTTTATGCGGCGCAGCAGCCTCCAGTTCCCTGCCACGCTTCCGGAGGCGCTGGCCGTGATCAAGCCTTTCCTG
>DAOTVS010000003.1:0-3080 GCA_034436375.1 Anaerolineae bacterium | reverse complement strand
AGCCAGACCCTGAATCAGAGCCTGACGCAGATCGTCACCTCGGTGACCACTGTCATCGGCGTGCTCGTCATGATGCTGAGCATCAGTGGGGTGATGACCCTTGTGGCTGTGTGTATCGTCCCGCTGTCGATGCTGGTGGTCAGCCAGGTGATCAAACAGTCGCAGAAGTATTTTAAGGAACAGCAGGATTACCTGGGCCACGTCAACGGCCACATCGAAGAGGTGTACGGCGGCCATATCGTGATGAAGGCCTTTAACGGCGAAGAAAAGAGCATCGAGCAATTCGACGGATACAACAATACCCTCTACAGCTCGGCATGGAAGTCACAATTCCTGTCGGGTATGATGATGCCGATCATGAACTTTATCAGCAACCTGGGCTATGTAGCGGTGACCATCCTGGGTGGTTGGCTGGCTATCCGGAATGCCATCACGGTCGGCGATATCCAGGCGTTCATCCAGTATGTGCGCTCGTTCACGCAGCCCCTGGGGCAGTTGGCCAACATCTCCAACATCTTGCAGCAGATGGCCGCGGCCGCCGAGCGCGTGTTCGAGTTCCTGGCCCAGCCTGAGGAGGTTCCGGAGGCAGCCAAGCCTGTGGCGCTGCCGATGGTACGGGGCAGCGTGGAGTTTAAGAACGTCTCCTTTGGTTACAGCCCGGATAAGACCATCATCCACGACTTTTCCGCCGTCGCGCAGCCCGGCCAGAAGATCGCCATCGTCGGCCCGACCGGCGCCGGCAAGACCACGATGGTCAAGCTGCTGATGCGGTTCTACGACGTCAACAGCGGCGCCATCCTGGTGGACGGCCACGACATCCGGGAGCTGTCTCGGCACGACCTGCGCAGGAATTTCGGCATGGTCCTGCAGGATACCTGGCTCTACAACGGCACCATCCTGGAGAATATCCGCTACGGGCGGCCCGATGCCACTGACGAGGAGGTCATCGCCGCGGCCAAGGCGGCTCACGTCGACCACTTTGTGCGCACCCTGCCCGAGGGCTATCACATGGTGCTCAACGAAGATGCCTCGAACGTTTCGCAGGGGCAGATGCAGCTCTTGACCATCGCTCGCGCCATTCTGGCCGACCCCCAGATACTTATCCTGGATGAGGCTACGAGCTCGGTCGATACGCACACTGAGGTGCTGATCCAGAAGGCCATGGACAATTTGATGAAAGGCCGCACCAGCTTTGTCATCGCTCACCGCCTGTCGACCATCCGCAATGCGGACCTGATCCTGGTGATGAACAACGGTGATATTGTGGAGCAGGGTAAGCACGAAGAGTTGCTCGCTCGCCACGGCTTTTACGCCGAGCTGTACAACAGCCAGTTCGAGAACGGCCGGATAACCTGAGATCTAAACGCAGATGGGGGAGTGGGGTAGATGTTGATGCCCGCTCCGCCGTCCCGCGGGACGGCGGAGCGGGCATCAGCATCTAACCCTCTCCTTGGCTTGACACCTCTTTTTCCCCGGTTATAATACGCCCAACAGGAACATTTGTTCTAGGATAATGCACCTATGACCCAACGCAAACGGATTCTAGAACAGACGGTCGCGGCTATGCAGTTGCGCTACGGCCCAGCTGCCCTCAAAAGGGCCTCTGTCAAACCCGTGGCCGTGTTGCCCAGCGGTATTGCCCCGTTGGACAGGGCGCTGGCAGGCGGTTTTCCGTGTGGCCGGTTCAGCGAGCTTTTGGGCCGTGGTTCTGCCGGCCAGTTCACGGTTGCTGCCCGTGTTTTAGCGCAGGCCCAACAGGCCGGGCAGATGGCGGCCTATTATGTGGATGTCGACGCCGCCGTGGATGTGGAAGCCCTGGTGCGCTGTGGCGTGCGCCTGGACCTGTTGGCTATCCTGCGGCCGCATGGCCTTGGCCATGCCCTGACCATGACGGACGATCTCCTGCGTATGGGCAGCCTGGGCGCGGTCGTCTTTGACCGGCTCGATTATCCCCTTCTTCTGGCCGACCGCGGAGTGCTCAAGCGGCTGGAGTGTGCCCTGCGCAATTGGACCCCCCTTTTGAGCCGCTCGCAGTCGGTCTTGCTTTTTATCACTGAAACACCCCCTTTGCCCTGCGCCTGCCCAGAGGGGCTGCCGCTGGCTTCCTTTGCCAGTATCCGCCTGGCTTTTGAGCACCAGGCCTGGCTCTCGCGCGGATCGCGGGTGGTTGGCTTTGCCTCGCGGGTGACCGTTTTAAAGAACAAATCCGGCCCGTCGGGGCAGACGGTATCGCTCAGGTTCCTGGTTACTTGACTGTGGAGGGCGCCATGTCACATCCTGCCTTACCTCGTCGCATTGCCTGCCTTTGCCCTGCCGGCCCCTTGGCCGAGGAAGATTTCGTGCAGATCGGCGATACCCTGCAGCGCTACAGCCCGGCGGTCGAGGACGACATAGCCGCCTCTCTCTTCTATATTGATGCGGGCGGACTGAACCGGCTCTATGAGAGCGAGGGCCGTTGGAGCGAAACCGTGCTGGCGGCGGTGGGGCGGCCGGCTCGCCTGGGCCTGGCCGGTGGTAAGTTCGCCGCCTGGCTCGCCGCTCGGACGGTGCAGCCCCAAACCGGTTATCAAGTGGCCGCGCAGGACCGCTCTTTTTTGGCCCCCTTGCCCTTGCATTGGCTCCCTCTGTCCGCGGAGGCGCAGCGGCGGCTGCGCCTTTTGGGCTTGAGCACCATTGGCCAGTTTGCGGCCTGGCGCGAGGTGCAGGTCCTCGAGCAGTTGGGGCCGGGGAGCGTCGTGGCGCACCGCTGGGCCCGTGGGCTGGATGAGCGCCCCGTGCAGGGGCGCTGCCGCCAGATGGCGCAAGCCTACCATACCTTTGAGGCGCCGGAAGGGCGCCATGAGGCCCTGCTGGAGGCTACGGTCCGCCTGGCCCAGCGCGCCCTGCGGGACTTGCCGCCGCCCCAGGCTGCCTGGGCCATCAAGCGGGTCAGCCTGGAAGCGATACTGGTCAATGGCGAGGTGTTCAGGCGCTCTTGCTGGCTGGGCGCTGCCCCCCTGCCGCAGACCCTGCGCCCTCTTTTGGCTGGCATGCTGGGTGATCTCAGGGGCGCTGGGATGGGTGTGGATGAGGTGGGCATC
>DAOTVS010000002.1:0-5367 GCA_034436375.1 Anaerolineae bacterium | reverse complement strand
GCCATGACGGAGACTCTCCTACCTGCGTGCTTTTCGGATCGATAGCGCATATACAGACATGTCCAAGCACTAGACGCCTTTGCGCCAAGGGTCAGCTTCCAAAAAAGCATCCAGCATGATGCGTTTTTTGTCCTCCCCCACGCCAACTGCGGCTCCATCCCCATAGTCGCCCAGAATGAAACCCCCATCTGGAGTCGACCACTCTCGCAGCAGCAACTGCGCCTCGGCGCGGATCCCATCGGCTCCCTGGAATGGCAGGGTATGCTGGATATCACAAAGCGACAGGAAGCAGATGCGGCCTCGAAACTGCCGGCCGATCTCTTCGATGCCCAGGACGCGCGGCTGCTGGAGGTTGATGACATCCAGGCCGATCTCGATCAGACTCTCGATGATAGCATTCACCCTACCACAGGAGTGCATGCTCACAAACCACCCTTGGCGGTGAGCGGCATCGAAAATGCGTCGATAACGCGGCTTGAAAAACTCATCCCACAGATCCGGGTTGATGAAGAGCGCCTGCTCCGTGCCCCAATCATCGCTAAAGCCAAAACTATGGATACGCCCGGGAAAGCGCCGGCCGATATTCTCGATGATGCCCAGGTCAAACTCGACGATGCGATCAGCCAACATCTCGATCCGCTCGCGCTCCAGATAGAGATCGGCCAGGGTGTTTTCAAACCCGTGCAGCGCGTGCATGCGCTCGAAGAGTAGCATGAAGATGCCTGTGGTGATGAACTTGCCCTCCGACCCTGCGAAACGGCCCTCCATGCCGTCATAGAACGCGGGCAAGTCGGGGTCGGGCCAACGGTAGTGATCCAGAGCGCTCCAGTCGGCCAGGGGGTGCCCTTTCACTTGCCCCATATTGGTAACAGTGGATGGCCGCACCCAGGTACAGCCCCACTCATCGAGGGTTTGGGGCAGGCTGTTATCGCCGGTGCCGATCTGATTCCAGCCAACACCGTGGAAATCGGTGAGCCCAAAGGCAGAGAAATCCAGTGGCAGCCGGTCAGGGCGTTCGAACGTGATTGCTCGGCGCACGACCTCACAAGATGACATGGGCATGGCTTACCTCCTAGCGGCCGGCCAGGCCACTGAGCTGTATACCCTGGATAAAGTAACGCTGGGCGACAAAGAAGAGGATGATAGGTCCCGTGATGCTGACCATGGAAGCAGCCATAACATAGTGCCAGTAATTGCCCCAGCGCCCAGCCAGCCAGTAGATGCCCAAAGGCAATGTGAACTTATCATTGGACGACAGAATAATCAATGGACCCATGAAATCGTTATAATGATAGAGGAACGAGAAAATGGCCACGGCAGCCAGCACCGGGCCACAGAGCGGTGCAATGACTCGGGTCAAGATACGAAACGAGCCAGCGCCATCAATGCGTGCAGCTTCGTCGAGATCAATCGGCAGCCCAGTCATAAACTGTCGTACGAGAAAGACATTAAAGGCCCCACCAAAGAAACTGGGCACCCAGAGCGGGTAGAAGGTATCCAGCCAATGCAGGTTTTTGTAGAGCACAAAGGTGGGGATCAGGGTCACGACACCGGGCAGCATCATGGTAGCCAGCAGCACCGCAAAGATCAGATCACGGCCGGGCCAGCGCAGGCGAGCCAAGCTGTAGGCGACCACCAACGAACTGAGAACAGCGCCCAGTGTGCCCAGCGCAGACACGAGCAGAGTATTGCCGATGAAACGAGCCAGGGGAACGAGCTTGAAGATCTCGACAAAGTTCCCCCATTGAGGGTGGGTGGGAATCCACTGCACGGGAACGATGAAGACCTGGCCCGAGCGCTTGAGCGACGTTGAGGCGACCCACAAGAGCGGCATCAGGAAGGTGAAACCAGATACGATGAGCACGAAGTGCAACAGGAGACGCCCGCCTATGCGCATGATGCGACGCCGCGAGCGGAACCAGGGTTTGAGCACAGGCTTGGCGCCCAGTTCCAGCGATTTGCTTTCCATGCAATCACTCCTTATTTCAGGCGGGGTCAGACCGTGGTCTCATAGTACACCCAACGATTCGACAGCCGGAACTGCAGATAGGTGAAGATCATGATAATCAAGAAGGTCGCCCAGGCCAGAGTGGCTGCATAGCCCATCTTGAAGAGATTGAAGCCGTTGGTATAGGTGTAAAGAACCAGGAAGAGGGTGGAATTTTGCGGCCCCCCATGCGTCATAACGAGGGAAGATGTGAATACCTGGAAGCTGCCGATAACGCTGACAACGAGGTTAAACAGGATGGTCGGTGAGATCATCGGTACCATGATATTCCAAAAGCGCGCCATGGGGCCGGCACCATCGATCTCTGCGGCCTCAAGCAATTGTTGCGGCACCCCTTGCAGGCCGGCCAGGAAGATCACCATCTGCCAACCGGCACCCCATAGACTCATCAAGATGAATGCCGGCTTGGCAGCCCGGGGATCGAACAACCAGTTGACCTTGGGCAGGCCGACGGTCTGAAACAGGTTGTTCAGAACGCCGAAATCCGGGTTGAAGATCTGAGACCAGACCAGTGCGTTGGCGACTGCCGGCACAATGCTGGGAAGGTAGAAGATGGTACGGTAGAGTGCCTGCCCCGTGAGCTTGCGGTTGAGGGCCACAGCCAGGGCGAACCCGACCATCAACTGCAGCGGCACACCGATGAATGTATAGTAGGCAGTGTTGCCGAGCGCCTGCGCCATGAGCGGGTCCTGGAACATGTGCGCAATGTTGCCCAGGCCGACAAATTGGGGCGGCGACATCATATCCCAATCATTAACCACCAGATAGAGAGAGTACACCATCGGCCCGGCCCAGAACACGAGGAAGCCAATGATAAATGGTGAGGCGTAGAGCCATCCATCGCGCCATTCCTGCAAGCGAACCCCGGATGGGCGCCCCTTTTTATACACTATTGTTGTAGCCAAGGACTCTGCCTCCCCACTTGACACTCCAGAGGCTGACCTAGCCAACGGGCTAGCTCCAAAGCTGCCAGCGGCGCGGACGGTATGAACCATTCCCTCCATGAGCAAAGGAGAGGGCGGGGGGCCACGCACCCCCCGCCGCGTCTCAACGATCTGTCGGGCGCCGCCCGACCAGACTCCCTTAATGCCTAGCCCTGTTTCTTCTTCCAGTAATCGTCGATCATCTTCTGGATCTTAGGATTGAGCTCATCCATGGCTTCCTGGGCTGTCTTTTGCAGCCCCAGCATGGCATCCCAGGCCACACCCAGACCACCTTCAGGCGTCGAGAACGCATCAAAGTTACACTGTGCCCCGCCTACGATCACTCCATGAGCGCGCTTCTCCGACATGGCCTGCACAAACACCTCCGGACGCGTAAAGTTGTATGTCTTGCCGACAATGGGCACCCAGTGCTTGGTCATCATATCGGGTGTACCAGGCTGGCGACCGCCATTGGCAACCAATTGCTGCCCATCATCGCTACCGATGAACTTGAGAAGCAGCCAAGCCGCATCGGGGTTCTTGCACTGTTTGGTGATGACGTGACCGCTTGTGGAGAGCTCTGTATCACAGAAGCCAGCCTTACCAACTGGCGGCATGACAACGTCGAAGGGCACTCCCCCCTCAACTGCCGCATCTTTGCCATACATCTGAGCCAGGAACCATGGTCCTTCCATAGTCATAGCCACGCGCCCAGTCGCGATGGTCACGCCACCACCAGCGATGACGGATGGGCTAGGGCAGAAGTTCTTCTCGATTACATCGCAGATCGTGTACTGCAGGGCTGCCGCGATTTCCGGCTGGTTGAAACGAGCCTCCTTGGGTTCTACGATCTGGTCAAACTCTATCTGGCCATCCTTGCGCATCCAGACCAGCGAACGGGTCATCTGGCCATTCCAGCCACCTGCCTGAGCATAGCCGTAGTACCGGACGCCCCCTTCATCGAATGAGAGTTTTTCAACCGCGGACTGGAAGTCTTCGTAGGTCCAGCCATCCTTGGGATAGGGCACTCCGCGCTTTTCGAAGAGGGCCTTGTTGTAGAACATGACGACGGCGCCACTATCGGCAGGCTGCATGAAGGTTTGGCCATGCCACTTGCTATAATTGTTATGGACCTGCAGATCCGGCCAGGGGGCTATCCAATTGTCCTTTTTGATATAGTCATCGAGGGGTATAAGGAGGTTGCCTTTATCAGCATAGGGCTGCCACGACCACCCCTGGAAGTACAAGAGGTCTGCGGAGTTGCCGCCGGCAAAATTGGTCTGGATCTTCTCATAGTAGGCATCGAGGTACTGCTCGGGGATGGCCTTGATATCCGCATGAGCCTCGTTAAAGCGGTCTGCAATCTGATCGTACACGGCGCGGTCGGGGACATCGCCCCAAACTGAGAAGCGAATGACGGTAGTGCCCGCGGCTTGAGCCGGCTCCTTGACGACCACCGTCTCCTTGACCGTGACCGTCTGCTCCACAACCTGAGTCTCTTTGACCACCTGCGGGGCCGCAGGGGCTGGAGCGCAAGCGCCAAGGACGCCTGCGCTGCCCACGAGCAGCGCTGCACGCAGAAATTGCCGCCGACCGACAGGTCTGCACCTCATCGGCTGGATGATATCACGATCGGAAGCCATCGCCATTTCCCTCCCTCTGGTACGGTAAAGTGCTGCACAGGCAGCGATGTCTCATATCGCGTGTCTTTGGCTGGCAGTGGCGAACTTGTGAGGTGGCACCTCCTTGCCACCCACTTGTGAGGAAGCCTGGTGAGCCTCCTCTCGGCCGACAGAGAGATCACCTGGCCACCCACGTCTCTTCGGATCCGACTCCACCGAGTTGCCGCGGCCCACATCGGCGGGTATAATCAGTATGCGGACTTGCCTGCATACTGCTCCTAAGTTTCTATTGTACGGTAAGGATGGGGATAGCACCAGCTTGTTTTTGTCACCGTTTTGCCATCTTTTGTCATTTCACAGCACAGCAGGGTAGCCCCGTGCCCGAAGAAGACAATGCACTCTCCCCCGCCCTCATCCGCCAGGTGCGCAATGCCCTCGCGCACCTCTACGATCATGCCTACCTGCAGAACCATCCCCTGGCGGCGCTGGTGGACCCCGGCCGCGACCTGGACCGGGTCACGCGGGGCCAGCGCTTGCGCCGGCTGCTGCTGGATTGTATCGAGGCGCTGCGCCCGCAATCCGATTCGGATGCCGCCTCGGAAGCGGCGCGGGCGCATTCGATGCTGACCTTCCGTTATGTCGACGGGGTGCCAATGAAAGAGATCGCCGCCATGCGCGCCCTGGGCTTGCGCCAGGCCTATCGCGAGGTCGAGCGCGGCGTGGAGGCGGTGGCGCGCATCCTGCAGGACCAACTGCCGGGTGCGCAGCCCGAGGCCGGTGCGGCGCCCCCGCCGGGCGAGGCAGCGAGCGACCC
>DAOTVS010000001.1:0-27261 GCA_034436375.1 Anaerolineae bacterium | reverse complement strand
AGGGTGAGATGGCGGTTACCCTGGCCCAACGTTGGCCGGTGCGTCGGCCACGGCCCTATCGACAACGACTGCGCGCCGATGTGCGTTTGATCACCGGGCAGCGGGTCATCGACACCTTTTTCCCGATTGCTAAAGGGGGCACGGCGGCCATTCCCGGAGGCTTTGGCACAGGCAAAACGGTGACCCAACACCAATTGGCCAAATGGGCCGATGCCGATGTGATCGTCTATATCGGCTGCGGCGAGCGCGGCAATGAGATGACGGAAGTGCTGATCGACTTTCCCAAGCTGGAGGACCCACGCAGCGGCGAGCCGCTGATGCAGCGCACAGTGCTGATCGCCAACACGTCGAACATGCCTGTAGCCGCGCGCGAGATCAGCATCTACACCGGCATCACGATCGCCGAATACTACCGCGACATGGGCTATCAGGTTGCCCTCATGGCCGACTCGACTTCACGTTGGGCCGAAGCTCTGCGTGAGATCGCCGGACGTCTGGAGGAATTGCCCGCCGAGGAGGGATTCCCCGCCTACCTGCCGGCGCGCCTGGCCGAGTTCTATGAGCGCGCCGGGCGGGTGCTGACGCTGGGGGGGCAGGAAGGATCGATCAGCATTGTGGGCGCGGTATCGCCGCCCGGGGGGGACTTTTCGGAGCCGGTCACCCAGAACACGCTGCGTTTTGTGCGCTGTTTCTGGGCCCTGGACAAGAACCTGGCGGCCGCTCGGCACTTTCCGGCCATCAACTGGCTCACGAGCTACAGCGAGTATGTGGATTCGGTGACGGGATGGTGGCGCGAGAATGTGGCATTGGCCTGGCGCGAGCAGCGCGATCGCGCTCTGGCGCTGCTGCAGGAAGAGGATCGCCTGCAGCAGATCGCTCGCCTGGTGGGTCCTGATGCACTCCCCGACGAGCAGCGTCTTGTCCTGGAGACGGCTCGCATCATTCGCGAGGGATTCTTGCAGCAAAACGCCCTGCACCCGGTCGATACTTATACCACTCCGCAGAAACAGGTGGCCATGCTCCGGATTATCCTACACTTCCACACGCGCGCTGCGCGTATCATCTCGCGCGGGGCCCCCGTATTGCGCTTGCGCCAGTTGCCGATCGTGGAACAGTTGCTGCGTATCAAGACCGATGTGCCCAATGAGCAGGTTAGGCGCATTGAGGAGATTGGCAACAGCCTCGATCAGGCCATGGATGAGCTGGAGCGGGAGTACTTGCGATGACTACTGAGATCGCGCGCGAGTATGTGGGTGTGGCCACGATCCGAGGGCCCCTTCTGGCGGTGTCTGGTGCACTGGGCGTGGCCTTTGATGAGATGGTGGAGGTGCAGGGGCCAGGAGGAGAGCGCCGGGTGGGCCGGGTGCTCAGTGTCAGCGGTGATGTGGCGGTGGTGGAGGTCTTTGAAGGCACGACGGGCCTGACGATCCCCGGCACCCGCGTACGCTTTCTGGGGCAACCTCTGACGGTGCCCGTCTCGCTGGAGATGTTGGGGCGCGTGTTTGATGGCCTGGGCAACCCCATTGATGGCGGCCCCCCGCCCCTGGCGCCGGAGAGGCGTGACATCAATGGGGCGCCGATCAACCCGAGCGCCCGCGCCTACCCGCGAGAGTTCATTCAGACGGGCGTCTCAGCGATAGACGGTATGAACACGCTGGTGCGCGGGCAAAAGCTGCCCATCTTTTCTGCCAGCGGGCTGCCCCACAACCAGTTGGCCGCGCAGATTGCCTCTCAGGCGCAGATTGCCGAGCGAGCCAATTTCAGCATCGTCTTTGCGGCCATGGGTGTGGTGAGGGACGTGGCGGTCTTTTTCCAGCAGGCCTTTGCCGAAAGCGGCGCCCTGGGCAACTCGGTGCTCTTCCTGAACCTGGCCGAAGATCCTTCCGCCGAGCGGATCGTTACCCCACGCCTGGCCCTGACCGTCGCCGAGTATCTTGCATTCGATGAAGGCAGGCACGTCCTCGTCATCATGACGGATATGACCAGCTATTGTGAGGCCTTGCGCGAGATCTCAAGCGCGCGCGGTGAGGTGCCGGCCCGGCGGGGCTACCCTGGCTACATGTACAGCGACCTGGCCTCGCTCTATGAGCGCACCGGGCGGCTGGAGGGACATGCAGGCTCGATCACGCAGTTGCCCATCTTGACCATGCCTAACGACGATATCACCCACCCCGTGCCCGACCTGACGGGTTACATCACGGAAGGGCAGATTGTCCTCAGCCGCAGCCTGGATCTGAGTGGAGTCTACCCCCCGATCGATGTGTTGCCTTCACTGTCGCGGCTCATGAAGGATGGCATTGGCGCCGGGCTCACCCGCGCCGATCACCCCAACCTGGCCAGCCAGCTCTATGCGGCCTATGCGCACGTGCGTGAGGTGCGCTCCCTGGCTTCTGTGGTGGGCGAGGAAGAGCTTTCCCAGGTGGATCGCAGTTATATGGCCTTTGGCGCCGAATTCGAAGCACACTTTGTGGGGCAAGGGGCGAACGAGAACCGAGATATCGAGCAGACCCTCACCCTCGGTTGGGAAATGCTATCTCTGTTGCCCCGAAGCGAGTTGACGCGAGTCACGGAAGAAGAAATCAGCACCCACTATCGTGGCCGCACCCTCGGGAGTATGCGATGATTGACATCACTACGCCGCCAACGCGCGCGATATTGCTGGAAGCGCAGCGCGAGTTGGCATTCGCCCGCGAGGGCTATGACCTGCTCGATCGTAAGCGTCAGGCCCTGATCTCCTATGCGATGGGCATTTTGGCTGATACTGAGGACGAACAAGCAGAGGTGGACGCGCGCTTTACTGATGCGTATGAAGCGCTCACGCGGGCGCGTATCTCGATGGGCGTGGAGCGGGTGGAATGGACAGCGCTGAGCCGGGCCGCCGATGTGCGGATACAGATCACCGAGCGCAGCATCATGGGGGTGGAGGTGGCGGAGGTGGAGGCTGCACCACAGGAGATGCATCTCACCTACAGCCTCAGCGGCACGACGGGCAGTGTCGACCGGGCGACGGAGGAGTTTAGCGAACTCTTGCCCGTTGTGTGCCGGGTTGCTGGCTTGGAGGCGGCCGTCCGGCGCCTGACCGGCGAGATACGGCGAACCCAGCGCCGGGTGAACGCTTTGCGCAACGTGCTGATTCCCCGCTATGAAGCCATTGTGAAGCACGTTGAGACAGCCCTGGAAGAGCGAGAACGGGAGGATTTCTACCGGACCAAGTCTATCAAGCGTCTGCAGGAGGAGCGGCAAGAAGGAAACGAGATATGAATCTGTTTGGACGCATTCTGCTGCCGGTCGAAGGAAGCCAATCTGCGATGGCGATCGTTCAGGACGTGATCGAGCTGGCCAGGGAAGAGAACTCGGATCTCTTGCTGGTCGCTATCATCGACGAATCCATACGCGATATGCTGGCGCGCTACACCCATCGCTCGCCTGAGGCCGTCCAACAGGACCTCGAAGACAGTGAGCAGCGCTATCTGCGCCACGTAGCGCAACTGGCTCAGCAGGCCGGTGTGCCGGTGAAAACGACATTGCGCGTGGGGGTAGCTCACCACGAGGTGCTGGCTGAGGCCCGCGAGAGCGATGCGACCTGCATTGTGCTGGGGCGAAGCGGCGAGCATGGGCTGCGAGGGCTCATGATGGGCCGCATTTTGCGGCAGATCATTACTGCTTCCCACTGTCCGGTATTGGTCCTTGATGGGGCAGAGTAACAAAGAAATCCGCCATGGGCTGGAAACCAGCTGTCTCACCCAGATAGCCAAGGCCCCATGCCTGCTCGATCGTCCGGAGCAGGTTATAGTGGGTGTAGGGGATTTCGGAGTGATATCCAGGCTTGCCGCTGGGGGAGATGATCAGGGCCAGCGTGCGGCCTCCTACGGCCGCGCCGTTGCAGCACGAAGCATTGTCCGTCCCTTCATCCCAAACGATCAGAAGCAAGCCGTTGTCTTTCCAGGCTGGTGAAGCGAGGATCATGGGCACAAAGGAAGCCAACCAGCGGTCTCCATCGGGCACGGATCCATTGTGCATATCATGCTGCAGATTCGGTGTGATCCAGGCGAAATCGGGCAATTGTTCCTGCTGCAGATCTTTGTAGAACTGGGAGAGCGGCACGACCTGGCTACACCGCGCAGGGTCACTGGTCACAGACTGGAAATACATCCAGGGGTTATGCCGGCGGGCATAGCCGGCAAGGCCCAGGCGCGCCAAGATGCCCCCCGCATAGGCATCGTTGTAGC
The DNA here is from genome assembly GCA_034436375.1 of Anaerolineae bacterium. GTDB lineage: Bacteria > Chloroflexota > Anaerolineae > SpSt-313 > SpSt-313 > DAOTVS01. The sequence goes on along the minus strand of DAOTVS010000001.1, from coordinate 23,032 downwards.
AGGGATAGGGCAGGTCCTCATTGTAGGCGCGCCACGTCTTGCCTCGCGCTGCAAACTCGTCGGCGAGGTTGGGTGCATTGTAGGCGCAGGTGCTGCAGTCGGTCGTCTCACCCTGGGTGGACCCAGAGATCAGGACCAGGTAGTTGGGCAGGCTGGGATGGCGCACCCCATAGTACTGCGCGGCCACGGCATAGGTCTGGGCGAGCTGATTGAGATAGGGCGCTGCCTCGGAGCCGATGATATCGCTGTAACTCTTGTTCTCCATCAAGATGATAAAGATATGGCTAAAGCTGGGCAGACTGGCAGATGTTGCGGGCTGTACGGCTGTTCCCGTGGCCGATTGCTGACCCTGCGCGCCGGGGGCTACCGCAGCCCCGCAGCCCGGCAGCAGGAGCATAGCCGCCAAGATGAGCCGAGCCAGTTGAGCCAGAGATGCTGGTCCCCTGTTCGTCATATCTGCCTCCGCCCTCACTTGAGCGGCGAGCGAGTCTCGGTATCGGCCTGCTCGTTGGCCGCGACCTGCTGATATTGGAACAATTATCGTGCCACCAGCATGAGTCCGGGATATTAGCGCCATATAACCGAGCGCCTATACAACTGCCGCCAGCAGATACTGTTGCACCTGCTGGCGGCAGTTTCGCTTGTGGCTCGGTATCACCAGGGCGTGTTTGCAAACCGTCGTAGCCTGGGGCCTTCTGCCCGCTTTGCCACGCCATGAGGCAAAGTACTCTTTGCCTCATGGCGCCAGTTTCGTCGCTTACGGCGCGCACAACGGGCTATGATGCTAGGGGTTTGCAGACAGACCATAGACCAGAATGCCCAGTTGCCTCGCACGCGCAATAGCCTGCGTGCGGCTCTCGACGCCCAATTTGGCATAGATGTTCTTGACATGCGTCTTGATGGTGTTGAGCGAGACGATGAGCCGCTCTGCAATCTCCTGGTTAGAGAGGCCCGCGGTCAGGAGTTGGAGCACTTCCGCCTCGCGCTCGCTGAGGGTATCCGGGAGTCCTTCCTTGGCTACCCCCGCTTCCCTGACGGCCGGCCGCCCGCTCAGCGCCTGCAGCAGTTGTTGCGCGTATGGAGAAGGCGAGCGGCGCAGCAGGTTGGTCATCTCGGGCCCGGCCTCGATAAAGGTGCGCCGGTAGCCCTCGGGCCCGGCCAGGGCCAGCGCTTGCACCAATGTCTCGGCGGCCGCCCCGTCTTGGCCCTGTCGGCAGAGGGCCACGGCCTGCAGTACTAGAACCTCCACCAGGCGGCCCCGGCGCCCGCCCGCCTCCACCACGGCTGCCAAACGCCCCAGGAGCTTGAGCGCCTCGGCCGTACGCCCCTCGGCCAGGAGCGCCCGCGCCAGCACCAGGTATTCTGGCTCGAGCAGGTAGGTGGGTTCGTCTTCCGGCCCCAACCCCGCCCGCTCGCGCCAACGGATAACCTGCTCCAGGCGCCCCTGCGCCAGCCACACCCGTACCCGCACGGTCGCCAGGCCGCGCTCGGCCAACGGATTGATGGGCTGCGGCAGCGCAGTGATGAGCTCATCCAGGGCAGCCAGGGCGCCCTCGGCATCGCCCTGCGCCAGGCGTACGCGCGCCAGGCCGGTATAGCCTCCGGTCAGGCTCTCTGTGTTGTTCCATTGTCGCCCCAGGTCGATGCCCCGGCGCAGCGCCTGCGTCGCCTCCTCCACAGGAAGAGGTTCGTGTGCTCGAGCTGATCGAGCATCGCCTGGCCATTACCTTCCCCGGTAACCGCATTGCACAGCGGACCGCAGAGCCGGTCGAGCCCGGCCGTGTGGAGCAGGAAGGACTGCACCGCTTTGGGCTGGCGGCCGAGGATCTCCTGGGCGAGGTAATCGAAGACATAGCGGTGGCTACCGTGGAAGCCACTGATAGAGGAGTGGAGATCGTGCTCGCCCTGCATCGAGAGTGCTGCGAGCTGCAGGGCGGCGACCCAGCCCTCCGTGCGCGCATCGAGCAGCGCGACCTCGGCGCGCGTGAGGTCCAGGCCGGCCACCCGATTGAAGAACTGGGCCGCCTCCTCCGGCGTGAAACGCAGGTCGGCAGCCCGCAGCTCCAGCATCTCCCCCCGGCTGCGCAGGAGCGCCAGGGGCAGCGGGGGATCGGCGCGGCCGGCGATGACCAGGTGCAGGGGCGCCGGCAGATGCGCCAGCAGGAACTCCATGCCCCTGTGTATCGCCCCCGCCTGGATGGCGTGATAGTCATCCAGCACCAGGGCGCAATCGGCCGACAGCGTGGCCAGCTCGTTGAGCAACGAGCCGAGGATCGCCTCGATCGCCGGCGGGTTGGGCGCCCGCAGCAGCGCGGCCATCTCCGCCCCCAAGCCTGGCTGCACCGTCTGTAGGGCCGCCACCAGGTAGCTCCAAAAGCGCACGGGGTCGTTATCGCCCTCATCTAGAGAAAGCCAGGCCACGGGCATGCCACCCGTGCCCTCCTGCCGGCAGTCGTGTGCCCATTCGCTCAGGAGCGTGCTCTTGCCGAACCCGGCCGGCGCCGAGACCAACACCAGCCGGTATGCCACAGCTTCGCGCAGGCGCGCCGCCAGCCGCGGCCGCAGTACCCGCCGCACCCGCAAGCGGGGAACATAGAGCTTGGTGGCCAGCAGGGCCGGCATGGAGGTATCGACCATCGCTCGTGCTCCGTCTCGCTATACGTAATGCGTAATCCGTAATCCGTAAGGTCGCTGCTGCGGAAGGCATCGTGCTCTTCCCCAGGTTCGCCCCAGCGAGCATTGCCCGAAGCAGCAGGCGCTCTGTGGTGGCGACCTTACGGATTACGCATCACGCATTACGAGTCCCGCCCGATCTTCTGATAGTGTATCGCGCCCTCGCGCTGGCCCATGGCCGCCTCCATGAGCGCCTCGGGCAGCGTGGGGTGGGCGTGGATCGTACGGGCAATCTCTTCTGCCGTGAGCCCGTTCTGGATGGCCAGCGCGGCCTCGGCGATCAGGTCGCTGGCCCGCGGGCCCATGATGTGCACACCCAGCACGGCCCCTCCCTTGCCATCCGCCTCACGCGCGCAGATCATGCGCACCTGGCCCTCGGTCGCGCCCATGCCGAGGGCGCGGCCGTTGACGTTGAACGGGAAGCGGCTCACCACCACTTCGATGCCTTGCTCCTTGGCCTCCCGCTCCGTCAGGCCCACGCCGGCGATCTCGGGGTTGGTGTAGATACAGTTGGGCACGGCGCGGTAGTCCATGGCCTCGCGCCCGCCCAGGGCATTGCGCACCGCCGTGATCCCCTGGTGCGAGGCCAGGTGCGCCAGCATGATGCCGCCGGTCACGTCGCCAATGGCATAGATGCCGGGCACTGCCGTCTCCAGGTATTCGTTGACGGCGATGCGATCCGTCGCCAGCCCCACATTCTCCAGCCCCAATTCACCCGTAAAGGGCGCGTGGCCGGTCGAGCTGAGCACCAGGTCGCCCTCCGCCGCCAGGACCTGCCCCGCGCGCTCATACTCCACACGCAGGCGGCCTGTGTCGGTCTGCACGATTTGCCTGAACTCGAGGCCGATCTCGATCTTGATCCCCTGTTTGGCCAGCAGCGGCCGGAAGCGCTTGGTGAGCTGCTCGTCGGCCCCCTTCAAGAAGGTGCGCCGGCCGAGGAGCGTCACCTGGCTGCCCAGGGCGGCAAAGATGGAAGCGAACTCGACCCCCACCACGCTGGCGCCGATGACAACCAGGGCACGGGGCAACTCTTTTATATCGAGCAAGCTGCGGGCGTTGACGACGCCCGGCAGGCTGTGACCCGGAATGGGCACAGCCACCGGCAGCGAGCCCGTAGCCAGGATCAGCTTGCGCGCCAATACCTCCTCAGGCTGCACGTCAGGATGGTAGACGCTCGGGGTCACGCGCACGCGCCCCGGGGCCAGCACCGTGCCCACACCGGGGTAGACGTCGACCTTGTTGGCTTTGACCAGCGCCTCGACCCCGGTCACCAGGGTCTCGACGACCTGGTTCTTGCGCGCCATCATGCGCGGGAAATTGACGCTGACCGGCCCGCCCACGTCAATGCCGTACTCGCCGGCCCGCCGCATCTCGGCGTAGAGGTCCGATTGGTGCACCAATGCCTTGGTCGGGATGCAGCCCCAGTTCAGGCACATCCCGCCGATGCGCTCCTTCTCGATCAGCGCGACCTGCGCGCCGAGCTGCGCCGCCCGGATGGCAGCCACATAGCCGCCCGGCCCGCCGCCGATGACCGCAATATCATAGTGTTTGTTGTCCGACACGATTCGCCCCCGCCTGTTTGGAGAATAAACATAGATTGGACCCATTCTAGCATGACTGCCTCAAGGCGACAAGAGACAGCCAGGCCACCCGAGGCCAAGGCCATCGGGCTTGAAATATAAAGCCCCTTCCAGGATATTCATGCCCGGCGCGCGGTGGACCGGTATCGTGAGTTTGTGTGCGTGACCGGGGTTAGTCGGCAAAGCCCAATTGGACACAGCGCACGGTGAAAGCGGAGTTCACCGCCAAGTAGCGAAGCACGCAAAGGCCTTTCAATCATCTTGGCGCCCTTCGCCTTCGCGTTGAGCCCCCGTTTTCGTATTAGGTGGTCAAACCGCTTGCACCAAGCGCCCCTCCCAAGTACAATGGAGCACCGGCTGCAAGATGCCACAGGAGGAGGCGAGCCCATGGCTCTGACGACGCTATCCATCAGCACCCGGCGCGAAGCGAGCCTGGAGGAGATTACCGACCGCGTGCAGCAGGCCGTGCGCCAGAGTGGTGTGCGCGAGGGGACCTGCCTGGTCTATGTGCCGCACACGACGGCAGGCGTGCTGATCAACGAGAACGCCGACCCGAGCGTGGCGGCGGATATCCTGGGCGCACTCGAGCGCATCGTACCGCGGAGCGGGCCCTACCGCCACGCTGAGGGCAACTCGCCGGCGCACATCAAGGCCAGCCTGGTCGGCACGAGCCAGACGCTGATTATTCACGAGGGGTCACTCGTGCTCGGTACCTGGCAGGGTATCTACCTGGCCGAATTCGACGGCCCGCGCACGCGGCGGGTTCATATAAGCTGTCAGCCATCAACAGAGAGCGCGTAACCACCAAGCCACAAAGAACACGAAGGACCACAAAGTATAAGATCTCTGGTTTGGTGTTCCTTAAGTGGCTTTGGGTTTCCCGCAGAAGGCCCTGCACTGTCGGGGAAGTTGATCGCTGGCGGGAATTCATTAGGAGCAAGCAATTGTCCGTAATACCCTTTGAGCGCCTGGAGCGCATTTTGCCCACGGTGGAAAAGCCGGGGCGCTATACGGGCGGCGAGTGGAATGCGATCGTCAAGGATTGGGACACGGTTGCGGTGCGGCTCGCGCTCTGCTACCCCGACCTCTATGAGATCGGCACGTCGAACCTGGGCCTGGCCATCCTCTACGACCTGGTGAACGGGCGCCCGGAGATGCTGGCCGAGCGCGCCTATGCGCCCTGGCCTGATATGGGGGCGGCCCTGCAGCGGGCGCAGATACCCCTCTACACGATGGAGACGCGTCACGCCCTGGCCGATTTCGATGTGGTGGGGTTCACCCTGCAGTACGAGCTGAACTACACCAATGTGCTCTACATGCTCGACCTGGCAGGCATCCCCCTGCACAGCGCCGAGCGCGATGAGCACTACCCGCTGATCATCGCTGGCGGCTCGACGACGTACAACGCCGAGCCCCTGGCGGACTTCTTTGACCTGATCGCCATTGGTGAGGGCGAGGAACTGTTGCTGGAGATCCTGGACCTGGTGCGCGCTAACCGCGGGGCACCGCGGCAGGACCTCCTGCGCCGCGCCGCCCAGATTCCAGGCGTCTATGTGCCCGGCCTTTACCATGTGGAGTATAGCCTCGACGGTACCGTGGCGGCCGTGACGCCTACCACGCCCGAGGCGCCCGCACGCATCACCAAGCGCATCGTGGCCTGCCTGGGCCCCGCCGTCACCCGCCCCGTGGTGCCGCTGCTGGAGAGCGTGCACGACCGGGCCGCGATCGAGATCCAGCGCGGCTGCACCGAGGGCTGCCGCTTCTGCCAGGCTGGGATGATCTACCGCCCGGTGCGCGAGCGCCCCCCAGCGGAGGTGGTTGACGCCGTCGAGGACCTGCTGCGCAACACCGGCTATGACGAGGTGGGGCTCCTCTCCCTCGCCTCCAGCGATTATTCGGAGATCGAGCCGCTGCTGGCCGCCCTGACGGCGCGCTTTGCGCCGGAGCACGTCTCGTTCTCGCTGCCCTCCCTGCGGGTCGACGCCTTTTCGGTGCACCTGGCGCAGATGGTGCAGGCCACACGCAAGACGGGTCTCACCTTTGCCCCCGAGGCGGGCAGCGAGCGCCTGCGCGCCGTGATCAATAAGAATGTGACCGAGGAGGACCTGCTGCAGACCGCCGAGGCCGCCTATGGCGCCGGCTGGGACCGCATCAAGCTCTACTTTATGCTTGGCCTGCCGACCGAGACCGACGAGGATGTGGAGGCCATTGCGGACCTGGTGCGGCGTGTCCATGCGGTGGGGCGTAAGCACCGCGGCAAGCGGACGGAAGTGCACGCCAGCGCCTCGACCTTTGTGCCCAAGCCGCACACGCCCTTCCAGTGGATGCCCCTGGCTGACCTGGAGACGGTAGAGCGCCGGCAGCAGCTGCTCAAGAGCCGCCTGCGCGGGCGCGGGCTGCAGTTCAGCTGGACAGCCCCGCAGACGACCCTGCTGGAGGCCGCCTTGGGCCGGGGCGACCGCCGTCTGGGCGCGGTGATCGAGGGCGCTTACCGCGCTGGCGCCCGCTTTGATGCCTGGGCCGAGCATTTCCGGCCTGAACTGTGGCAGCAAGCCTTTAGCGCTGCCGGGCTCGATATCCACTGGTATGCCTCGCGCCCGCGCGACCTGAGTGAAGTGCTTCCCTGGGAACACCTCGACGTCGGCGTCGATAGGGAGTTCCTGGTGGCGGAATATGAGCGCTCGCTGCGCGGCGAGACCACGCCCGATTGCCGCGCCGGCTGCCACCGCTGTGGAGTGCTGCGCGCCTTTGCCGCCGAGCGGCGCCTCATCGAAAAGGGGGTGTGGCAATGCCCGTGAGCCCGCACGCCGATCAACCCAACCCGGTATCTCGGCTGCGCGTCACCTTTTCCGTGCACGGCGCCGCCTGCTACGTCTCACACCTGGATCAAACGCGGGCCTGGGTGCGCGCCCTGCGTCGCCTGGGGCTGCCCCTCGCTTACAGCCACGGCTTCAACCCGCACCCGCGCATCTCGGTCGCGACGCCGCTGGCCGTGGGCGTCTGCGGTCAACGCGAGCTGTTGGACCTTTTCTTCGATGCCTGGGTTGACCCGCACGAGCTGAGCCGGCGCCTGCCCTCTGAGCTGCACCCTGGGTTCACCGTACACAGCGTGGACGAGATTCCGCTCAATGCGCCGCCTCTGCCCTCGCTGGTCACCGCGGCCGACTATACCGTGCGCTTTTTGGAGCCGCCGCCCGCCGATCTCGCTCTGCGCGTGGAGGGCTTATTGGCGGCCGAGAGCCTGCCCTTTACCCGCCTGCGACAGGATAAGGCAAGCACCTTTGACTTGCGCCCGCGCATCCTGGCGGCGGAGCTGGTGCAGCACGGCGGCGAGCTGCTGCTGGCCCTGCGCCTGGTCCATGGCCCCAGCGGCGCCGCGCGGCCCGATGATGTGGTCGCCGCGCTGGGGATAGAGCCGCTGGCCACGCGCGCCGTGCGCACGGGGCTCGTGCTCGCCGAGGGGAGGACGGTCGGATAGGATTTACAGGATTAGGGGTATCATGGTCAAGATGGAGTCTGAACGGACCTAGTCAGGGCCAACAGACGGAGTGCATCAGATCACTCCAATCCTGTAAATCCTGTTAATCCTGTCCAGTCCGCGCACCTGTCTTGTCACTCCGCTGGGTTTCTGGTACAATCGAGTCAGCACCGCAGGTCTACCCCCTACACCACGCAGTGAAAGCAGGACAGCATGACACGCCTTTGGTCTCCCTGGCGGATGCAATACCTCACTGATGAACGCCCGCACGGGTGCGTTTTCTGCCTGACATTGGCGCAGAACCGCGACGCGGAAAATCTCATTGCCTGGCGGGGCGAGCGGGCGTTTATCATGCTCAACCGCTATCCCTACAACGCCGGTCACCTGATGGTCATTCCCTATGAGCATGTGGCCACGACCGAGTGCCTCCCCCCAGAGACGCTCACCGAGATGATGCTCCTGGTCAACCGTTCTCTGGCCGCCCTGCGCCGCGCTATGTCGCCAGAGGCGTTCAACATCGGCGCCAACCTGGGCCACGCGGCCGGCGCTGGCATCGCCGACCATGTGCACATACACGTCGTACCGCGCTGGGAGGGCGATACCAACTTTATGCCGGTGCTCGCCGACGTACGCGTCGTGCCCGAGCTGTTGGCCGACACCTATCGTAAGGTGAGGGCAGCGCTGGAGGCCGAATAACCTCGTGTCAGCCAGCCTCCGTGTGCAGCTAGGGCGCGCCTGGCGCCAGGCCTCTACACCTCTGAGGCCCGAAGAGCCTAACTATCGCTTGCTGTACCGCGAAGTGGCCTGGATGGGGATCACAAACGCCATCGCCGGCACCTTTACCGGTGTCTTTGCCGTGCGCCTGGGCGCCTCTAACCAACTGCTGGGGCTGCTCGTTTCCCTGCCTGCCCTGATCGGCATCTTTTGGCAGCTCCCGGCAGCGCGCATGGTAGAGCGGCAGCGGCGCCGCCTGCCCATCATGCTCATGGCGTTTCTCTTGACCCGCCTGGGCTATCTGGTGACGGCCATCCTGCCCTGGTTGCTGCACCTGTGGCGGCCTCAGGCCCTGGTCGCCCTCGTGGTGCTGATGGCCGTGCCCGGCACTGTCGCCAATATCGGCTTTACCTCCATGATGGCCGATGTAGTGGCGCCGCACCGCCGGGCCACAGTGGTCAACACGCGCAATATGCTCCTCTCCTTCACGACGACCGTAACGGCCCTGGCCACGGGGCGCCTGCTGGACCTTTTCCCCTTCCCCATCAACTACCAGGGTGCTTTTCTGATCGGCTTTGCCGCCTCGATGCTTAGCCTCATCAACCTGGCGCGCATCCGCTATGCGGGGGAAGAGTCGGTGCAGACGACCACACCCCGCCCCACGGTGCCCTGGCGCACCATCCTCAGCAACCGGCATTTTGTGCTCTTTGTGCTCGCCTTCGTTGCCATCAACTTTGGCCTCTCCATGCCATCGGCCCTCTACACCATCTACCGTGTGCGGACCATGCACTCATCGGATACCATCATCGGCCTCATCAGCACCATTGAGGTAGGTACTGTTGTCTTCTCTGCCCCTTGGTGGGGCCGGCGCGCGCCGCGGATCAGCAATGGGATGCTGGTCATCATCGGCAGCCTGGGCTGGTCCCTCTACCCGATCTGCACGGCCCTCGCGCGCCGGCCGGAGGCCCTGCTGCCGGTCGCTACGATCAGCGGGCTGTTCAACCCGCCCTATACTATCGGGCAGTTCAACCTGTTGATGGAACTCTGCCCTGAAGAAGGCCGACCGGCCTACATTGGCCTCTACAATGCGGCGATCAATGCCGCCGCATTCATTGCCCCTCTCTTCGGCACGACCCTGGCCGATAGTGTAGGCATCCACACCGCCCTTCTCCTCTCCACCCTGGTGCGTTGGGGCATGACGGGGCTCTTTGTGCTGTGGTTGTGGAGCCAGGGCCAGATGAACTGGAAAAAAGGCCTCGTTTCTGGTAGAATCGGTCGACCTGCGCCGCGGCGATGAGTCTGAATCATCCCTGCCGCGTCGTTCTGCCGTGACTATTGCAGCCCAAGGGGGTTCTTAAAGTGACAGACCAGGGCAAGACACTGACAAACGAAGCAGGAGGGCGAGAGCGCCGGGTGCCCGTCCTGGACCAGGGCTTTATCGCGCTCGAGGATTGGATGGGCGGCGATGCTGCCGTCGTTCGCGGGGCGCGCATCTGCTACCAATCCACGTCCAAGTCGCCGGAGGCCGATGTGCGCCTGATCCGCAGTGAGTTGCGACGCAAGCCCTCGGTTAACACGATCTTTGAGCACGCCGTCATGCGCTGGTACGTTCGCTGCCCTATCTTTGTGGCCCGACAGTGGATGCGGCACCGGATATGTACGTTTAATGAAAAGTCGCTAAGATATTGCACCGCCGAGCGCAGCTACTACGTCCCTTCCGGCCTGCCCGATATCGAAGCCTACCGGGCGCACATGGAGGCTTCTTTCGATCTCTATGAGCGGCTGGTGGCCGAGGGCTGGCGCAAGGAGCAGGCGCGGGCGGTATTGGGCACGGGCGTCTATACCGAGTTCATCTGGACGGTGAACGCCTGGTCGTTCATGAACTGGCTTTCCAAGCGGGCCGACAAGGCGGCGCAGTGGGAGCACCGGCAGTATGCGTTGGCGGCCTTTCGCCTTTGGCGAGAGGTGATGCCCATCACGGCGGCGGCCTTTGCCGAAGAGGTCTGGAGGCCGCTGGCCGGTGAAGGGGAGGCATTGGTATGACTCATCGCCCCTCGTGGGATGACTATTTCATGGATATCACCCAGCGGGTGGCTACTCGCTCCACCTGTCTGCGCCGCCATGTGGGCGCCGTGATCGTGCTGGATAAGCGCATCCTGGCCACCGGCTACAACGGCGCGCCGCGCGGGCTCGCCCATTGTGAAGAGACAGGCTGCCTGCGCGAGCAGATGGGTATTCCCTCTGGCCAACGCTATGAGATCTGCCGTGGCCTGCATGCCGAGCAGAACGCCATCATCCAGGCGGCGCTGCACGGCATCTCGGTTTCGGGGGGCACGATCTACGTCACTCATCAGCCCTGCATCACCTGCGCCAAGATGATCATCAACGCGGGCATCGAGCGCGTTGTCTGCGGCCAGTCCTTTCCCGACCAGCTGGCGCGCAACTTCCTGGCCGAGGCGGGTGTACAGCTAGAACTGTGGCAGCCCGAAACGTCCTGACACCGGAGCTGACAGGTTTTGGAAACCCTGTCAGGTCTGGCATTACGATATCGATTTGAGGAGTGCCATGACCAGCGATCCCAAGATCACGCAATTGCGACGCATGAAAGAAGAGGCGGCCCAGGGCGGCGGCGCCGAGCGCATTGCTCGCCAGCATGAGGCAGGCAAGCATACGGCCCGCGAGCGCCTGGAGATGCTCCTCGATCCGGGCTCGTTCCAGGAGATCGATGCCCTGGTCACTCACCGCGCTATCGGCCTGGGTATGGAAAAATCCCATCCCCTGGGCGACGGCGTTGTCGGCGGGTATGGCGCGGTTGATGGGCGCCTGGTCTATGTCTACGCTCAGGATTTCACTGTCATGGGCGGCTCGCTGGGTGAGGCACAGGCGGCCAAGATCTGCAAGCTGCAGGACCTGGCGATGAAGAACGGCGCCCCGCTGATTGCCCTGAACGATTCGGGCGGCGCCCGTATCCAGGAGGGAGTGTTCTCTCTCGATGGCTATGCCAGCATCTTTTTCCGCAATGTGCGGGCCTCGGGCGTGGTGCCGCAGATTTCCGTCATCATGGGCCCCTGCGCTGGCGGCGCCGTCTACTCGCCGGCCCTGACCGATTTCATCTTTATGGTCGAGGGCACGAGCTACATGTTCATCACCGGGCCCGAGGTGGTGCGCGCGACCACCCACGAGGAGGTTTCGTCGGAGCAGCTCGGTGGGGCCATGATCCACGCCACCCGCAGCGGCGTGACCCAGTTTGCCGAGCCTAGCGAGGAGGCCTGCCTGGCGGACGTGCGCACGCTGCTCAGTTATCTCCCGGCGAACAACCTGGAGGACCCGCCCTACAGGCCGCCCAAGGATAACCCCGGCCGTATGGACGCCGAGCTGAACGAGGTGGTGCCCGATGAGCCCAACAAGCCCTACGATATGCGTGCAGTGATCGGGCATGTTGTGGATGACGGCACCTTTTTCGAGGTGCACAGAGATTGGGCGCAGAACCTGCTGGTTGGCTTTGCGCGCCTAAACGGGCGGGTCATTGGCATTGTGGCGAACCAGCCGGCAGTGCTGGCGGGCGCGCTTGATATCGCCGCTTCCGACAAGGGCGCGCGCTTTGTGCGTTTCTGTGACTGCTACAACATTCCCATCGTCACCTTTGTGGATGTGCCCGGCTTTTTGCCTGGCACCGACCAGGAATATGGCGGTATCATCCGCCATGGTGCCAAGCTGCTCTATGCCTATGCCGAGGCGACCGTGCCCAAGCTCACGGTCATCACACGCAAGGCTTATGGCGGGGCCTATATCGTTATGAACTCGAAGCTCCTGGGTGGCGATATCAACTATGCCTGGCCCTCGGCCGAGATCGCCGTTATGGGGCCCGATGGCGCCGTCAACATCATCTTCCGCAAGCAGATCGAATCGGCGGCCGATCCGGAAGCGGAGCGCGCCAAGTCCCTGGCCGATTACCGTGAGCGCTTTGCCAACCCCTATGTCGCCGCTTCGCGTGGCGACGTGGATGACGTGATCGAGCCCCACGAGACCAGGCCCAAGCTGATCAGCGCCCTGGAGATGATGCAGAACAAGCGCGAGACGCTGCCGCAAAAAAAACACGGGAATATACCGTTATGAGGTGTGATGCGTGAGGTCGCCATGGCTGGTAATAAGTAATGCGTAATACGTAAGGTTGCCACTGCGGAACGCTCGATGCTTAGCGCCGGTCTGGCCGGAGCAGATGACAAGAAGAGCGGCATTTGTTTCGCAATGGCGGCTCTACGTATTACGTATTACGTGTTACTTATTACTTATTACTTATTGGGGTCATGGCGGCTTCACGCATCAGAGGATAACAACTGATGGCAACCAAACCACTCAAAATAACCGATACCTGTCTGCGCGACGCGCACCAGTCGCTGCTGGCGACGCGCATGCGCACTGAACATATGCTCCCGATCGCCGAAAAGCTGGACCAGGTGGGGTATCACTCTCTGGAGGCCTGGGGAGGCGCGACCTTTGATACCTGCATGCGCTTCCTCGACGAGGACCCGTGGGAGCGCTTGCGCCTGCTGCGCAAGCACCTGCCGCATACCCCGTTGCAGATGCTGCTGCGCGGGCAGAATATCCTGGGCTACCGGCATTATCCCGACGATATTGTCGAGCGCTTTATCGTCGCGGCCAAACGCAACGGTGTCGATATCTTTCGCATCTTTGACGCGCTGAACGACACGCGCAACATGCGCTGGGCCATGGAGGTTGCCAAGCGCGCGGGCGGCCATGTGCAGGCCACCATCTCCTACACGATCAGCCCGGTGCACAGCCTCGACTCCTTTGTGGCAATGGCGCGGGAGCTGGCGGAGATGGGCGCCGACTCGATCTGCATCAAGGACATGGCGGGGCTGTTGGCCCCCTACCCGGCCTTTGAGCTGGTCAAGCGGCTCAAGGATGCAGTCGACCTGCCCATCCAGCTTCATACCCACTATACCAGCGGCATGGGCACAGCGACGTATCTGAAGGCGGCGGAGGCGGGCGTGGACATTGTCGATACGGCCATCTCGCCGGTCGCCTTGGGCACCTCGCAGCCGCCGACGGAAACGCTGGTGTACATCCTGCAGGGCACCGAGCACGATACCGGGCTCGATCTGGGGCAGCTCTCCGAGATTGCGGCCTATTTCGCGGGCGTGCGCAAGCACTATGCCAAGCACGAAAGTGGTCTGCACGGCGTCGACGTCAACGTGCTTATGTACCAGATCCCTGGCGGCATGCTCTCGAACCTGGTGTCGCAGCTGCGCGAGCAAAAGGCTGAGGATCGCTACCAGGATGTGCTGGCCGAGATGCCGCGTGTGCGCGCCGATTTGGGCTACCCGCCGCTGGTGACGCCCACCAGCCAGATCGTCGGCACTCAGGCTACCTTCAACGTTCTGGCCGGCGAGCGCTATGCGATCATCTCCGAAGAGGTTAAGAACTATGTGCGCGGCCTCTATGGCCGCCCGCCCGGGCCGATGAGCGAGGATCTGAAGAGGCTGGTCTTGGGCGATGGGCAGCCCCTCGATGGTCGCCCTGCCGATCTTCTGCAGCCTGGGTATGACAAGGCGGCGCAGGAAATCGGCGAGCTGGCGCAGTCGGAGGAAGATGTGCTCTCGTACGCTCTCTTCCCCCAAGTGGCGCGCGAGTTCTTCAAGCGGCGGGCAGCCGGCTTTCCCAGGGAAGAGGGCAAGCCGGCGGCCACGGCAGCCGTAGCCACGGGTGCGGGGGCGGCTGCGGTTCCGGCGGCCAACGTTTCCCTCTGGAAGTTGGCGCCGCGTATCGGAAGGGGACGCTAGAGTGTTATCCGGCGATTTTGTGCAGGGGATCTATGTCACTATACTGGGCATGGGCCTGGTGTTTACTGCCCTGGGCGTGCTCATGCTGATCATCATGGGGCTGCAGTGGGCGCTGCGTGAGAAGCAGGTTCCCGCCATCGAGACAATGGGGTTCTCGGCCGTGGCGGCCGAGGGCCCGACTGCAGAGGGCCCCGACGATGAGGCCGCGGTGGCGGCCATCGGCGTGGCGTTGGCCGTCTGGAAGCGGCGGTGCGAGCAGGCGCAGCTGCCGCCGCCCAAGACCACCGTCGTCACGTTTCCCGCCGGCTCCGAGGCCTGGCGCGCCTTCAGCCGCCTGTCGTAGTGTCTCGGTGACGATACTGCGAGGATATGGAGCATGATCGGAGCAGAGCGCGCCTACCCACCAAGACACAAAGCACACCAAGGGCCAAAGTAGAACCGATAGGGCTTTGTGCACTTTGGGGCGGCTGGTCCTGCTGCCAACAGATAGGAAGACAGCGAATGACTGAAAAGCTAGCACTCACCATCAACGGGATGGCTTATACCGTCGAGATCGACAGCCTGGCGGAGCTGGACAAGGCCGCGACCGAGGTGCGCGTGAATGGCCGCGCCTACACGGTCGAGCTTCCGCAGAAAGAAAAGACGCCCGCGCAACCCACGCCAGCCCCTGTACCTGTGTCGAGAGCGCCGGCGCCCAAGCCGGCCGCTGCTGGGCCGGCGGTTGCCGGGCAAAAGGTCACCGCGCCTATGCCGGGCAAGATCCTGTCGGTGCTGGCCCAGGTGGGTGACCGGGTGCAGGCCCGAGATACCCTCTGCACGTTGGAAGCCATGAAAATGGAGATGAACATTGCCTCCCCGATAGCGGGGACGGTACGTGAGGTGCGCGCGCAGGTCGGCGCCAACGTGGTGCACGGTGACTTGCTCTTTGTGATCGAATAACCTCGGAGACGGCATGCACTCTCTAGATCCAGCCCGGTTCTTGGTCGGGTTCCAGGCTCTTACCCTTGGCCAAGTCCTCATGTTGGCGGTTGGTGGCGTCCTCATCTACCTGGCGATTGCTCACGACTGTGAGCCCATTCTTCTCATCCCGATGGGTGTGGGGTGTCTCTTAGCCAACATTCCCCTTACAGGTATGCAGGAGCAGGAAGGGCTGTTGCGCATATTGTACGATTCTGGGATTCGCAACGAGCTTTTTCCCTGTCTGATCTTTATCGGTATTGGGGCGATGACTGACTTTGGGCCCCTCTTCCAAAACCCCGTTCTGGTTCTGCTGGGGGCAGCGGCCCAGTTCGGCATCTTTGGTACGCTGATGGTTTGCACGCTGCTTGGCTTTCCCCTCCGCGAGGCCGCCAGCATCGGCATGATCGGCTCGGCCGATGGCCCTACCTCGATCTATGTGGCGGCAGCGCTGGCGCCCCGTCTCCTCGGCCCCATCGCGGTCGCGGCCTATTCCTACATGTCGCTTGTGCCCATCATCCAGCCGCCGGTGATGAAGCTCCTGACTACCAAAGAGGAGCGGCGCATCAAGATGCCTTATGTGACCCGGCCCGTCAGCCGCATGGTGCGCATCCTCTTTCCTATTGTTACCACCCTGGTGGCAGGCCTTCTGGCCCCCAAAGCTACGCCACTGATCGGCATGCTGATGTTCGGCAACCTGATGCGCGAGTCGGGCGTGGTTGAGCGTCTGAGCAAGGCCTCGCAGAACGAGCTGGCCAATATCGTGACGATCCTGCTGGGCATCGCTGTCGGCTCGACCATGACCGCTGCCGATTTTCTGCACTGGCAGACGATTCTGATCATTGCCATGGGCATGGTCGCCTTTGCTCTGGATACGGCGGCCGGTGTGCTCTTGGGCAAGCTGATGTGCCTCCTCTCGGGCGGGCGCATCAACCCCCTGATTGGCGCCTCGGGGATCTCGGCCTTTCCCATGTCAGCGCGCGTGGTACAAAAGGTGGGGCAAGACGAAGACATCTCCAACTTTTTGCTCATGCACGCCATGGGCTCCAACACGGCGGGGCAGGTTGCCTCGGTCATGGCGGGGGGCGCGATTCTGGCGCTATTGGCTCTGTGACAGCTTTTCCTCCAACTCTTTTCGCAGCTGCTCCAGCCTTGGGCTCAGCGTCACCGGATAGTGGGCTGGCTCACGGATGGCCTGGTAAGACTCATCCAGGCGGCTGATCTCATCCAGGCAGCGTGCGCGGATCTCGGCGAGCGGCGGCGGGGGTGCGAGCCTGCGCCCCTCTGCCATGACCGGCTGCAGCAGCGCCTCGCCTCCGGGGACGTCCTCGCCCCGCAGGGCCAGCACGTCACGATCGAGCCGTCCGCCGGCCCTGAACCGGTACACCTGCTTGGCGCCTGGCAGTGACGCTTTGCCGGGGCTCAGCTTCATGATGGGTTCCCCGGCATAGTGCACGAGCTTGTAGGCCATATCCAGCCATGGCGCATCGGCCGAGACGCCCATACGCGTGCCCACGCCATAGCTGGCAAAAGGCGCTCCTTGCGCGGAGAGCTCTGCCAGGTCATACTCGTCGAGACCGCCACTGCCGACAATGAGCACATAGCCCAGGCCTGCCTCATCCAGAATACGGCGCACCTCGCGGCTCAGGGCCAACAGGTCCCCCGAATCGATGCGCACGCCCTGCAGCCGTTGACCCCGCGCTTCCATCTCTTTGGCGACCTGCACGGCAAGGTGGGCTCCGCGGATGGTATCGTAAGTATCGATGAGCAGCACGCAGCGGTCGGGGAAGCTGCGTGCAAAGGCGCGGAAAGCCTCCAATTCGCTGGGAAAGCTGGAGACGAACGAATGGGCCATGGTGCCCGAGACGGGAAGGCCGTATTCTTTGCCCGCCAGCACGTTGGAAGTGGCCACGCAGCCGGCCAGATAGCTGGAACGAGCTACCTTCATTCCCGCGTCGGCGCCCTGGGTGCGGCGGAGGGCGAAATCGATGACAGCCCGCCCCTGCGCCGCATGGACACAACGGGCGGCCTTGGTGGCGATCATGCTTTGCAGGTGCACCTGGTTGATCAGATAGGTCTCGACCAGCTGCGCCTCAATCATCGGCGCCGTCACCTCGAGCACCGGCTCGTCGGCAAAAAAGAGGCGCCCTTCGGGGATGGCCCAGACCTCCCCTGTGAAGCGCACCCCCTGCAGATAGCCCAGAAAATCAGCGCTGAAGATGCCGGTGCGGTGGAGATAGCCGATATCCCCCGCATCAAAGTGGAGCGCCTCCAGGTAGCGCAGCACATCCTCCAGACCGGCGGAGATGAAAAAGCCACGGTCGCGAGGATAGCGACGCACAAAGAGGCTAAAGGTGGCAGACTCATTCTGCCCGGCCTGCAGATAGGCTTGGCCCATGGTCAGTTCGTACAGGTCCGTCAACAGAGTACAGTTCTCAGGGCGCAGGATGGTCACAACCAGTCTCCCTTCCGATCAATCGGCGCATTGCATGCACATCTGGCCCGCATTCTAGGACGTCGCGGGCAGATGTCAAGGAACCTTGGGCATGCAGGAATGGCGCCCGTGAAGAGAGATGCGTCGGAGAGATGCATTTCGCTGGCCCCTGGTATCAGATTCGTGGTATAATACGTGTCAATCAAGGAGGTGCGATGATTCTGGGCGAACGCGTGCAGCTGCGGGCCATCGAACGGGCCGACATCCCCACTTTCGTGCGCTGGTTCAACGATCCCGAGGTGACGCAGTACCTGGGCGTAGCCATGCCCATGTCCACGGCCGATGAGGAACGGTGGTTCGAGGGCCGCCTGGGTGACCGCAGCAATGAGGCCCGGCATCGAGGGCAACACACGTTGCTACAGATGGTAGCACTCCCAGGGTGTCTGCCCAGCCCTTCAGGCGATGTTGATTGATAGGACGGCGAACGATGGATAGTAAGCGCATGTATGGCGAACTCGCGATCTTTTGCGGGAATGCCAACCCTGAGCTGGCCCGTGAGATCTGTGCCTACCTGGGGGTCTCGCTGCGCGGCATCGATATCATCGAGTTCGCCAACGAGAACATCTTTGTCAAGCTGCACGAGAGCGTCCGCTCGCAGGATGTCTTTGTTGTGCAGCCGACCTGTGCGCCAGTGAGCCGCAATATTATGGAGCTCCTGATCATTATCGATACCCTGAAGCGGGCCTCCGCCGGCCGCATTACGGCCGTTATGCCCTATTTCGCATACGGCCGCAGCGACAAGAAGGACCAGCCGCGCGTGCCTATCACTGCGCGCCTGCTGGCCGACATGATTGGCGTGGCCGGGGCCGACCGCTTTCTAACCCTGGATCTGCATGCGGGGCAAATCCAGGGTTTTTTCGCCATCCCGGGCGATGATCTGAGCGCTTTCCATCTTTTGAGTGATTATATCGCCAGCCATCAGATCTCCAATGCGGTGATAGTCAGCGCGGACCTGGGCTTTGCCAAGAAGGGGCGCAATTTCGCGGAAAAGCTGCATCTGCCCATGGCCTTTGTGGAAAAACGCCGCACTGGCCCCAAGAGCCAGGCCCTCACGGTCATTGGCGATGTACGCGGACGGAACGCCATCGTCGTGGACGACGAGGTTGATACGGCAGGGTCGCTCAGCGAGACAGTGCATATCCTACGCGAGAATGGCGCCTGCGATGTCTATGCCAGCTTTACGCACGCCGTGTTCTCGCCTCCCGCAGTGGATCGCCTGCGCGCCGCACAGCTCAAAGAGGTTGTCACGACCAACTCGGTGCCCATCCCAGAGCACAAGCGCTTCCCAGGGCTGACCGTTCTCTCTTTGGCGCCGTTCTTGGGGGAGGTTATCCGCCGCGTGCACGAAGGGCGCTCTGTGGGCGCCTATCTAGATGAGTAGTGCGCATTTGGGGACCTTGCTCCGGGTGGACGCTGCTATCGTGCCAGGGATGAAGTCGCGCTGCGATGCTCGCCTGAGAGCGAAAGAGGAGCGAACTCATCCGGTTTGGCCTTGGCGCAGGGCCGGCGATGTGGTATAATATCCGTTCGAATATGAGTAGTGGAGCTATTGGATGTTCAAGAATTTGCTTAGCAAGCTAGTCGGGGACCCGAACGCGCGGGAGATCTCCCGTCTGCAGTCGGTCGTTCAGGAGATTAACGACCTGGAGCCGCAGATGCAGAAGCGCTCGGCCGAAGAGCTGCGAGCCCTGACCGCATCGTTCCGCGCCCGTCTGGCCGACGAGACTGCGCGAATACGCGACGAGCTGGCTGCCGTGCGCGAAGAGCGGCTGCGGACCCTGGACATCGATGAGCGGAACAACCTCGATCAGCGCATTGAGGCCCTGGAAAAGGCCCTATCGGAGCAGGAAGAGCGCATTCTGAACGAGATCCTGCCTGAGGCCTTTGCGGCCGTGCGCGAAGCATCGGTGCGGACCACGGGCCTACGCCATTTCGACGAGCAACTGATTGGCGGCATCGTCCTGCACCAGGGCAAAATTGCCGAGATGAAGACTGGTGAAGGCAAGACCCTGGTCGCTACCCTGCCGTTGTACCTGAATGCTCTGGCGGGTCATGGCGCTCACCTGGTGACGCCTAACGATTACCTGTCCAAGTATGGCGTGCAGTGGATGGGGCCCGTATATCATTACCTGGGCATCAGCGTGGGCGTGATCCAGTCGGCCGCTGCCGACCCGAGCCTGGGCTCGTTCGTTTTTGACCCGGATTATCAGGCGGTTGATGACCGCTACCAGCATTTGCGGCCAGTGCCGCGCGCGGAAGCGTATCGGGCTGATATCACCTACGGCACGAACAATGAGTTCGGTTTCGATTACTTGCGCGACAATATGGTTTGGGAGCTGTCTCAGTGTGTGCAGCGTGAGCTGCACTATGCGATTGTCGACGAGGTCGATAACATCCTCATCGACGAGGCGCGCACGCCGCTCATCATTTCTGGACCGGCCGAAGAGTCGGCGTCGGAGTACCAGCGCTTTGCCCGCCTGGTGGAACCGCTGGAACCCGAGGTGGACTATACGGTCGAGGAAAAGATGCGAGCCGTCACGCTGACCGATCACGGCGTGGAGAGGATCGAGCGCGCCCTGGGCATCAGTAATATCTACGCGCCCGAGCATTATGAGCTGACCCCATACCTGGAGAATGCGCTCAAGGCGAAGGTCCTGTTCAAGCGCGACCGGGACTATATTGTCAACGACAACCAGGAAGTGGTCATTGTCGACGAGTTCACCGGGCGCTTGATGTTCGGCCGGCGCTACTCTGAGGGCTTGCACCAGGCCATCGAGGCCAAGGAAGGGGTGCCCGTCCAGCGCGAGAGCCTGACGCTGGCGACTATCACCTTCCAGAACTATTTCCGTATGTACAGGAAGCTGGCCGGCATGACCGGTACGGCGGCGACCGAGGCGGAAGAGTTTAGCAAGATCTACAAGCTCGATGTGACATCGATCCCCACCCATCGGCCGATGATCCGCGTGGATCATCCGGACCTGGTCTACAAGACGGAGGCGGCCAAGTTCCAGGCGGTGGCGAAGGAGATCGAAGAGCTGAATAAGCGGGGCCAGCCGGTGCTGGTGGGTACGGTCTCGGTGGAAAAGTCGGAGTTGCTCGCCGAGATCCTGAAGCGCAAGGGCGTGTCTTGCCAGGTACTCAACGCCAAGCAGCACGAGCGCGAAGCTGGCGTGATCGCGCAGGCCGGGCGATCCAAGGCTGTGACCATCGCCACCAACATGGCCGGCCGTGGCGTCGACATTCTGCTGGGCGGCAACCCGGAAGGCGTAGCCCGCGAGCGCCTGCGGCGTCAGGGCATCGACTTGGCGAGCGTCACGCCGGAAGAGTGGGAAGCTGCACTTGCCGAGGCGCGGCAGGAGTGCAGCCGTGACCACGAGCGAGTGGTGGCATTGGGCGGCCTGCATATCATCGGCACCGAGCGCCACGAAGCGCGCCGCATCGATAACCAGTTGCGTGGCCGCGCCGGCCGCCAGGGTGACCCCGGGGCCTCGCGCTTCTATGTGTCGCTGGAAGACGATCTGATGCGCCGTTTCGGCGGCCAGTCGATTGCCGGCATCATGGACCGTCTGGGCGTGGAAGAGGATGTGCCCATTGAGCACAGGCTGGTATCGCGGGCCATCGAGAATGCCCAGATCAAGGTCGAAGGCTACAACTTTGACGTGCGGAAGCACGTGCTGGAATACGACGACGTGGTCAACCAGCAACGTGAGCTGATCTATGAGCAGCGGCGACTGATCCTGCGTGAGAGCAATCTCAAGCCGATCATCCTGGAAATGGTGCACGAGCAGATCGATGCTTTGCTGCGCACCCATCTGGGGGCCGAAATACGTGATGAGTGGGATTTCAGCGGCCTCCACGGGGCGCTGCGCGGCTTTGTGCCGCTGCCGCCGACCGAGAATGTCGAAACGTGGCAATCATTGCCCTACGACGATATTGCCCAACGCCTGCATGAAGCCGCTGATGAGGCCTATGCCGAGCGCGAACGACAAATGGGGCCCGAGACGATGCGCCAGCTCGAGCGCCTGGTGATGTTGCACACTGTCGATGATCTGTGGGTGCATCACTTGACCGCTCTCGATGAGCTGAGGGAAGGAATCGGTCTGCGAGCCTATGGGCAGCGTGACCCGCTGGTGGAGTACAAGCGTGAAGCGCACGAGATGTTCGCCGAACTGACCGATACCATCCGGCATAACATTGCCTACACCATCTTCCGGGCCCAGATCGTGCGGCAGGAGCCGCTACGCCAGCGCGAGATGCACACCAATGCGCCGACCGAAGCCCCGACGCCGCGCCGCTCGAGCGGCGCGCACGTCGGGCGAAATGATCCCTGCCCCTGCGGCAGCGGCAAGAAGTACAAGAACTGCTGCATGCACAAAGAAGGCGGGGCCAAGCCTGCCGCCCGCCCGCCGGTGCCGGCGGGCCAGGCGGCGGCCAAGACCGCTGCTGGCGGCGCAGCCCAAGCTGTGCGCGCGCAGGGCAAATCGCGAAAGCACAAGAAATAAGGCCATACCCAGGAGGATTCCCTTTTTCACGACCGCGTATGTGGAGATCCAACTCTGGATGCGGTACAAGTCATGGATACCACGCCGGCGCCTGCCGCCGGGCGCCGGCGTGGCATGTGCGCTCTGCAGACACCCCAGGCATTCATCCTGACCTCATTCTGGGGCTTCTCCGTGGGCGCAGCTCCCCGCGACTCTGTTTGGCTCACCGTTACAGCACAACCTGACTGTCTGTGCACTGAATGGGGGGACCTGCCATGGACGCGTCTACTGGACACCGCCGGACCGGTACGATCGTGGTCATTGTTCTGCTGGCCGTGGGACTGCTGGTGGGCACGAGCCTCTTTGCCTACCTGGGTTACCGTATTCTCTGGGGGCGGACGCTCATCTCCGATGCGACGCTTTCTGCCTCGCAGAGTCCGTCAGTGGCTCCCACCAGCGCCCAGGTTGCTCTCGCTACCGATGCGCCCACCCGCACAGCGCTGCCCAGCGCCAGCCCAACGCCCGCAATTCCGCCCACCGCCACCGTGGCGCCCACAGATACGGCGCTGCCCAGCGTGTCGCCGACAGCCCTGGCTGGCTCTACCAGCCAATCACCGGCCGGTGCGGAGGCGGAAACTACGCCTGCCCCGACGCCCACGTTTGCACTGCCTGAACGCCTCGCGCAGACCGGGTTGCAGCTCTGGCCTTCGCTGCCGCTGCTCGGCCTGGCGCTGGGCGGCTTGGCGCTGAGCGTGCACGGGCTGCGCCGCCGGGCCTGACCTGGCCCTTGCCCCGTCCGGCAGCATCATTTGCTTTAAAGAGAAGGGCCTGGGGTTGGCGCTCACGTATTG